>NZ_AP019007.1:2877804-3197560 GCF_009176645.1 Enterobacter oligotrophicus
TAAGACCATACGTGGGCTTGGATACGTTTTTGCCACCGATGTCTCTCACAGCGACAAGGCTGCCTAAGTATTCTCTTTGATAAAAAGCTGCAGCTCTGCCAGCGTTTTCGCGCCATCAATGGCATTGGCGGCCAGCAGGCTTGCCCGCGCACAGGCGTGCGCCAGATAAATGCTCTCCGCCAGCGGCAGTGATTCATGGCAGCCGTATAAAAACCCCGCGCAAAACGCATCGCCCGCGCCAACGCTGCCGATAATCTCCTCCTGCTCCAGCATCCAGGAAGGAAGCCAGCGGCCTTCTTCACCTGGCGCTTCGCCCCATGCACCTTCCGGACAGTGGATCACCACGCGCTGCCGGACGCCCGCCGCCAGCAGCTGTGAGGCGGCTTCAGCGATATGGGGGATGTGCGGGGCATCGTTGCTGTCGCGCATCTCCAGCCCGCTAAACTCCCCGGCTTCCAGTTCATTAATCACCAGATAATCGAGATGACGCAGGGCAGGGAGCACCAGCGGCTGATAGCGTGGATCGCCCTTGCGGGAGACCAGATCGAGCGAGGTTTCGTATCCCTGGTCGCGCATCTGCGCCAGTAACCGCGCGCTGCGCGTGCCGAATTCATCGTCCGGCATATCCAGGCTGTCGAGCAGCAGCAGGTAGCCTAAATGGAAGATCTTCATCGCGCCGTCGAGTCGGTCAAAGGCAGGGAGATCCAGCAGGCGGTTGGCTCCCGGAGAGTGAAAGAAGGTGCGCTGTCCGCTCGGGTCGGTCATCACCTGCGACATGGAGGTTGGCGCAAAGGTGGTGCGCTGCACGCGCTGGCGGTTGACGTGGTATTGATCGAGCATCGCCAGAATGTAATCCCCGTCGCCATCTTCACCAATCAACCCCACCGCCTGCAACGGCAGGCCGACGTGCATTTTCGCCAGCGTCAGCAGAACGTTCAGCGGTGCGCCGCCGGTAGAGCGTTCGCTGTGGGTGATTTCCGCCAGCCAGCCGCGCTCCGGCCATTGCACAATCTGGTGGACGTGATCCACCAGCATGTTGCCTGCGGCGATGATCCCTTTGCGTTCCATTATGCCTGCCCCGCGCTGCCAAAAATGCGCATCTGTTCGGCGACCGTATCGGTAATGGCCTCTTCTATACCCAGCAACAGTTCAGCAAACTCATCGTACAGCGGCTGGCGGTTCGCCATGCGCTGTTCAACGGCAGCGAGCGCGGCCTGCGACATGCCGGTATAGAAGTTGATTTTATGAATGCCCAGCTCGATGGCGCGGCGGAAATCGGCATCGCTAATGCCGGAGCCGCCATGTAACACCAGCGGTAGCCCCGTCTGCTGGCGAATGGCATCCAGGCGTGGAAAATCCAGTTTTGGCTCGCCTTTGTATTTGCCGTGTGCATTGCCAATAGCAACCGCCAGCGCGTCGATGCCGGTTAAATCGACAAACTCGCGCGCCAGTTGTGGGTCGGTAAAGAACGCTTCATCCGCATGCCCATACAGCGCGCCGCCTTCGTCACCGCCAACCGCGCCCAGTTCCGCCTCCACCGACACGCCCACCGCGTGGCACATCTTCACCACTTCCCGCGTCTGGCGAACGTTTTCCTCATAGCTCAACGTGGAACCATCGAACATCACGGAGCTGAATCCTAAGCGCAGGGCGCGCACTACCGCTTCAAAGTGCAGCCCGTGATCGAGATTCAGCACCACGGGAATAGCGTGACGGGCGGCTTCGAACTTGACCGCTTCCACAAGCGAATCCAGCGACACGTACTTAAAATGCACTTCGGCAATATTGATGATAAACGGCGAGCGTTCCTGCTTCGCGGCGGCAAACAGCGCGCGCAGGAAATGGGAGTCGAGCACATTAAACGCACCCAGCGCATAGCGATGCTCCCTGGCGTGCGCAAGACCATCGGCAAGAGAAATCAGTGGCATCATTCACTCCTTATATCCGAAACAGGTTGTACTCGTTGCACAACACCAGCACCGCCGGTTCGTCTTCTTCAATGTTGTTATAGCGGGCGATGGGCTGCAAAAAGTGGTTGTCGTGTTCGTCGTCGTTAACGGATGAGACTTCGCCCACCAGCACGTCGCCAAAGCCGCGTTCCCCCCAGAAGCTGTGGTACAGACCGGGCGTCAGGCAGATGCTTTCCCCTGGTGTGAGGCGTAGCTGGCTGCCGGGCGCGTGGGTCTGACGGCAGCCGTCGATCGTGACCGTCACGTCAGTGTTCTCGGTCTCTTCATGCGCGCCGGCATTCCATAACTCAATGATGAGGTTTCCACCGCCACGGTTGATGATGTCTTCCCGTTTACGCCAGTGAAAATGCATCGGCGTCACCTGGCCGTCGCGCACATGCATGATTTTTTCGGCATAGCACTTTTCATAGGGCACGCCGTTGGGGGACCCGTTGCGCAGAGTAAACAGCGTCAGGCCCTCTGCAGCGAAGTTGTTGCCACCAAATGCCGTCACGTCCCAGCCGAGCCTGAGGTCGAACACTTCCTGCCATGCGGCCGGGTCAAGCTGCTGCCATTTTGTTGGCGGAAAGCTGGCAAACGGTGGGAGATGCACATCATGCATGGAAAAGAATTGCCGCGTGTGGCCGAGGATTTCGTTAATTTCGGAGCGTTTCATGGGGACTCCTTCGATTATGTGCAAAATGTACCCCTCACCCCAGCCCTCTCCCCCAAAGGGAGAGGGTGTAATCGTTCCCTCTCCCTTTGGGGGAGAGGGTTAGGGTGAGGGGATTACTTAACCGTCCACCCCTTATACGTGCCGACGTTCTTTTTATCGATCATCGTCACCGGGATCAGCACAGGCTCTTTTGGTGCAGGTTTGCCCTGGAGAATGTCATAGCCAATCTCCACCGCTTTTGCCGCCATCACCTGCGGATCTTGCGCCGGGGTCGCCACAAACAGGGAGTTTTCCCGCTTCAGCGCTTCTTCACCATCCGGGGAACCATCCACGCCAACGATAAAGAACTCATTACGTTGCGCCTGTTTCGCCGCCAGATCGGCACCGATCGCCGTCGGATCGTTAATCGCGAACACGCCGTCGATCTTCGGATTCGCCGCCAGCAGGGAGGTCATCACTTCCAGACCGCCTTCACGGCTGCCTTTCGCGTTCTGGTTGTCCGAGAGCACTTTGATATCCGGGTGGCGTTTGAACTCGGTCTGACAGCCTTCCACGCGGTTTTGAACCGCAGAGACCGGCGGTCCGTTGATGATCACCACGTTGCCTTTGCCTTTCAGGCGGTCGGTAATGTACTTACAGGCCATCTCGCCTGCTTGGGTGTTATCGGAGGTGATGGTCGCATCGGCCCCTTCCGCCGCCACGTCAACCGCAACGACGACGATCCCCGCCTCTTTCGCGCGTTTCACCGCCGGGCCGATCCCTTTGGAATCTGCCGCGTTGAGGATGATCATGTCGACCTTAGCGGCAATAAAGTTGTCGATCTGCGCCACCTGTTGACCCAGATCGTAACCGCTGGAGACCAGCGTCACCTTGACGTTATCGCCCGCCAGCTTGCGCGCTTCCAGCTCGGCACCTTTGGTGATCTGCACGAAGAACGGGTTAGCCAGGTCACCCACCGTCACGCCGATGGATTTCAGATCTTTTGCCTGCGCAAACGGCGTTGCGGCCAGCAGCGCGCCAGCACAGAGCGCGGTCACTAAGGGCTTTAATCTCATGCTGTATTTCCTCACTCGTAGGGTTTTGTTGTTATGCACTTTGGTGGTGTCGGGTACGGTATTTGTCGATCAGCACCGCTATGATGATCACCGCCCCTTTGATCACCAGCTGCCAGAAGTAGGAGACGCCCATCAGCGTCATGCCGTTGTTAAGGGTGGCGATGATCAATGCGCCGACCAGCGTGCCGGTGATCGTGCCGATCCCGCCGACGAAGCTGGTGCCGCCGAGGATCACCGCCGCAATCGCATCCAGCTCATAACCCATGCCTAAATTGCCGTTGGCACTGTAGAGACGCGAGGCGCTCATCACGCCGCCTAAGCCTGAGAGCAGGCCGCTCATGCCATACACAAACAACAGCACCAGCCAGACCTTGATGCCGGTTAAGCGTGCCGCCTGCATGTTGCCGCCGACCGCGTAGATATGAACGCCCAGCGTGGTGCGGCGCAGAATGAACCAACAAATCACGATCACCGCAAGGGCGATCACCACCAGCCACGGCACGGGGCCGAGATAGTTATTGCCGATCCACTCGAAGCTGATACTGGAGTTGATCACCGTGGTCCCGTCTGCCAGCAGATATGCCGCGCCGCGCAGCGCCGTATAGGTGCCGAGGGTGACGATAAACGGCGGCAGCCCGGCAAAGGCGACCAGCGCGCCGTTGAACAGCCCCAGCACCATGCCGAGCATCAGCGCGGCCGGAATGGAGAGCATCGCGAATTCCGGGATAAGCGACACCACCATCGCCGCCACCGCCGTGGTACCCAGAATCGAGCCCACGGAGAGGTCAATCCCGCCGGTTAAAATGATGAAGGTCATCCCCGCCGCCAGCACGATGTTGATCGACGCCTGACGGGTAATGTTGAGCAGATTGCTCTCGGTGAAGAAGTTAGGGGCGATAAAGCCAAATACGGCCACAATCAGGATCAAAATCGGTAAAATGCCGACCGTTTGCATCAGATCGCTCATCAGCATTTTTTTGGCGGAGGCGGATTTCGCCACCTGCTGCGGATGGGTTGGAGTTGTCATGATTGCACCGCCTGATGATGAGTGTCGTTCACGCCGGTTGCCAGCGTCATAATGTTTTCCTGAGAGATGTCGCGCCCATGCAGTTCGCCCGCGATGCTGCCTTCCCGCATCACGTACACCCGGTCGCTCATGCCCACCACTTCCGGCAGCTCGCTGGAGATCATCAAAATCGCCACGCCTTTGCGCGCCATCTGGTTCATGATGCGGTAGATCTCGCTTTTCGCGCCGACGTCCACGCCGCGCGTAGGTTCGTCCAGAATCAGAATGCGCGGGCCGATCGCCACCCAGCGGGAGATCAGCAGTTTTTGCTGGTTGCCGCCGGAGAGTCCGCCCGCGCGCACCTGAGAATGCGGCACGCGAATGTTGAGCAGGGCGATGGCGTCATCGGAAATCGACTGCGCTTTTTTACGGTTAAGCATGCCGAAGGTGGCGTCGCGCTCCAGCGTCGCCATGGTGATGTTCTCCTGCGCCGCCAGTTCCAGAAACAGCCCCTGCTCCTTGCGGTTCTCGGTGAGAAAACCGATGCCGTTTTCGATGGCCGCGCGCGGGGAGTGGATCACCACCGGTTCGCCGTCGACCTCGATCATGCCGCCCGTGGCTTTGCGCACGCCGAAGATCAGCTGCGCCAGCTCGGAGCGTCCGGCCCCGACCAGCCCCGCCAGCCCGACGATTTCGCCGGAACGCACCTGCAAACTGCAGGGCAATACTTTTTTGCCATCGGTGAGGTGATGCACATTGAGGCGCGGGCTGCCGAGCGGGATATCACGCTCTTTGTTGAACAGGTCGCTGAGCGGTCGACCAACCATCATGCGCACCAGCTCTGACGCGTTCAGTTTGTCGCGCGTCAGGCTGCCGACGTATTGCCCGTCGCGCAGAACGCTGACGCGGTCAGAAAGTTCATAAACTTCCGCCATGCGGTGGCTGATGTAGATAATCGCCATGCCTTCATCGCGCAGGCGCAAAATCAGTTCGAACAGACGATGCGTTTCCCGCGAGGAGAGGGCGGCGGTGGGTTCATCCATCACCAGAATGCGGCTGTTGCGGTGCAGCGCGCGGGCGATTTCCACCTGCTGCTGCTCGGCGATGGTCAGCTTCATCACCAGATCGGTGGCGTTAAACTGCGCGCCGAGGCGGTCGATTACCGCCTGCGCCTGGGCGGCCATCTCTTTGCGTTGCACCAGCCCGCCGCGTGACAGCTCACTGCCGAGGAAGATATTTTCGGCGACGGTCAGATTGGGCGCGAGCTGCATCTCCTGATAAATCAAAGTAATGCCTGCGGCCAGGGCGTCTTTTGGCCCTCTGATATGAAACGGCTGGCCGTCGATCAGGATTTCGCCCCCGGTGGCGGTATAGGCCCCCGCGAGGATCTTCATCAGCGTGCTTTTTCCCGCACCGTTTTCCCCCATCAGCGCGTGGATCTCACCGGGGAAGACCGTCAAATCCACACCCTTGAGCGCGTGGAAATTGCCAAACGTTTTGGCAATGCTGCGCATCTCTAATACCGGGGTTCTGCTCATGGCGGATCTCCTGTGAATGTCGATATCTGCACTTCATCACAGGTGCGTAAATGCAAAATGTCAGAAGCCGTTCATATTTGTCATAGTTATGAATAGTTAATCGCCGTCACATTTCTCTTTTCCCTCTCCCTGTGGGAGAGGGCCAGGGTGAGGGCACCAAACCGCAGAGGAGCCCGAATACATGTCCCCACGTCCCCCGTTCTTCGCCAGCGCCCGAGGCCGCCTGCTGATTTTCAATCTGCTGGTGGTCGCCGTAACGCTGATGGTGAGCGGCGTGGCGGTGCTCGGCTTTCGCCATGCCAGCCAGATTCAGGAGCAGGTGCAGCAGCAAACGCTGGATGACATGACCGGCAGCATGAACCTTGCGCGTGACACGGCGAACGTGGCGACGGCGGCGGTGCGGCTTTCTCAGGTCGTGGGGGCGCTGGAGTACAAAGGCGAAGCGGACAGGCTGAAACAGTCTCAAACGGCACTGCGGCATTCGCTGGAGCAGCTTGCCGATGCGCCTCTGGCACAGCAGGAACCGGCGCTGGTGGCGAGAATTATTCGTCGCAGTAATGAATTACAGCAAAGCGTGACGGGGATGCTGGAGCGCGGGCAGCGACGCCATCTGGAGCGTAACGCGCTGCTCAGCTCGCTCTACCAGAGCCAGAGCTATCTGCGCCATCTGCAGGATATCAACCGTCGTTACGGCAGCAACGTGCCGGATGCGCGGCAGCTTATGGAAATGGATCGACTGATCGTTGCCGCTATCGGAACCCCTTCGCCGCGCGCTACGGTGCAGCAACTGGATACGGTGACGGCGACGTTGCCCCGCCGTGCGACGCAACCGGTGGTGGATTTTGTTCTGCCCGATTTTAACGACGAGCTGCGCAAACTCGCTCCGCTGTCGAAGCTGCTGGAAGAGAGCGATCTCTCTATCAGCTGGTATATGTTTCACATCAAAGCGCTGGTGGCGATACTCAACAGCGATATCAATCAGTATGTGGAACAGGTAGCGCGGGCCTCCACGTTGCGTACTGACCAGAGTCATCAGGAACTGCGCTCGATCAGCGTGTTTATCAGCGTGTTCGCGGTACTGGCGCTGATCATCACCGGCTGCGCCTGCTGGTATATCTACCGCAACCTTGGCTCCAACCTGACGGCCATTTCACGCGCGATGTCGCGGCTGGCTCACGGGGAGCCGGATGTGTCGGTGCCCGCATTGCAGCGGCGCGACGAGCTGGGTGAACTGGCGCGTGCGTTTAACGTTTTTGCCCGCAATACCGCATCGCTTGAGCACACCACGCGGCTGCTGAAAGAAAAGACTTCGCAGATGGAGATTGACCGCATCGAGCGTCAGGGACTGGAAGAGGCGCTGTTACATAGCCAGAAGATGAAGGCCGTCGGGCAACTGACGGGCGGGCTGGCGCATGATTTCAACAACCTGCTGGCGGTGATTATCGGCAGCCTGGAACTGACCGATCCGGACTCCCCGGATGCGCCGCGCATCACCCGCGCGCTGAAAGCGGCTGAGCGCGGAGCCATGTTGACCCAGCGTCTGCTGGCCTTCTCCCGTAAGCAGTCTCTGCATCCGCATGCGGTGGAGCTGAAACCGCTGCTGGAAAATCTCAGCGAGCTAATGCGCCATTCCTTACCTGCCACCATCACGCTGGAAATTGAAGCGCAATCTCCCGCATGGCCTGCGTGGATTGACGTCAGCCAGCTGGAAAACGCCATTATTAACCTGGTGATGAATGCCCGCGACGCGATGGAGGGGCAGGCTGGCGTGATAAAGATCCGCACCTGGAACCAGCGCGTGACCCGCAGTGACGGACGCCGGGAGGATATGGTGGCGCTGGAGGTTATCGATCACGGAAGCGGGATGTCACAGGAGGTGAAATCGCAGGTTTTTGAGCCGTTCTTCACCACCAAGCAGACCGGGAGTGGGAGCGGGTTAGGGCTGTCGATGGTGTATGGTTTTGTGCGCCAGTCAGGTGGACGCGTTGAGATCGAAAGTGCGCCGGGCCAGGGTACAACGGTGCGCCTCCAGTTGCCACGTTCGGCGCTTTCGGTTGTTCCTCATGATGAAACGCTGGCGACGACGGCAACCGTTGAAAGCGAGCAACTGGTGCTGGTGCTGGAAGATGAAGCCGATGTTCGCCAGACCCTGTGCGAGCAACTTCATCAGCTTGGTTACCTCACGCTTGAAGCGGAAAGCGGTGAGCAGGCGCTGAAGATGCTGGAGATATCGCCAGACATTGGCATGTTTATCAGCGACTTAATGCTGCCGGGAAGCCTGAGCGGTGCCGAAGTGATTCACCAGGTGCGCAGCCATCATCCGCAGCTACCGGTGCTGCTGATCAGCGGGCAGGATCTCCGTCCGGCGAATAACCCGCAGCTACCGGACGTGGAACAGCTGCGTAAGCCGTTTACCCGTGTACAGCTGGCGCAGGCGCTGCGCAAGGTGATGACATAAACTGACAGCGCGCCAGTGTCGCCGCGCCCTGTGCGCCGTTAAAGGCTGATGACGATGCGGTGATAAAGCGCACAGCCTCATACGGCAGCGGACGCCGCAGATGCTGTTTTATCCCGGCAATCAGCGTTTCGCGCGGGAAGGCGTCCATGTCCATCACCCCACCGCCAAGGATCACTGCGTCCGGGTCGAACAGATTGATGCTGGTGGCGATAGCGCGAGCTGCATGAGCCAGCAGTTGCTGCACAAAGGGTTCATCACGCGCGACGGTAAAAATTTCACCAATCGCATACTCACGCGGCTGCTGTTCATACCATCGTTTCAGCGCGATGCCGGAGCAGACGGTTTCCAGACATCCCGTGTTGCCACAGCCGCAATGACGGGTCATATCGCCTTGTGGAATGTGCCCGAGTTCGCCTGCTACGCCATGAGCGCCGGTCCAGGGGGCACCGTTCAGCCAGATGGCAAATCCCATACCCGTACCGAGATAAGCCGCCAGCACCTGTTGATGCTGCAGGTTGTGCTGCACGACGTCAAACGAGAGCTGCAGGTTAACATCGCGGGAAAACTCTACCGGGCAGCTCAGCGCATCTTCCAGCTTACCTGCCAGGTCGAACAGTTCTGTTGCCTGAAGCGGCAGATTTGGCGTAGAGATAATGGTGCGTTTATCTTTGCCCACGAGCGCCGGGAAGCCCATCATCAGACCGCGACAGCGAACCTGAAAATGCTGCAACTGCGCGTTAATCATTTCCGTGACGCCAATGACCACGCCAGAGCTGATGACCTCTGACGTTCGTTGTTTCTCGCAGTGGATCACAGTGCCATCGCCTGTTTGCAGGCAAAAACGGATATGGGTTGCCCCCATATCCACTCCGGCGACAACATCAGGCTGTTTTTGCATGAGGAACGCCCTCGTTTCTTGCCGACAGGATCTGTCCGGCCATCAATTGCCATGCATCACTGATATTTTCTGCATGGTTAAACAGGCCGGATGTCCCGACGATAAAGACGTCTGCCCCGGCGGCCATCAGTTTTTTATACGTAGCCTGATTGCAGGAGCCGTCGATCTCAATCTCATAGCTCAACCCTTCGCGTTCGCGCCAGGCTTTCAGTTCCGCAATTTTATCCAGCATTTCCGGAATGAACGGCTGACCAGCAAAGCCGGGATCGACGGTCATAACGGTAATTTTGTCTGCCTTGTGAATATAGTATTTCATTGCCTCAACCGGAGTTTCTGGATTGAGGATCAGCCCGACTTTCATGCCATGACGGCGAATTTCATCTATCAGGCGAAAGGCCTGGCCGTTGATCGTTTCGGGGTGCAGGGTGATGAAATCCGCTCCAGCCTGTGCCAACTGGCTAATGTAATCCTGCGGACGTGTCACCATCAGATGACAGTCCAGCGGTTTGGTGGCGAGCTTCTTCACCTGGCCGACAAAGAATGGCGACAGCGTCAGGTTTGGCACAAAATGGCCGTCCATGATGTCGATATGGAAGTAATCCGCGTGCTGGTCAATGAATTCAATCTGTTCTTTGAATTTCAGTAGATCCATACACATCAGGGAGGGTGATATTTTCATTGTGAATTCCTTACTTACTGATCAATCTATCGAGGGCGACAGCGGCAATAATCAACCCGCCCATCACCACCAGCTGGTAATAGGTTTGAACCTGTAAAATGTTGAGCCCGTTATTGATGGTGCCGATGATGAGACCGCCAATCACGACTGAGAAGATGCGACCTTTGCCACCGAAGAAGCTGGTGCCGCCAATGATGGCACTGGCGATGGCGTAGGTTTCAAACCCCATCCCGGCTAACGGCTCTGCAGCACCCAGACGAGCGGTGGAGACCACGCCCGCCAGCCCGGCACACACACCAGAAATGATAAAGACCACCAGCATGTGAAACTTCACGTCGATACCGGAGTAGAACGCCGAGTTTTTATTGCCTCCCAGCGCGTAGATGTTGCGTCCCAGCCGCATGCGGGTTGTGAGGAACCAGAGGATCACGGCCACTATGAGCGAGAAAATGACCGGTACGGGAACGCCTAATACGCTGGCGGCAAAGAAGTTCACAAAGTCAAATGAGAAGCCGTACACCGAGTTAGCATCGGAGATCACCAGCGTAATGCCACGGAAAATGGCGTTGGTGCCAAGGGTGATAATAAATGGATGCAGCCCGGTCCAGTTCACAAGACAGCCGTTAATCGCCCCCAGTGCGCCGCCGACCAGCACGCCGCCAATCAGAGCCGCGAGGAACGGATCGACGCCAGCCAGCATCAGCTTTGCTGTCACCATACCGGAAAGCGCAAGGATAGCCCCGACGGAGAGGTCAATACCTGCGACCAGGATGGCAAAGAATTCGCCCATTCCAATCAGCACCGTCACTGAACTTTGCACAAAAATCTGCGTGATATTATTGGTGGTCAGAAAGTATTCCGACGACAGCGTGCCAAAGATGGCAACGATGATCGCGAGGATGAAAAAAGTGCCGTACTTGTCCCAGAACAGCGCGAAATTAAACGGCTTTTTCTCATCCATATTGCCTTTCACTCTTGTGGTAATGCCCATGCCATGATCTCCTCTTCGCCCATGTCGTCGCGATTGGTCAGGATTTGCGTCAGTCGCCCTTCGCAGAACACGGCGATGCGGTCGCAGACGGCGATAATTTCAGGTAGCTCGGATGACACCATCAGGATGACCTTGCCTTCGTCAGCCAACTGGCGCATCACCTTGTAGATTTCGGCCTTGGCACCGACGTCAATGCCGCGGGTGGGCTCATCAAAAATGATGACGTCCGGGTTGCAGCATAGCCATTTGGAAATCAGTACCTTTTGCTGATTACCGCCGGAGAGTTCGGTGATGTTCTGTTCAACGTTATGGCATTTCAGCCCCAGCAACTGGCGCTGTACTTCGGCAGTTTTTTGCTCCTCGCTTTCGCGAAACAGCCCCATTGCTCCCTTGTAGCCGCCATTTTTCAGGCTGTGGCTCACTGCCATATTCTGGGCGATAGAAAAATTGGGGAAAAAGCCGTTTTCCCGGCGGCTTTCGGTGATGTAGGCCATTCCTTTTTTCAGGGCATCCAGCGGTGAACGAGGGGAGATGGTTTTGCCATTGAGGCGTATTTCGCCGCTCGCGCGTTTATCCACGCCGAACAGGCAGTTCATGAGTTCGGTCCGGCCGGAGCCGACTAACCCTGCGAAACCGAGGATTTCGCCGCGATTCACGCTAAACGAGATATCACGCACTTTTTTCTTATCGCGGCTGGTGACGTTTTTCACTTCAAAAACGGTGTCGCGTTCGATGTTGCCGGTGCTCTCTTTCATCGCATTAAAGCGGTTTTGCAGCTCGCGACCGACCATCAGACGCACAATGTCATCGTTTGTCACATCGCTGACCATGCCGCTGCAGACGCTGCTGCCGTCTTTCATCACCGTGTAGCGATCACAAATCCGACGAATTTCTGCCAGCTTATGCGAGATATACACAATGGCGGTGCCTTCTTTTCGCAACTGATTCATGATCAGAAACAGATAGTCCACCTCTTTATTGGTTAAGGAAGAGGTGGGTTCATCCATGATGATCACTCTGGCGTTGAGCATTAAGGTTTTGGCAATTTCCAGCATCTGTTTGTGGCTGATGGATAAATTCGCTACCTTTTCATCTAAATCGACTTTTAATCCGACGCGTAAGAGCATCATTGCGCCGCGAATGCGCATCTCTTTCCAGTCGATAATTGTGACGCCGCAGACCTTTTTCGTCAGATGTCGGCCAATATATAAATTCTCCAGCACCGTTAATTCATCAATGACGCTGAGTTCCTGATAAATAATTCCGATGCCCAGCTGGGCGGCTAGTTTATGATCGAGTTTGTCGTAATGGGTTTCATTAATCGTAATAGTGCCTTTGGTCGGTTCATGTATTCCCGACAATACTTTCATTAAGGTTGATTTACCGGCACCGTTTTCCCCTAATAATGCGTGGATCTCGTGAGGAAATATCGTTAAATCAACCGATTTTAATGCGTGAACCGGACCAAAGGATTTGCCGATCCCCGCCATCGAAATATATGGCGTGACCATGTTTACTCCTTATTTTTTCACCCTCTCCCTGTGGGAGAGGATGGGGTAAGGGCATCAATCTGCACAAAGTCTGCGTTATTTCGTTACGAGAATTGAATCCACCAGCTTGAATTCAGGTGCTTTTTCCAGTGGGATCACCTTTCCGGTTTTCGCCGCATCTACCATCAGTTTCAACCCTGTCGCACCGATATCCGCTGGGTTTTGTGCGACGGTAGCGGTCATTTGCCCGGCATCGACCATCTTGCGGGCTTCCGGGATACCGTCTGTGCCAACCACCAGAATATTGCCCGTTTTACCAGCGTTTGCTACAGCCTGCGCTACGCCCATTGCCATAGTGTCGTTTGCGCAGTAGAACGCTTTGAGATTCGGGTTACGTTGCAGAACGTTGGTTGCCACATCCAGGGCTTTAATGCGATCCCAGTCTGCAGGCTGGCTGGCAACAAGTTTGATTTGGCTTGCTTTTTTGAAGGCATCGGTTGCGCCATTGCGCCGTGCTTCGCCCGATGCGTTACCCGCTTTCCCTTCGATAATCGCCACTTCACCGCCCTGTGCGCCGAGCTTATCAATAATAAACGCGGCACCTTTTGCCCCGACGGCCACGTTATCCGTGGTGACGAAACCTTCCACGTTACCGCCCGCTTTTTTCAGGTTATCCATGTCGATTTTCTCATCGAGATTCACCAGATAAATCCCCTTTTGCCAGGCGCGCGCCACGGGCATCACCAGATTTACCGAGGAGAGAGGGGCGAAAGCAATACCTTTATAATTCTTGTTACTCAAGTCTTCGAAAAGCTGTAATTGAGACTGAAAATCCCCTTCCGATGGTGAGGCAAAAATATCAACGCTCACCCCCAGGGTTTTAGCCTCATCTTCAATCCCTTTCTTCATATCTACCCAGAATGGATTGGAGAGCGTTTTTAATACCACCGCATATTCCGCAGCAGCAAATACGCTGGTGGATAACATTAAGCCCATAACGGTGCCGCTGAAATATTTCAGATATTTATTCATAGCAGTGTTCTCAACGTAGGGTACATTTTTGTTAATCCCGCAGGTGCGGGATTAACCTTTTTGTTTACTTCAGTGCGCCAGGAGAAAAGAAATCCACAATAGCGCCTGTTTTTTGCATATTTAATGTGGCCTGTTCTATATTTTGTTGTGCAACGGAAACAAATAATGCATCTAATAATGTGAGTTGTAATATACGCGCTGAGGCGTTACGCCCTAATAAAGGGGTCTCTGGTGCTGGCGAACAAATAATATAATCTGCAAGTTTGGCTATCGGAGAATGATAACTGTGGGTAATACAGATAATTTTCGCGCCGTTTTTTTTGGCTAACTCTACAGCGGCTTTTACATCGCTGGTGCGCCCGGAGTGCGACACCACCAGCACCACATCTCCTTCTTTCAGCAGTGAGGCAGACATCATCATGATGTGCGCGTCCTGATAGGACTGGCAGCGCACGCCAATACGTAAAAACTTGTGCTGGATGTCGGCACAAATGGCATTGGAGCCGCCGACACCGTACAGATCGCGCTGGTTTGCTTGGGCAAAGAAGCGGGCCGCGCGGTGTATTTCATCCACATTGACAATGGACTGGCCTTCCATAATCGTGCGCAGGGTAATGTTGAACACTTTGTTAACCACATCCTGCGGCGCTTCATCAAAGGCCAGCTCTGCGGGCAGCACCTGTTCAGATTGCGAAAAGTAGTCAATCAGTGCTGCACGCAGGTTACGAAAACCGCTAAAACCGAGCAGTTTTGCCACCTTAACGATCATGGCTTCCGAGACCATCAGCGTCTCAGCTACATCTTTAATCGCTGGCGCACCGCTCAGATTCCCTGGCTGAAGCAACCAGTCAACAATTCGGCTTTCGTTATCCGTCATCCCTTCCTGCCTCATGCGCAGGTAAGGTGCCAGGCCGATGCCATTAGGCAGCTCTTTTTCAAATTCTGGCTGGCTCATCGCTCTCTTTTGTCCTTAACAATGAAGACGACACTATATCACCACATCATTCCTGAGAAATATGCTGATAACTTCACAAAATTTATAAATTCATAAAGTTTTATTTTTCGTGAAGTTTGTGTTTTCAGTGATTTTTTAATGCCTTTTAAAATCAAGAAATTATCTCATTGCTGGGTAAGAATATCTCCCAGGGTAAGCGCGTTATGCGATCAGGATGCTATTGAAATGTGAAAGTCAGGCGTGTAGAACACAGAGCAATACGATGGTTTTGGCGGTTTATTGCACAAATTACCGGTCTTAAATCACAAAACTCATCATGTTTGTAAAGTTAACTCACATGAGGCACACCATGAAAAGGATTGCGTTCGGCTGCGATCACATTGGTTTTATTCTAAAAGAGGACATTCTGGCTCACCTGCACGCACGTGGTGTGGAGGTGAAAGATAAGGGCGCATGGTCTTCTGAACGAACGGACTATCCGCACTACGCCAGTTCCGTTGCACAGTCCATTCTCGATAATGAGGTCGACGGCGGTATTTTGATCTGCGGCACTGGCGTTGGGATCTCGATTACGGCCAATAAATTCCCCGGTATTCGCGCGGTGGTCTGTAGCGAACCCTATTCTGCGCAGCTTTCCCGTCAACATAATAATACTAACGTGCTGGCATTTGGCTCGCGCGTGGTCGGGCTGGAGCTGGCAAAAATGATTGTCGATGCCTGGCTGGATGCTGAGTTTGAGGGTGGAAGACATCAGGTGCGAGTCGACGCGATTGCGGCAATTGAACAGGCGCAGAATTGAGATTCCTCCGCTACCTCTCGCTCCAGTCGTTCATTACCGTAAAGCCAGCCCACCTGCGAGACTGGCTTTATGAAACATTACTCAACCGCGTTGTTATTTGCTCTGCTGTCACTCACCAGCCAACTGGCTCACGCCGACATTATTGATGATGCCATCGGTAATATTCAGCAGGCGATCAACGATGCCTATAACCCCAGCAGCCGTAATGACAACGATCGTTACGATCGCGACCGCCAAACCGACGGCCGGCAGTACGACGATCGTCGCCGGCAGTTAGAAGACCGACGCCAGCGCTTAGATGAGCGTCAGCGACAGCTTGATGACGATCGGCGTCGTCTGGAAGATGACGAGCGCAGGCTGGAAGAAGATTACGACCGAGGCTAAAGCCTGGTGGCGCTTTGCTTACGCAGGCCTACAAAACCCTGGATCGTAGGCCGGGTAAGGCGCAGCCGCCACCCGGCAAAACTAGTCCAGCACAAGCACCATTCCGTCATATCCCGCTTCAATACCCTCCGGTAGCGGGTTATTCATCATCCACACGTCAAACTGATGGCTGATGTGGGTAAGAATCACCTGTGGGCAGCCAACCACCTCATTCAGCGCAATCACGGTGTTTAAATCACAATGGTTGCGCGGCGTTTCAGCGCGCGGTTCGTGGCTGCAGTCGATGATCATCGCCTGCGGCTGGTTGTTGAGCAGGAATTTCACCGTTTTTTCCGGCAGTCCGGCAGTATCAGAAAGCCACGCCACGCGGCTGTGGGCGGATTCCAGCAGATACCCGAACGTGAGTTTTGAATGATTGAGCGGCAGCGGCGTAACCCGCAGTCCCTGGAGTTCAAATACCACAAACGGCTCCAGCGTATGGCTGAAATCCAGCAGCCCCGGATGTTTAAACAGGTCATCGCATCCTGCGTCGTCCGGCGGGCCGTAGACCGGAATCGTCGCCCCTACGCCCCAGCGTAAAGGGAACAGCCCCTGGACGTGATCCATATGATAATGCGTGAGCAAAAACTGCTGAAAGCTGCCCGCGGGCCAGTCGTCCATCAGGTGCGGAATGCCCGCGTCCAGCAAGGTGACTGCATCGTTGAATTTGACCACCGCGCTGCAGGGGCGACGGCGATAGTTTTCCTGCAAGCGCGCCCGGCGACACGCCGCGCAATCGCAGCCAAACACCGGCACCAGCTGTGCCCCTCCGGTTCCTGTCAGTGTGATAGTCAGACTCATAACGCACCTCTACAGCGGTTTGGTGAATCGGAAATGGCTCTGGGTATATCCTTCTCGCACGTAAAAACGGTGCGCGTCCACGCGCTTCACGCTGGTGGAGAGTTCAGTCAGCTCAGCCCCGGCCTGTCGCGCAACGTCTTCCGCCCAGGCGAGCAACTGACTGCCCACCTTTAGCCCGCGTGCCTGCGGCATCACCACCAGCTCCTGGATCTCGCCGATCCAGCGCGCGTGATGCAGGTGAAACTGCATGTGCAGGCCGATCATGCCGATGACCTGCCCGTCCAGTTCGGCAAGCTGGTAACGCATGTTGTGATCCTGCAGATTGGCAAGATAGCCCGTATGAAACGCCTGGTGATCGAACTCTGCCTGCTTAAGCTCGCAGATCAGGGCGTAAACCGTCTGCGCGTCATCGGCAGTGGCGGGGCGAAGCTGGCAGTCAGGCATGCTGTTTCTCCTTCTGACGGATAAGCGATAAAAAGTTATCGACTGACTGTAGCAAACTTCCGTCGTTATTGAGGACATGACAGCCCGACGGGGTGTAGCGCGCTGCTCGCTCCAGCCGCTGCTCGATTTCCCGCGCGTTTTCTCGTCCCCGGTTTTGCAGACGGCTACGCAGAACTTCCGGCGAAACCTGCAGGCAGACCGGCAGCAGCGCCGCTTCATACCGGGCTTTGGCCTGTGGCAGATGCGCGCGCGAACCGTTGACCAGTACGTCGAAACCTGCGTGCAGCCAGAGGTCGATCTCAATGCCGACGCCGTAGTAAAAGCCGTTCGCATGCCAGCTCAATGCCAGCAGGTTTTGTCCGGCGCGGATAAAAAACTCCTGCTCGCTCAGAGCGATATGGTTCTCACTTCCGGCGTTGGCCGCGCGGGTGATGTAGCGATGCGCCACCAGCAGCTGTGAATGTTCGCGCTGCCGGAGTGCGGACAACAGGCTGTCTTTACCGGAGCCGGACGGCCCCATTAACCAGATGAGTCTTCCCATCAGAACACCCTTTTTCCCTGACGCCAGACGTGGTCGATATGGATGTGTTCACCTTTACGGTGGGCCAGCACCAGATCTGCCCGTTTCCCCTCGGCAATTTCACCGCGATCGTGAAGATTAAGCGCGGAGGCCGGGTTTTTCGTCACCAGGCGAATCGCCTGCGGCAGCGTGAAGCTGTTGCCTTCGTCGTCCGCGACGCGGAATGCCGCATCCAGCAGGCTGGCGGGGTAGTAGTCGGAAGAGAGGATATCCAGCAGGCCGAGCGAGGCGAGTTTACTTGCCGCCACGTTACCGGAGTGCGAACCGCCGCGCACGATGTTCGGTGCGCCCATCAGTACGTTCATGCCGTGTTTGCGGGAGGCTTCAGCTGCCTCAAACGTGGTGGGAAATTCGGCGATCACGCTGCCAAGCTGGTGGGATTCGCGTACATGATCGTGCGTAGCGTCGTCATGACTGGCTAACGCAATATTGCGGTCCCGGCATATCGCGGCAATGGAGAGGCGGTTCGGCTGCGACCACTGAGCCGCAAGTTGAAGCTGTTCTTTTTCGTAGCGCGCCATCTCTGCGTCACTGAGAGAATATTTGCCCTGATAGTATTCGCGATACTTTTCGATGTTGGCGAACTGGCGCTGCCCCGGCGAATGGTCCATCAGCGAAACCAGCGAGACAGGTTCGCGGCCGACCAGTTTTTCAAACAGCGGCAGCGTGGTGTGGTGCGGGAGTTCACAGCGCAGGTGAAGGCGATGCTCGGCACGGTTGAGGCCGCGCTTTTGCGTCTCTTCCACGGCGTTGATCATCTTCTCCAGGTTCTCCAGACGATCGCCGCCGTCGCGCACGTCGCCGATCGCCACCGCGTCCAGCACCGTAGTGATGCCGCTGGCGACCATCAGCGCGTCGTGGCTGCTCATCGCCGAATGGGCTGGCCAGTCGACCTTCGGGCGCGGGGTGAAGAATTTGTCCAGATTGTCGGTATGCAGCTCAATCAGTCCCGGCAACAGCCAGCCCCCTTCGCCGTCCATCGCCTCGGGTGAACGGCTCTGGGTTTCAGCAAAGGCGCGGATCACCCCGTCCTGAATTTCAATCGAGCCGCCTACCACCTCATTTTCCAGCACCAGCCTGACGTTATTAATAATCATACGTTTGTCCCCATCGGGTGCAATCTGTCTGCTACACGGGTGCGAACGGTTTCATCGTGGAAGATCCCGACGATCGCCGCCCCGCGAGCCTTAGCCTGCTCGATCAGCTCAACCACTGCCGCGCTGTTTTTGTTGTCCAGCGAGGCGGTGGGTTCATCGAGCAGGAGAATCGGGTAATCAACGATAAAACCACGCGCGATATTGACGCGCTGCTGCTCGCCGCCGGAAAAGGTCGACGGGGCAAGGTGCCACAGACGTTCCGGCACGTTAAGGCGCGTCAGCAGGCTGGCGGCTTTGGCGGCGCAGGTTTCACGCGGCACGCCGAGATCCAGCAGAGGCTGCATCACCACGTCCAGCGCGGAGATCCGCGGGATCACCCGCAAAAACTGGCTGACCCAGCCGATCGTCGAGCGGCGTACTTCCAGCACCTTGCGCGCCGGGGCCTGGACCAGATCGACCCATTCATCATTGTGGCGAATGCGGATGTGGCCTTCGTCCGGCAGGTAGTTGGCATACAGGGAGCGCAGCAGGGTCGATTTTCCGCTGCCGGAGTGGCCGTGCAGCACCACGCATTCGCCGCTGCTGACCTCTAACGAGGCATTTTGCAGCACCGGCAGGCGCACGCCGTTTTGCTGGTGGAGCACAAAGGTCTTACTGACATTTTCAACGTGGATCATTTTGGCCTCGTGGGTTTGGGTTGCCGGGTGGCGCTTCGCTTACCCGACCTACAAAGAGTGCAGTCCGTAGGCCGGGTAAGGCGAAGCCGTCACCCGGCAAAACACGATCAGTTCTGCAACACGGACGACACCAGCAGCTGGGTGTACGGATGGTGTGGATCGTCGAGCACGCGGTCGGTCAACCCACTTTCCACCACCTGACCCTGCTTCATGACCAGCAGACGGTCCGCCAGCAGACGGGCAACGCCCAGATCGTGGGTGACAATCACCACGGCGAGGTTCAGCTCCACCACCAGACCGCGCAGCAGGTCGAGCAGGCGCGCCTGCACCGAGACGTCCAGCCCACCGGTGGGTTCATCCATAAACACCAGCTTCGGATGGGTGACCAGATTTCGGGCGATCTGCAGACGCTGCTGCATACCGCCGGAGAAGGTTGTCGGCAGGTCGTCGATGCGCGAGGCGGGGATTTCCACCTCTTCCAGCCAATGCTGCGCCGTAGCGCGGATGTTGCCGTAGTGGCGCGCGCCGGTCGCCATCAGCCGTTCGCCGATGTTGCCCCCGGCGGAGACCTGACGGCGCAGGCCGTCCATCGGGTGTTGATGTACCACGCCCCACTCGGTGCGCAGCAGGCGGCGGCGCTCGGCCTCGCTTATGCCATAGAGGGAGCGTCCCTGATACAGGATCTCGCCGTGTTGCGGCGCGAGGCGCGCGGAGATGGACTTCAGCAGGGTGGTTTTACCGGAGCCGGACTCGCCGACAATGCCCAGCACTTCGCCCGGCCACAGCTCGAACGACACGTCGCTGAAGCCTTTGCCCGGCGCATACAGGTGGGTCAGGTTATTAACCGAAAGCAGCGGTTTCATTGGCTGTTCGCCTCGCTCTGTTGGCGGCAATAATCGGTGTCGGAGCAGACAAACATCCGTTTGCCCGTGTCGTCCAGCACCACTTCGTCCAGATAGCTATGCTTCGAGCCGCAGATAGCGCACGGCTCGTCCCACTCCTGCACCGTAAACGGATGGTCGTCGAAATCGAGGCTTTCGACACGCGTATACGGCGGGACGGCGTAGATGCGTTTTTCACGTCCGGCACCAAAGAGCTGCAGGGCAGGCATCATGTCCATCTTCGGATTATCGAATTTCGGGATCGGAGACGGGTCCATCACGTAGCGCCCGTTGACCTTCACCGGGTAGGCGTAGGTGGTGGCGATATGGCCGAAGCGGGCGATGTCTTCATACAGCTTCACCTGCATGATCCCGTACTCTTCCAGGGCGTGCATGGTGCGGGTTTCGGTTTCGCGCGGCTCGATAAAGCGCAGCGGCTCTGGGATCGGCACCTGGAAAATCAAAATCTGATCTTCCGTAAGCGGGGTTTCCGGGATGCGGTGACGGGTCTGGATCAGCGTCGCATCTTCGGTTTTTTCAGTGGTGTTGACGCCGGTGACGCGCTTAAAGAAGTTGCGGATCGACACGGCGTTGGTGGTGTCGTCGGCCCCCTGGTCGATGACTTTCAGCACGTCCGCTTCGCCGATCACGCTGGCGGTAAGCTGAATGCCGCCCGTGCCCCAGCCGTAGGGCATCGGCATTTCGCGGCCGCCGAACGGCACCTGATAGCCAGGGATCGCCACCGCTTTCAGAATGGCGCGGCGGATCATGCGTTTGGTTTGTTCATCCAGATAGGCAAAGTTGTAGCCGCTTAAATTAGCCATTTTCGCGCTCCCGTTGCAGGCGTTTCAGCAGTTCCAGTTCGGCCTGGAAATCGACGTAGTGCGGCAGCTTGAGGTGCGAGACAAAACCCGCCGCTTCCACGTTATCCGCATGCGCCAGCACGAACTCTTCGTCCTGTGCCGGGCCGGAAATGTGTTCGCCGTAGTCCGGTGCCTGCAGTGCACGGTCGACCAGCGCCATCGCCATGGCCTTACGCTCGCCCAGGCCAAACACCAGCCCGTAGCCGCGGGTAAAGTGCGGAGCTTCGTTTTCAGGCGCGACAAAACCGTTGACCATTTCGCACTCGGTCATCAGCAGTTCACCGACGTTCACCGCAAAACCCAGCTCTTCCGGCACAATTTCGATGTCGAGGTAGCCACTGCGGATCTCTGCCGCAAACGGGTGGTTGCGCCCGTAGCCGCGCTGGGTGGAGTAGGCCAGCGCCAGCAAATAGCCTTCATCGCCGCGCATCAGCTGTTGCAGGCGCGAAGAACGTGAACACGGGTAAACCGGCGGCGTGCGGGTGATGTCGTCCGGCGTAGCGCCTGAATCCTCTTCTGCTTTAGCGAGCCCCTGTTTCGCCAGCAGGCTAAAGACGTGTGGGGAAGGATCTTGCTGAGGTTCCGCGGTATTGAGTTGCGGTGCTTCGCCGTTCGCCAGCAGGGTGAAATCCAGCAGGCGATGAGTGTAGTCATAGGTGGGGCCGAGCAGCTGGCCGCCGGGGATGTCCTTATAAACGGCAGAAATTCGGCGCTCCAGGCGCATCTCCGCCGTTTTCACCGGCTCGCTCACTGCCAGCTTCGCCAGCGTGGTACGGTAGGCGCGCAGCAGGAAGATGGCTTCCACGTTATCGCCGCTGGCCTGCTTCAGGGCCAGCGCCGCCAGCTCGCGGTCGGCGATGCCACCTTCGGTCATTACGCGGTCGACGGCGAGGTTAAGCTGCTGCTCAATCTGGGCGACGCTCAGCTCGGGAAGCGCTTCATCACCCCGTCGTCTGTGCTCCTGCAGCGCATGGGCGGCGGCGATCGCCTTCTCGCCCCCTTTAACGGCAACGTACATCAGCACACCTCCACGTGGGTGGTTCTTGGGATCGCCAGCAGGCGCTCGCCGCAGGTCAGGATCAGGTCGATACCGAGCGGGAACGGGTGCGGGCGTTCAGTGAGTTCATGAATGATGCACTCCGGCAGCTGCGGCGCGACCATGCGCTCGTCGGCGATACCCGCGCCGGTGAGACGCAACATGCGCCCGCCGCTCAGGCTGGAGACCTGCAAAATCAGCGTGGCGCTGGTCTCCGGGGCGACGGCGCTGCCTTCGCTCAGGGCATTCAGCTGTTCATGGCTGATCTGCTCGTCGGCCACGGCAAAGACCGCCTGCTGCGGCTGCTCAACCAGCGGGGCGTTGGTGTGGAAGCGCAGGTTCTGGCTGGCGATATCGTTCAGCAATGCGCCCGAAAGCCACACCGGGGTGTCGTTGTCGGCGAGGGTCAGCAACACGCTGGTGGAGGCGAGATTGAGCGGCAGCCAGCCCTGCGAAAGCTGGTGCAGCGAGACGATCACGCCCGGCTCGCTCATGGCTTTCAGCAGGCGACGAAAACTCTGTTGGGCATCCTGGACGGCCAGGGTAAAAGCAGGTTGAAGCGTCATGCGTTGTCTCCGCGAACGAGCGTAAAGAAGTTGACCCGGCTGGTGTTCACTTCGGCCTGACGTGCGGCAAGTCGTGCGGCGCGGTCAGCTTCCAGCGGGGCGATAAGGGTTTCCATTAAGGTCTGGAAATGCGGTTGTTCCTGCAGCAGGGCGTCGATCACCGCGCAGCGCTCGGCGTGCTGTTTGTCGCGACCCAGCACGTAGCTGTAGCCCAGCGTGCCGCTGTTCAGGCGGATCACCGCGCGGGTGAGAGTGGCATCGCCCGCGAAGAAGCGTTCGCCGGTGCCGCCCATGCGCGCCTGGATCTGCACCAGGCCGATTTCCGGTGCGCGGATAGTGTCGTAGTCTGGCGTCAGGTCGAGCGCGTTCATGCGGCTGCACAGCGCAGCAGGCTGGCTATGGGCCAGCACGCGCATCCAGCGTTGACGGGTGGAAGTATCGAAATGCATTCAGTGCTCCATGGTGAATTCAATCATGTCGGCGCGGGTCAGGCTGACGGAGTATTCCGTCGCGTTGATCTCGCCGTCACGGTGGTTGAGGGTGCGCACGCAGAGCAGCGGGGCCATGTTGGGAATTTCCAGCACCTTGCTCTCTTTCGCCTGCGCGCGGCGGGCGCTGATGCGCGTCTGGGTGCGTTTGAGCGCAATGCCGGTGGCATCGCGCAGGAAGTCATGCAGCGAACCGCTGGCAAAGTTTTGCAGCACAGGCCAGAGCGTCAGGTCCGCAAAGTAGTGGTCGATCTGGCACACCGCCACGCCGTTGACCCGGCGCAACGTGCGCAGGTGGATAACGTTGTCGCCTTCCTGAATCCCCAGCGCGTCCGCCACGTGGCTGGAGGCCGGACGCAGCACCGAGAGCAGCTTTTCGCTGGTGGGGTGGCTACCCTGATCCAGCAGGTTCTGGCTAAAGCGCGCCTGGGCGTTCAGCGGGTAGTCGAACGGGCGCATCAGCACCAGCACGCCGACGCCCTGACGGCGCTGTACCCAGCCGCGCTCAACCAGTTGGTCAATGGCGCGGCGCAGCGTGTGGCGGTTCACTTCGTAGCGATCGGCAAGCTGCTGTTCGGCAGGCAGGTAATCTCCGCAGCGGTAGTGCGTGCGCAGTTCCACTTCGAGCTTTGCCGCAATCTCTTGCCAGCGGGTCGGGTAACTGGTCGGATGTCTGGATAAGTGCATATAAAACAAAGCCTCGCTTCTCAGATGAAGTGCTTACGCAAACGTTGAGAGAGGAAATCCAGCAGGCTGACGGTGATGATGATGAGCACCATCAATGCGCAGGTTTGCTGGAACTGGAAACCGCGAATCGCTTCCCACAGGGTGACGCCAATCCCGCCTGCGCCGACCATGCCGACGACCGTGGCGGAGCGGACGTTAGATTCGAAGCGGTACAAGGAGTAGGAGATCAGCAGCGGCATCACCTGTGGCAGCACGCCGTAAAGAATTTCTTCGATTTTATTAGCACCCGTCGCGCGAATGCCTTCCACCGGGCCGGGCTCAATGGCTTCAACCGCTTCAGAGAGCAGCTTGGAGAGCACGCCGGTGGTGTGGATGAACAACGCCATCACGCCCGCAAACGGACCCAGACCGACAGCCACGACGAACAGCATCGCAAAGACCATTTCGTTGATGGCGCGGCAGGCGTCCATCAGGCGACGCATCGGCTGGTACACCCACCATGGCACAATGTTTTCGGCGCTCATCAGGCCAAACGGAATAGAGAGAATGACGGCAAGGGCGGTGCCCCAGACGGCGATTTGCAGGGTGATGGCCATTTCACCGAGGTAGTCCTGCCACTGGCTGAAGTCCGGCGGGAAGAAGTCCGCGGCGAAGGTTGCCATGTTGCCGGAATCTTTGACGAGCAGCAGCGGGTCCATTTCCGCGCCCTTCCAGGAGATAACCAGCACCGCCAGCAGAATGGCCCAGCTTAAAAGCGAGAACCAGCTGCGTTTCGGCGGTGGGAGGGTGATGGTTTGCATGTTTTACTCCGTGGGTCTTTGTGTGCCGGATGGTGCTACGCTTATCCGGCCTACGATCTGTTCTCCCTCTCCCTGTGGGAGAGGGCCGGGGTGAGGGCATCAGCGTGCGCATTTCCCCCTCACCCTAACCCTCTCCCTCAAGGGAGAGGGGACGTCAGTTATTGCACCGCTTTATTCACGCTGGTCATGGCGCTCAGCGCGGCGGTCAGGCGGTCCAGATCGTCCAGCTGTGCCTGAATGGCCGACACTTTGCTGGTCTTCTCTTCCTCATTCAGACCTTTGTTGTCCTTCACGCCCTGCATCTCTTTAAACAGCGCCAGCTGGCGAATCGGGACCAGTTGCAGGTCGCTTGATGGGCGGAATGGTGCCCAGCCCAGACGCTCCAGAACGGTTTTCTCTTCCGGCGTTTTGCCGTAATTCATGAAGAAGTCGTAGACCTTGTCTTTGGTGCTTTCAGACAGGTTTTTACGCCACACGATTGGGTCGCCAGGAATAAGGGGCGATTTCCAGATCACCTTCAGTGCTTTCAGCTTGTCTGGTGCGGAGGTCTTTAGCTTGTCGAGGTTTTCGGTGTTGTTAGTCGCAACGTCGACCTGCTTATTCGCCACGGCCAGAGCGTTCGTTTCATGGCTGGCATTCACCGTGCGCTTGAAGTCGCTGGCGGAGGCGTTGTTTTTGGCGAAGACGTAGTAGCCAGGGACGAGGAAGCCTGAGGTAGAGTTCGGGTCGCCGTTACCAAAGGTGAGATCTTTGCGTTTGGCGAGCATGTCGTTGAGGTTGTTGATTGGGCTGTCTTTGTTGACGATCAGCACGCTCCAGTAGCCTGGGGAGCCATCAGCCGCAACGGTCTGGGCAAAGACCTGGCCGTTCGCGCGGTCCACCGCTTCCATGGCGGAGAGGTTGCCGTACCAGGCGATGTCCACTTTGTTGAAGCGCATCCCCTGGATGATGCCCGCATAGTCCGGGGCAAAGAAGGCGTTCACTTTGATCCCCAGTTTGGTTTCCATATCTTTCAGGAACGGTTCCCACTGAGGTTTCAGATTCTGCTGTGATTCCGTCGAAATAATGCCAAAGTTCAGCGCCTTTTCCTGCTCTTCGGCGTGGGCCGGGCTTAACAGGGTGCTGATGCTGAACATGCTGGTGAAGGCCAGCGCGGCAACCGTTTTATAGCTCATTTCCATTCCTCGTTGTGGAGACGTTAAGCAGCCTGCGCGTTCTCTTCGACGCGGTTAATGCTGCGGTAGAGATGGTCAAAACGTTCGTTATCAAACTGGTGGCTTGCGCCATCAAAGAAGACGTGCCCCTGACGCAGCGCGACGATGCGCTCGCAGTAGCGCAGGGCGTAATCCACCTGGTGCAGCGTTACCACCACGGTGATGCCGTCGTTCTGGTTAATGTCGCGCAGGGTTTCCATTACGATGCGGGCCGATTCCGGGTCCAGCGAGGCGATCGGTTCGTCGGCCAGAATGACTTTGGCTTTTTGCATTAATGCGCGGGCAATCGCCACGCGCTGCTGCTGTCCACCGGACAGAGTGGAGACACGCTGGTGGGCAAAATGGGCCATGCCAACGCGGGTCAGCGCCTGCAGAGCCTCTTGTTTCTGGGATGGCGAAAACCAGCGCAGGCAGGTGCGCCAGAATGGGGTGCTGCCGAGTGCGCCAATCAGCACGTTCTCCAGCACCGTCAGACGATTCACCAGGTTGAATTGCTGGAAGATGTAGCCCGTCTGGGCGCGGCTTTTGCGAATATCGCGTGCCAGGCGGCCTGCGCGTTGCACGGTGTTACCCAGCAGCTCGACGTGACTTTCCGGCGTTTTATCGCAGGTAATAAGGCCGCTTAAATGGCGCAGAAGGGTGGATTTACCTGAACCGGATGGCCCCAGCAGCGCTACCATTTCGCCCTGCTGGACGGTCAGATCAACGGCATGCAGAGCCTTATTGTGATGGAAGGTCTTGCTCAGTTTCTCGACGCGGATGACGGTTTGCATGTGCGGGGCCTCACGTTAAATGTGGCCTCATGCTGGCGCATCAATATGACATTTGGGTTAAGTCTGGGTTGCGGGAATTTGAAGAGTTAATGTGATAGCGATGACAGCCAACGCAGGCGCGGTCAGCGCAGCGCCTCCGGGTGCTGTTGCCGGATGTGCTGCGCTTATCCGGCCTACGACGTTTGCTGCTGCTTAACGACGTTTATCATCCACGGCACACCGTATTTATCGGTGACTTTGCCGAAGCCGTGCGCCCAGAAGGTCTCCTGCCAGGCCATTTCGACATTGCCACCTGCGGCAAGGTTATCGAACCAGCGTTTACCTTCCTCGACATCCTGTGTATCCAGTACCAGCGTAAATCCGGCGTACTGTGCGCTGCTGCCTGGTGGCAGACCGTCGCTCATCATGATATCGCTGCCAGCAATACGGACATTAGAATGGGCGATGGCTGAATCCGGAAATTGCATGGCAGACGGGCAGCCTTCTTCGCTGTGGTCGTCTTTTGGCATTTCGCCGAAGGTGATTTTATAGAGAAGTTCTGCGCCGACAGCGTGCTGATAGAAGGCGGTTGCCTCTGCACAGTTACCGGCGAATGAGATGTAGGGACTTAATGGCATAATCATTACCTCAGGTAAGAGAAGCCCGTTAAGTGTAGTCCCCGCAGGCCCGGTAAGCGAAGCGCTACCGGGCGGGTGAATCAGTTCTTTTTCACGAACTCAGATTTCAGCTTCATCGGGCCGAAGCCGTCAATTTTGCAATCGATATTGTGATCGCCTTCAACCAGACGGATGTTCTTCACTTTAGTGCCGATTTTCAGTATGGAAGAGCTGCCCTTTACCTTCAGGTCTTTAATCACGGTGACGCTGTCGCCGTCAGCCAGCAGATTACCGTTCGCATCTTTAACGATCAGTTCATCGCTTTCCTGCGACGGCTCTGCATCGTTCCATTCATGCGCGCATTCCGGGCAAATGAACATGCCATTATCTTCATAGGTATATTCAGAATTGCATTTCGGGCAGTGTGGGAGTTGCATGTTGGTATCCTCAAAAAAGTGTTAACACGCTGGAAAATGCCAGCTAAATGACGGCAGGATGCCGTAAAAGGCCGCAAGTATAACGCAAATCCACACTTTTGTCGGTGCCATTGCGTGATAAAAAAAGTATGAAAAATGTGTCCGGGGTGACACTTCCTGTCAGTCAGTTAAGCGATGCTTACTTCATTAACACGATGAATAGAAACGACGCTAAATATATCGAATATTTTATTGCATCAAATTGCTACGCTCTTCCATTTCGGATAAGGTTAAGCGATACGTTGTTATTTATCCTGCTCTCTGACGTCATTCATTTGATGGCGGTGGTGAATTACCTCTCTTTTCAGGTGGGTAAATAACAATGATATATCCTTAAGTTTCCTGAAACTGAGCGACGTTTTTTATCTTTTGGCTTCCTGGCCAAGGGGGATGTTTTACACGCCTTGCAAGGATAGAAATATATTTCTTATTACCATCAAGTAGTTATATTTAGTGAACATGTTTTCCATACGTGATCATATAAGCCGAAACAGCATTATTAAAACAAAGTGGCTTAATAAAAGTAATAAATTTGCGTTAAGGGAAGGCTTTTATCATGCACACACAGACCATTTTTGAATTAAGCCAGGAAGCAGAGCGCTTGTTACAGCTCGCACTGCAGAATCTTGATACGTTGAAATCAATGCCGATGGCGATGCTGGACAGTACCGCCGCCGCCATTACGGGCGTTAATAACAATGTACTGCCGTTGCATTTCAGTGCTCGCGGCGTTGATGCACAGCAGGCAATGCTAAATAATGAATTACGTAAAATAACCCGTCTTGAAATGGTATTGGCTATCGTCGGAACCATGAAGGCGGGTAAATCGACCACCATTAACGCGATTGTGGGGACTGAAGTATTGCCGAACCGCAATCGCCCTATGACAGCACTTCCTACCCTGATTCGCCATACGCCGGACCAGAAAGAGCCGGTTCTGCATTTCTCGCATGCCTCTCCTATTGATGCATTGATTCAGCAGTTGCAGAAAAAGCTCTGCGATTACGATCGCGGTAAGCTGGCGCAGCGTCTGGAAATTGATAAAGACATGAACACGCTGCTGGAGCGCATTGAAAAAGGGGAGGCGTTTGAAAAGCATCATCTGGGTGCAGAGCCGATATTTCATTGCCTGAAGAGCCTTAATGACCTGGTGCGGCTTTCCCAGGCTCTGGGCGTTGACTTCCCGTTTTCTGAGTACGCCGCCATTGAACACATTCCGGTGATTGAAGTGGAGTTTGTCCATCTTGCGGGTCTGGATGCGCATCTTGGTCAGCTGACGTTGCTTGATACGCCGGGGCCGAACGAGGCCGGGCAACCGCACCTGCAAAAAATGCTTAGCGAACAGCTGGCGCGAGCGTCAGCGGTTCTGGCGGTGATGGATTATACCCAGCTCAAATCTATTTCCGATGAAGAGGTCCGCCAGGCGATTTCCGTGGCGGGAAAATCGGTGCCGCTGTATGCGCTGGTCAATAAGTTTGATCAGAAAGACCGCAACAGTGATGACGAAGAGCAGGTCAGGGCGATGATTTCCGGCACCTTAATGAAAGGGAATATCTCGCCGGGACAGATTTACCCGGTTTCGTCGATGTGGGCTTATCTGGCGAACCGCGCCCGGTATGAAATGAACACCTACGGGCGGCTTCCCGATCCCCTGGAGCAGCGCTGGGTGCAGGATTTTGCCGAAGCTGCGTTAGGACGTCGGTGGCGCACGGCCGATCTGGATGATATTGACCATATTCGCCACGCCGCCGATCTGCTGTGGGAAGATTCTCTGTTCGAACAGCCGATCCGCAAGCTGATTTACGCCGCGTATGCCAACGCCTCGTTGTTCGCTCTGCGTTCTGCGTCGCATAAGCTGCTTAACTACGCGCAAAATGCCAGGGAGTATCTCGATTTTCGCTATCAGGGGCTGACGGTCGCTTTTGAGGAGCTTGAGCTGAATATCACACGTCTTGAGGACGATATGGCGATGCTGCAGACGCGCCAGAGTGTGGTCAGTGATGAAGTGACACATGAAGTGGAAGAGGCGCTTAATGCCACCGATGAGTTTATGGCCCGGCAGAAGACGTCGCTCCAGCAGGCGATTGGTCATCTTTTCAGCCGCCATAATGTTTTAGATTTGGCGGGCCTTGCACCGCGCAGCGACGAGCCGGACGCGCTGAATCAGCTGGTGCTTGAGGACGAAGGGCAGGCACAGATCGTGCTGAGTAAGATCCGTTCCTCCTGCGAGCTGATTATGCTGGACGCGCAAAATAAAATTGCCCGCGAGCTGGCGTTACGTTTCGATCAACTGGAGTCGACGCTGGCGCGTTCGCTGAATGAGGCGATGCGTCCGATAGAGACGCGGATTAAAGAGCAGTTAAGCGACGCCGGATTTCGGGCGCGCATCAGCTTCCCGGCGTTTCAGGCGAATCAGCTTAACTTCAACACTCGCGTGCTGTTTAACGATGCCATTGCGCCGGATAACCGCCCGGCGGGGCAGCCTTCCGGGGCGGGCAGTATGCGTGAGACGGTATCGCGCTGGCTAAACAACCCTGGCTGGGGCTGGGAGGATTATGTGGTGGCGCGCACGCGGTACGTTATCGATGTCGCGCAACTTCATGACAAGTTTATGCGACATATTGATCAGTTTTGTGAACAAATCCGTAAGGCTTTGGCTGCGCAGGTCGATGTCTCTGTTACGGCAGGTATGGCAACGTTCTTTGCTGAATTCTCGCTATGCCTGGCCGGGTTACAGGAAAGTTTGCGTGATAGCCTCGCCGTGCGGCAGCAAAATGAGCATTCGACCCGAGCGCTCAGCCAGCTGTTAAAACAAAGCCTCACGACTGCGACGTGGATTCAGGAAGATACCCGACTGTTACGTGATGATATTCAAACCTTATTCGCGGCAGAGCAACCATGACAACACCGCTACTGAACGGTCCTGGGCGGACGCTGGAGTGTATTCATCCGAAATTTATGGTCGATCTGGTTCAGGGGGTGGACGCGTCGCGTCATACCCAACTGGGCCCACAGCAGCTGCAGTTTCGTGAGCGTTTGACTCAGGAGATCATGACGCAAACCCGGTTGCGGCCGTGGGCGATGGCGGGAATGCTCAACGAAAATGCAGCATTACGCCTGGGCCTGGCGGAGAAACTGGCTGGTATGCTTGACCCCGGCCATCTGGCGCTGACGCGTATGACTGACAAACTGCTGGCGTTGCGTCAGCAGACGAACCTGCGTGTGGCCCAGTCTCCGGGGCTCATGCAGCAGTACGACGAACTTTCTTCTCACTTTAAACAACGTGCCGCTTATAAAGAGAAGGCGCTTACGCAGCGCGGGCTAACGGTGCAGGCGGGGGAACATAGCGAGCAAATTTTTACCCGCTGGCGTGCCGGGCAGTATGACGGCTGGTCACTGGCCGGGCGCTGCTATATTGCTCTGGAAGAGTTACGCTGGGGGCCATTTGGTGATGCCTGCCGTCTGGGGAATGACGATGTGGCGGCAATGCTCAAAGACAACCTGCGCAGCATGGCGGCGAATTACCTTGCGCAGGGGATTAATGCCTCGCCCACGACCCGCCATTTTTACCATCAATGGCTAGCGACGCCCGCCGCTCCGGGCCTGATGGATCATAAAGATATGCTGGGCTGGCTGGGTGACTGGTGCCAGGCGGATAAACATCCGGTGAGCTGGTCAGTCACGCAGAACTGGCAAACGGTAGCGCTGGGAATGCCAAGACTCTGTTCGGCAAAACGACTGGTTGAAGGGATGGTGGAAGAGATTTTTGGTGGCTGAAGCAATCCCCCTCTTTACAGGAGGGGGAGGGTGTATCAATGGTGCAATTCGACGGGTTTTGATTCTGTCTGAACGTCTGGAGCATTTCCGAAGCGTCTGGCGTACAGCGCTGTGATGATGGGCACCAGAATCGCCGTCACAATCACACTGGCGGCAACTAGCGCCGTGGCAGAAGCCGCAACGGGTTCAAACGCCGGGTTAATCTGGGCAATAATCACCGGGTTCGCCACTGCAGCGCCTGCCGCAGAAGAGGCGGCTACACCCGCTGTACCGTTTCCTCCACCAATGACGCGGTCAGCGATAATCAGCGGAATGCCGGTGATAACGATGACTGCCACGCCCAGTACAATCCCCAGCAGGCCGGTATCAAGGATCACGTTCAGATTAATGGTATTACCCAGCGCGAAGCCGAAGAACGGGATCAGTACCGGCGTGGCTTTGCTGAAGAAATCACGCAGATCGTGATCGAGGTTACCCAGCGCAAAACCGATCAGGAACGGCAGGATCGCGCCGACAAAGTGATGGGGTTCAAAGGAGGCCAGACCCGCAGAGCCGAGGATCAGCATGGTCATCAGCGGGCCGGACTCCAGAGACATCAGTACAAACGCGCCCGATTCTTCCTTTGTGCCGTACTGGTTCATCAGGCTGGCATAGAGCCCGCCGTTAGTCATGTCCATTGCTGAAACGATGGCCAGAACGGATAATCCGGCAAAGAACCCGGTCTGAACACCATTCTCTGGAATGAACATCGCGCAGACCATTGCCACCACCCATGCGACGGCTATTTTGGTGAGCACCAGCGTGCCGGATTTCCGTAAAACTGTACCGGTAGCACGCAAATTAATTGAGGCACCGATACAAAAGAACCATACGGCCAGGATCGGTACTGTTCCGGCAATCATCCCTTTTGTGAAACCACCAAAATAAGCGCCAGTGTCTGGTGCCAGCGTATTTAAGATCGCGCCCAACACCAGCGGAACCAGCATCATCCCACCGGGAATGCGTTCTATCGTGGCTTTAATTTTCATCATTAACCCTCACATCTCATCCCGCGTGACTGGCGGAAAGATCAAAAATACAATTCATTGAATTCAATTAAGTAACTGATTTATAAGTCACTTAATTTATTACCCATGCAATAAAATTTAATAAATGTGCTCTGCTAACTACGCGTGCAAGCGCATAAGGTGTTGCGTTCGGATTTATCATGCGATCAATGGAATAATGATTCAATGAAAATAAAACAGTGTTTTAGTTATCTTCGTCACATATTCAATGTAAACAGAGAAATCGTCTTTGAATAATTAAAAATTATGTAAAGTTGATGTGAAGGAATGTGGCTGTTTTTTTGTTCTGCAGGCAATAATAACCTGCGTGAAAATATTTTCTGGGTATCGCCTGAAAAAGGGTGTACCCGCATTAATTGACATTTGTTGAAAACAACTGACGAACTGGAAAGAATATGTGTGAAGTTGATCACATATATAAACGCTGGTAGGGTAAAAAGGTCATTAACTGCCCAGACAGGCGTCAACAGGTTCGGTTGTATCGACGCAAAACGTCAATGTAAGTAAACCTGCTACGCTTGAATAAGGTGATTCGCATGGAGCGAATCCCAGGTTCACAGATCGCGAACGGGACTGTGAATCGGACAGGGCTGAGTCTACGAGGAAAGCTATGCTTAGAAGGAAAAAAGTTAAACCGATTACGCTGCGCGACGTCACCATTATCGATGATGCAAAACTGCGTAAAGCGATTACCGCCGCTTCGCTCGGTAATGCGATGGAATGGTTCGATTTCGGTGTCTACGGTTTCGTGGCCTATGCATTAGGTAAAGTGTTTTTCCCTGGTGCCGATCCCAGCCTGCAGATGATTGCCGCACTGGGTACGTTCTCCGTTCCCTTCCTGATTCGTCCACTGGGTGGTCTCTTTTTCGGTATGCTCGGCGATAAATATGGTCGCCAGAAAATACTTGCTATCACCATTGTTATTATGTCGATCAGTACATTCTGTATCGGCCTGATACCGTCCTACGCCTCGATTGGCATATGGGCACCGATTCTGCTGCTGCTCTGTAAGATGGCGCAGGGCTTCTCCGTCGGGGGCGAATATACCGGTGCGTCGATCTTCGTCGCGGAGTATTCCCCGGACCGTAAACGCGGCTTTATGGGAAGCTGGCTGGACTTCGGTTCGATTGCCGGGTTTGTGATGGGCGCGGGGGTCGTGGTGCTGATTTCAACCGTGGTTGGTGAAGAGAACTTCCTCGACTGGGGCTGGCGTATTCCGTTCTTTATAGCGCTTCCGCTGGGTATTATTGGTCTTTACCTGCGTCACGCGCTGGAAGAGACGCCTGCGTTCCAGCAGCACGTTGATAAGCTGGAGCAGGGTGACCGCGAAGGGTTGCAGGAAGGCCCGAAAGTGTCGTTCAAGGAGATTGCGACCAAACACTGGCGCAGCCTGCTGACCTGTATTGGTCTGGTGATTTCCACCAACGTGACCTACTACATGCTGCTGACCTACATGCCGAGCTACCTGTCGCATAACCTGCACTACTCGGAAGATCACGGTGTGCTGATTATTATCGCCATCATGGTCGGTATGCTGTTTGTGCAGCCGATTATGGGTCTGTTGAGTGACCGTTTTGGTCGTCGACCGTTTATCATCCTTGGCAGTGTGGCGTTGTTTGCGCTGGCGATCCCGGCCTTTATTCTGATTAACAGTAATGTGCTGGGCCTGATTTTTGCTGGCCTGCTGATGCTGGCGGTGATCCTCAACTGCTTTATCGGGGTGATGGCCTCTACGTTGCCAGCTATGTTCCCGACGCACATTCGTTATAGTGCGCTGGCGGCGGCCTTTAACATCTCGGTTCTGATTGCCGGTCTGACGCCGACACTCGCAGCTTCGCTGGTGGAGAGTACGCAGAATCTGATGATGCCTGCTTATTACCTGATGGTTATCGCGGTGATTGGCTTGATTACGGGTATCACCATGAAGGAGACGGCAAACCGTCCTCTGAAAGGCGCAACGCCTGCGGCGTCTGATATCCAGGAAGCGAAAGAGATCCTGCGTGAGCACTACGATAATGTAGAGCAAAAGATAGAAGACATTGATGCAGAGATTGAAGAGCTGCAGAAAAAGCGTTCTCGCCTGGTGGATCAGCATCCACGAATTAACGAGTAGTGATGAAACCCGCCGCTGGCGGGTTTTCTTTTATTAGCACCCGGCGGCGATATAGTCGCCGTTGGCGCTGATGGGAATTACCGTCAGGAACAGAATGGTGGCAAACAGGATCAGTACGATCCCCCCGATAATTTTGGCGACAGGCAAGACCCCGTTCAGGCTGGAGTCACCACCAAAAAATGACACTGTGCGCTCACGTGCATAACGCACCGCCAGCGATAGCCCCATAATCGAGAGCGCCGTTCCCAGCGACATGGTCATCACAGCGGCAATGCCCCAGGTCACGATCCCGAGCGCGTTTGAGAACATCAGGATCATAATTGCACCGCTGCACGGACGTGCGCCGATTGCCAGAATGACCCCCAGGCGCGTTTTCCAGTCGCCTTTGGTCAAATCCAACCCCACCCCGTGATGGCCGCAGCCACAGTGTTCATCATGCTGGTGGAATGGCTTGATGGCTGAGATAACCATTCTGCGGGGACGCAGACTCTTCAGCGCCTGATAAATGATAAACATGCCAAATGCGCCAATCAGCACGGCACTGATCTTCTCTACGTACCAGCGACTGGTACTGATATCACCCGACGCAAGGTTGAGCCCAACCGCCAGAATAAAGACAAACAGAATCGCACTTATACCCTGCATAAGGCTGCCGAGAAACGGCACGACGCGCGCGGCGAGCTGGCTTTCTTTATTTGTAGTGAGATAAGTGGTGACGATAAATTTGCCGTGTCCCGGCCCGATAGCATGCAGTACGCCATAAAAGAAAGCGCCCGTCAGCAACCATAAACCGCCGCTGTACTGGTGGTTATTGAGCTGCAGCAGGTACATTACCAGATAGCGGTGCAGGGTGATTTGCGTGGCAAGGCACCACTGTATAAAGGTGTTCCAGTGGGCATGCAGGGTAAACCCGGCAAAGAGGATCGCCAGCGCCAGCAGTCCTGCTGTAGGGATGCGCCAGTCACGCGTTAGACGTTGTGTAGTCATGGGGGTGGCCTGCAGGGGGAATATTTGCCGCTAGTATAGTTGATTTTTCCCCTTGGTTTGCAGGATCACCCGGCCGGGCTGGACATAATTGTGGATAACTCTGTGTGTAAAAAGGTATAAGGCGGGGTTTTGCTGTGGAATGCAGCAGTCAGTCATTTTTCTGTCATTTAACGGTTGCGGCCTGCAGAGAACTCCCTATAATGCGCCTCCATCGACACGGCGGATGTGAATCACTTCACAGACAACCCGGTCGGCTGAAGAGAAAAATCCTGAAAAACAGGGTTGACTCTGAAAGAGGAAAGCGTAATATACGCCACCTCGCGACAGAGCGCTGAAGCGCGTCGCAACTGCTCTTTAACAATTTATCAGACAATCTGTGTGGGCACTCAAAGTGACATGGATTCTTAACGTCGCAAGACGAAAAATGAATACCAAGTCTCTGAGTGAACATACGTAATTCATTACGAAGTTTAATTCACGAGCATCAAACTTAAATTGAAGAGTTTGATCATGGCTCAGATTGAACGCTGGCGGCAGGCCTAACACATGCAAGTCGAGCGGCAGCGGGAAGTAGCTTGCTACTTTGCCGGCGAGCGGCGGACGGGTGAGTAATGTCTGGGAAACTGCCTGATGGAGGGGGATAACTACTGGAAACGGTAGCTAATACCGCATAATGTCGCAAGACCAAAGAGGGGGACCTTCGGGCCTCTTGCCATCAGATGTGCCCAGATGGGATTAGCTGGTAGGTGGGGTAACGGCTCACCTAGGCGACGATCCCTAGCTGGTCTGAGAGGATGACCAGCCACACTGGAACTGAGACACGGTCCAGACTCCTACGGGAGGCAGCAGTGGGGAATATTGCACAATGGGCGCAAGCCTGATGCAGCCATGCCGCGTGTATGAAGAAGGCCTTCGGGTTGTAAAGTACTTTCAGCGGGGAGGAAGGTGTTGTGGTTAATAACCGCAGCAATTGACGTTACCCGCAGAAGAAGCACCGGCTAACTCCGTGCCAGCAGCCGCGGTAATACGGAGGGTGCAAGCGTTAATCGGAATTACTGGGCGTAAAGCGCACGCAGGCGGTCTGTCAAGTCGGATGTGAAATCCCCGGGCTCAACCTGGGAACTGCATTCGAAACTGGCAGGCTGGAGTCTTGTAGAGGGGGGTAGAATTCCAGGTGTAGCGGTGAAATGCGTAGAGATCTGGAGGAATACCGGTGGCGAAGGCGGCCCCCTGGACAAAGACTGACGCTCAGGTGCGAAAGCGTGGGGAGCAAACAGGATTAGATACCCTGGTAGTCCACGCCGTAAACGATGTCGACTTGGAGGTTGTGCCCTTGAGGCGTGGCTTCCGGAGCTAACGCGTTAAGTCGACCGCCTGGGGAGTACGGCCGCAAGGTTAAAACTCAAATGAATTGACGGGGGCCCGCACAAGCGGTGGAGCATGTGGTTTAATTCGATGCAACGCGAAGAACCTTACCTGGTCTTGACATCCACGGAAGTTTTCAGAGATGAGAATGTGCCTTCGGGAACCGTGAGACAGGTGCTGCATGGCTGTCGTCAGCTCGTGTTGTGAAATGTTGGGTTAAGTCCCGCAACGAGCGCAACCCTTATCCTTTGTTGCCAGCGGTTAGGCCGGGAACTCAAAGGAGACTGCCAGTGATAAACTGGAGGAAGGTGGGGATGACGTCAAGTCATCATGGCCCTTACGACCAGGGCTACACACGTGCTACAATGGCGCATACAAAGAGAAGCGACCCCGCGAGGGCAAGCGGACCTCATAAAGTGCGTCGTAGTCCGGATTGGAGTCTGCAACTCGACTCCATGAAGTCGGAATCGCTAGTAATCGTGGATCAGAATGCCACGGTGAATACGTTCCCGGGCCTTGTACACACCGCCCGTCACACCATGGGAGTGGGTTGCAAAAGAAGTAGGTAGCTTAACCTTCGGGAGGGCGCTTACCACTTTGTGATTCATGACTGGGGTGAAGTCGTAACAAGGTAACCGTAGGGGAACCTGCGGTTGGATCACCTCCTTACCTTAAAGAACCTGCCTTTGCAGTGCTCACACAGATTGTCTGATGAAAAACAGCAGTAAAAATCTCTGCAGGCTTGTAGCTCAGGTGGTTAGAGCGCACCCCTGATAAGGGTGAGGTCGGTGGTTCAAGTCCACTCAGGCCTACCAAATTTTCCCTGATACTGCGTTGCGGCAACGCTCACATACTGATGTATGTTTCGCGTTACCACGCCTTGTCTCAGGAAAAATTACCGGTACAGAGATTGCAAACGATGGGGCTATAGCTCAGCTGGGAGAGCGCCTGCTTTGCACGCAGGAGGTCTGCGGTTCGATCCCGCATAGCTCCACCATCTTTTACTGCGAACACAAGAAAACTTCAGAGTGAACCTGAAAAGGTGCACTGCGAAGTTTTGCTCTTTAAAAATCTGGATCAAGCTGAAAATTGAAACGACACACAGTTATGTGTGTTCGAGTCTCTCAAATTTTCGCAATCATGAAGTGAAACATCTTCGGGTTGTGAGGTTAAGCGACTAAGCGTACACGGTGGATGCCCTGGCAGTCAGAGGCGATGAAGGACGTGCTAATCTGCGAAAAGCGCCGGCGAGGTGATATGAACCCTTGACCCGGCGATGTCCGAATGGGGAAACCCGGTGCACTACGGTGCATCATCACAGCATGAATACATAGTGCTGTGAGGCGAACCGGGGGAACTGAAACATCTAAGTACCCCGAGGAAAAGAAATCAACCGAGATTCCCCCAGTAGCGGCGAGCGAACGGGGAGCAGCCCGGAGTCTGAATCAGTTTGTGTGTTAGTGGAACGGTCTGGAAAGTCCGACGGTACAGGGTGATAGTCCCGTACACGAAAATGCACATGCTGTGAACTCGAAGAGTAGGGCGGGACACGTGGTATCCTGTCTGAATATGGGGGGACCATCCTCCAAGGCTAAATACTCCTGACTGACCGATAGTGAACCAGTACCGTGAGGGAAAGGCGAAAAGAACCCCGGCGAGGGGAGTGAAAAAGAACCTGAAACCGTGTACGTACAAGCAGTGGGAGCCTCTTTATGGGGTGACTGCGTACCTTTTGTATAATGGGTCAGCGACTTATATTCTGTAGCAAGGTTAACCGAATAGGGGAGCCGCAGGGAAACCGAGTCTTAACTGGGCGTTAAGTTGCAGGGTATAGACCCGAAACCCGGTGATCTAGCCATGGGCAGGTTGAAGGTTGGGTAACACTAACTGGAGGACCGAACCGACTAATGTTGAAAAATTAGCGGATGACCTGTGGCTGGGGGTGAAAGGCCAATCAAACCGGGAGATAGCTGGTTCTCCCCGAAAGCTATTTAGGTAGCGCCTCGTGAACTCATCTCCGGGGGTAGAGCACTGTTTCGGCTAGGGGGCCATCCCGGCTTACCAACCCGATGCAAACTGCGAATACCGGAGAATGTTATCACGGGAGACACACGGCGGGTGCTAACGTCCGTCGTGAAGAGGGAAACAACCCAGACCGCCAGCTAAGGTCCCAAAGTCATGGTTAAGTGGGAAACGATGTGGGAAGGCACAGACAGCCAGGATGTTGGCTTAGAAGCAGCCATCATTTAAAGAAAGCGTAATAGCTCACTGGTCGAGTCGGCCTGCGCGGAAGATGTAACGGGGCTAAACCATGCACCGAAGCTGCGGCAGCGACACTATGTGTTGTTGGGTAGGGGAGCGTTCTGTAAGCCGTTGAAGGTGGCCTGTGAGGGTTGCTGGAGGTATCAGAAGTGCGAATGCTGACATAAGTAACGATAAAGCGGGTGAAAAGCCCGCTCGCCGGAAGACCAAGGGTTCCTGTCCAACGTTAATCGGGGCAGGGTGAGTCGACCCCTAAGGCGAGGCCGAAAGGCGTAGTCGATGGGAAACAGGTTAATATTCCTGTACTTGGTGTTACTGCGAAGGGGGGACGGAGAAGGCTATGTCGGCCGGGCGACGGTTGTCCCGGTTTAAGCATGTAGGCGGAGGTTCCAGGTAAATCCGGTACCTTTTAACGCTGAGGTGTGATGACGAGGCACTACGGTGCTGAAGTGACAAATGCCCTGCTTCCAGGAAAAGCCTCTAAGCATCAGGTAACACGAAATCGTACCCCAAACCGACACAGGTGGTCAGGTAGAGAATACCAAGGCGCTTGAGAGAACTCGGGTGAAGGAACTAGGCAAAATGGTGCCGTAACTTCGGGAGAAGGCACGCTGATATGTAGGTGAAGCCCCTGCGGGTGGAGCTGAAATCAGTCGAAGATACCAGCTGGCTGCAACTGTTTATTAAAAACACAGCACTGTGCAAACACGAAAGTGGACGTATACGGTGTGACGCCTGCCCGGTGCCGGAAGGTTAATTGATGGGGTTAGCGGCAACGCGAAGCTCTTGATCGAAGCCCCGGTAAACGGCGGCCGTAACTATAACGGTCCTAAGGTAGCGAAATTCCTTGTCGGGTAAGTTCCGACCTGCACGAATGGCGTAATGATGGCCAGGCTGTCTCCACCCGAGACTCAGTGAAATTGAACTCGCTGTGAAGATGCAGTGTACCCGCGGCAAGACGGAAAGACCCCGTGAACCTTTACTATAGCTTGACACTGAACACTGGTCCTTGATGTGTAGGATAGGTGGGAGGCTTTGAAGCGTGGACGCCAGTCTGCGTGGAGCCGCCCTTGAAATACCACCCTTTAATGGCTGGTGTTCTAACGTGGACCCGTAATCCGGGTTGCGGACAGTGTCTGGTGGGTAGTTTGACTGGGGCGGTCTCCTCCCAAAGAGTAACGGAGGAGCACGAAGGTCAGCTAATCCTGGTCGGACATCAGGAGGTTAGTGCAATGGCATAAGCTGGCTTGACTGCGAGCGTGACGGCGCGAGCAGGTGCGAAAGCAGGTCATAGTGATCCGGTGGTTCTGAATGGAAGGGCCATCGCTCAACGGATAAAAGGTACTCCGGGGATAACAGGCTGATACCGCCCAAGAGTTCATATCGACGGCGGTGTTTGGCACCTCGATGTCGGCTCATCACATCCTGGGGCTGAAGTAGGTCCCAAGGGTATGGCTGTTCGCCATTTAAAGTGGTACGCGAGCTGGGTTTAGAACGTCGTGAGACAGTTCGGTCCCTATCTGCCGTGGGCGCTGGAGAACTGAGGGGGGCTGCTCCTAGTACGAGAGGACCGGAGTGGACGCATCACTGGTGTTCGGGTTGTCATGCCAATGGCACTGCCCGGTAGCTAAATGCGGAAGAGATAAGTGCTGAAAGCATCTAAGCACGAAACTTGCCCCGAGATGAGTTCTCCCTGAGACTTTAAGTCTCCTGAAGGAACGTTGAAGACGACGACGTTGATAGGTCGGGTGTGTAAGCGCAGCGATGCGTTGAGCTAACCGATACTAATGAACCGTGAGGCTTAACCTTACAACGCCGAAGATGTTTTGGCGGTGAGAGACGATATTTTCAGCCTGATACAGATTAAACAGAATTTGCCTGGCGGCTTTAGCGCGGTGGTCCCACCTGACCCCATGCCGAACTCAGAAGTGAAACGCCGTAGCGCCGATGGTAGTGTGGGGTCTCCCCATGTGAGAGTAGGGAACTGCCAGGCATCAATTAAGAAGAACCCCGTACCGTAAGGTGCGGGGTTTTTTGCTTTGTGCGTGATAAAACATACCGGATGGCGGCTTCGCCTTATCCGGCCTACAAACCCTGTAGGCCTGGTAAGCGCAGCGCCACCGGGCACGCCAGGCCACACGATCTCACTGGAAAAAGAAGCAGGAATAAAAGAGAAGAGATTTATAAACGCAGAAAAGCAAAAACCCAGCCATAGGCTGGGTTCTTTAAATAGTGGTGCCCGGACTCGGAATCGAACCAAGGACACGGGGATTTTCAATCCCCTGCTCTACCGACTGAGCTATCCGGGCAACGGAGCGCATTAAACCGCAATCAGGCACGAGCGTCAACAATATTTCGGGAAAAGCTGTTCAACTGCTTAACTTTGCGGCAATCTGTCCGTTTGCGCAGCGAAATTGCACAAATCTTCCAGACAGTCCCGGTTCAACGCGGCAATGCTGATAGCACGAGGAGGACAGTATGGCGAACGACTGGCTTGAACTGCGTCAGCATGCAGATACAGGTATTGAAACCATTAAAGCGCACTTCGAAGGCCATGCCTACGATCCGCACTGGCATGATAGCTACCTGGCAGGCATCACTCTCTCGGGTACGCAGCAATTTCACTGTCGGCGTGAGCGTCATCGAAGCCACCCAGGTGATGCGTTTTTACTGGAGCCTGGGGAGATTCATGACGGCGATGCGCCGGTGGAAGGCGGGTTTACTTATCTGACTTTTTATCTTGATGAGAGGTGGCTGACCAATACGCTGCACGGGCTATATGAATCCACGCCTGGAAGCTATTCGCTCCATTTTGCCCAAACGCTGACACGTGAGCCGCAGCTGGTACGCTCTATTGGTGATACCTTTGCCACGTTGCATAACGACGAGATGAAAATTGTCCAGCAAAGCACGATGGATAATCTGCTTTCGCAGATCACTGCTCACTGCCACTGGCGCAAAAGAGTGCCGTCTCAGTTGCAAAGCGCTGCCGTGGCGCATCGTGCGCGGGATTATCTCTATGCCCATATGGGAGACAATGTTGGGTTGTCTGATCTTGCACGCGAGACGGGGACCGACCGTTTCACATTGACGCGCTGCTTTAAGCGCGAGTTTCATCTGGCACCGCATGCCTGGCTTATCCAGTTACGTCTGGCAAAGGCGCGGCAGTTACTGGCGCGAGGCGAACAGCCAGTTGATGTCGCGGCGGAGGTCGGCTTTGCCGATCAAAGTCATCTGGGACGCTGGTTCCAGCGTGCGTATCGTATGTCCCCGGCGCAGTACCGTCGCTTGTGCACAAACCTTCCAGACGTTTCCAGAAAATAGCGGCACATTGATGGCTCTAACAATAAAGGAGCCACCTGTGAGTCTGATGCCCTTCCTGCTGTTCGCGTTTGTCGCCTCGATAACACCCGGACCAACGAATATCCTCGTTCTTACCAACAGTCAGCACTATGGTGTGAAAAATACCGTGCCTGCTATTCTGGGCGGGTGTATTGCGGCCAGCGCGATTGTGCTGATCTCCGGGGCGGGGGCAGGCGAAGTGCTGCGCCAGTTTCCACTGGTACGTCAGGTGATGAGCTGGACGGGCGTGCTGTGGCTAAGCTGGATGAGCTGGCAACTGTTCAGTGCACCCGCCGCCCGTCTCTCCTCTGAAAGCCAGATACGATTCACTGCACAGGCAGCGGCATTGTTGCAGATCGTCAATCCTAAAACCTGGATGATGGCGCTGGCGGTCGTGAGCTTGTTTGCTCCCGCAAGCGATCATGCGCTACGGGATGTTGCGCTAATGGCACTGTGGTTCCTGGTTATCTCTATTGCGTGTCTGATGTGCTGGGCGTGGCTGGGGAAGGCGGTAAACCGGGTATTTCGCACCACCGTGGCGATGGTGCGATTTCAGCGTCTGATGGCGCTCTGCCTGTTCCTCTCCGCCTGGGCGGGGATACTGGTTTAAGTCAGCGCACCACCCATACGGCATTGTGCAAAGCGCAGAATGTCTTCCGCCAGACGGTGCGCCGTATCCACATCTGCCTGGCTACGGTTCACCAGCATGCGGCTCAGGCAGCCTTCCAGTACCAGCTCCATTTGTTTTGCCACCATCGCCGGATCGTCCACTTCCAGCGTGGTCAGCAGTTCATGGGTGAAGTCATGAGCAGCACGTTTTTGCTGATCCGCCAGCTGATGGATCGGATGCCCTGGGTCAGGGTAGAACGTACAGGCCGCAATAAACAGGCAGCCCGGATAGCGATTGTTGCTTACACATTCACTCAGGGCGGTATAGCGCGCCAGCAGCTTTTGCTCTGCTGTCAGCTCTTCATTCAACATCAACTGCCTGCGCCAGATATCAACCTGCTGGCTAAGATAGCGCAGGGCATCGTAAAGCAGCGCCTCTTTGTCGGGCCAGAAGCGTTTAAGCTCGTCCAGAGGGTAATCGATACGGTCGGCGACCATCTCAAGCGTGGTGCTGGCGATCCCTTGAATCTCAAGTAATTGCAGGGCTTGTCCCAGTACGTCTTCGCGTTGCACGGTTTTCTCCTCCGCTATTCCCACGGTTTCTCCCGTTTAAAGTGTTGTTTACGGTTGGCGATCGCGCAAATGTGCGCTGAATGCCGTTGCGTCCATAAACCCGGTTACACGCTGCATCGGTTGCTCTTCGCCTCGTTCATTGAAGAACAGAATAGTCGGCAGGCCGAGCACGTTAAGGTGCTTCAGTAGCGCTTTATCCTGCACATTATTTGCCGTGACGTTCGCCTGCAGCAGAACGGTCTCTTTCAGTGCGCTTTGTACCTGTGGATCGCTAAAGGTATATTTTTCAAACTCTTTGCAGGCCACACACCAGTCAGCATAGAGATCGAGCATTACCGGTTTGCCATTGGCCCGCGCCAGTGCGATGTTCAGTTCATCTACGTTCTTAACCTGTGTGAAGCTCAAATGCGACTGGGTTTGGGTGGCCGGTGTACCAAATGCCCAGTCCTGAAGCGGTCGCACACTCACCAGTGTGGCGGCGAGCATGAGGATTTGCACCAGACGCATCCACGGTTTTTTCGCCCCCAGGCTGACGATAAATGCCCAGCCGAAGAACGCAACACCGAGCATTGCCCACAGCCGCATGCCCCACACGTCACCAATGATGCGCTCCAGCAGGAACACCGGTAGCGCCAGAATGACAAAGCCAAACGCGGTTTTTACCGTCTCCATCCACGGGCCGCTCTTCGGCAGCAGTCGGTTGCCAAACACCGTCACCAGGATCAGCGGCAGACCCATGCCCAGCGCGTAGAGGTATAACGTACCGCCGCCGAGCCACATATTGCCGCTCTGGGCGATGTACAACAGGATGGCGCTGAGCGGGGCTGTGGTGCATGGCGAGCAAATTAACCCGGCAATCGCGCCCATCGCAAATACACCGCCTGCAGAGCCTCCCTGCTGACGGTTACTCAGCAGGGTTAAACGGGTTTGCAGGGAAGATGGCAACTGCAGCGTGAACAGGCCAAACATCGACAGGGCCAGCAGGATAAACACCGCCGACAGGCCAATGAGCACATAAGGGTGCTGGAGTGCTGCCTGAAACTGGAGTCCGGCCGCGGCGACCACCAGGCCAAGCGCGGTGTAGGTCAGCGCCATACCTTGCACATAGATGAAGGCCAGCAGCAGTGCGCGTGCGGTCGAGAGACGTTGCTTACCGCCAAGCACAATCCCGGAAATCAGCGGGTACATTGGCAGTACGCACGGCGTAAAGGCAATGCCGATGCCGATCAGTAAAGCCCAGAGTGCAGAGAAGGGAAGATCTGCGCGGTCTTCGCCTTTCTTCTCAGGAAGGGGAGGGGAAACAGCGGCGGCGTTGACTTCACTGAGCGGAACCACTTTCGTTTCCGGCGGATAGCAGAAGCCTGCATCGGCACAGCCCTGATACGTCACGGTCAGCGTCGCACCTTTACCGGCCTGAACCACCGTAACGGGAACGCTTAAGCGCTGGCGATAGATTTCGCTTTTGCCATAGAACTCGTCTTCGTGCCATTCGCCAGCGGGCATCTGCAGTGCGCCCACGTTAGCCTTTGCAGGCGTGATGCTCACCTGCTTGCGGTAGAGGTAATAACCCTCTTTCACCTGCCAGGTCAGGCTGAGATCGTGCTGATTTTGCTGAAAGTCGAAAACAAATGCCCGATCGGCAGGGATAAAATTCGAACGGCCGGGAGCATCAAATAACCCGGCAAATACTGACGTGCTGCACAGCAGCAGGATCAGCGTAAGGACGCGTTGAGCCATGAGAGATAATCGTTATCGCCGTGGACCACTGGCAGCACCAGCAGCTCTGGGGTTTGGTAAGGATGATGAGACTTGAGGCAATCGAGAAGAGCCTGCTGGTTCGCCAGATTGGTTTTGAGCAGCATCTGGACTTCGTACTCCTGCTCCAGCTTGCCTTCCCAGTAATAGAGGGAGGTCGCACCAGGGAGAAGTGTGACGCAGGCTGCCAGTTTGTCGGCCAGCACTTTGGCGGCGAGATCCTGGGCAGAGGCTTCATCCGGGGCGGTACACAGTACAACAACAGCATCAGGCGTGTTCACAAGTTGACCTCCTCATCACGAAAGTCTTCACTATATCACGCAAGGCGATTGCTCATTAATGAAACGGGCCGCAGAGCGGCCCGTTTTTAACTTTTTTTACCATCAGTAACCATTTACAGCACAACGCCACCGATGATAAAGCCGAGGATAACGCAAAGCGAAATCGCGACCACACCAGGGATCAGGAAGGCGTGGTTAAACACGTACTTACCGATGCGCGTTGAGCCGGTGTCATCCATTTCAACCGCTGCCAGCAGGGTTGGATAGGTTGGCAGAACGAACAATGCAGAAACCGCCGCGAAAGAGGCAATCGCCGTCAGTGGTGACACGCCCAGCATCAGTGCCGCAGGCATCAGCGCTTTGGTAGTCGCTGCCTGGGAGTAGAGCAGGGTGGCGGCAAAGAACAGCACCACCGCCAGCAGCCACGGGTAGTTGTGCAGCAGGTCGCCCGCAACGGTCTGGATATCGCTGATGTGTGCCTTCACGAAAGTGTCACCGAGCCATGCCACGCCCAGCACACACACGCAGGCGCTCATACCTGATTTAAAGGTGCTGGCGTTCAGCACTTCGCTGGTGTCGATTTTACAGGTAATGCTAATCAGCGTGGCGATGGTCAGCATGAATACCACGATCGCTTCGTTACGCGGCAGAACCGGGTTCTGGATCAGGCCCACGGTGTCACTGATGGCGGTTGCGTAGAACATCACTGCGACAATGCCGATCAGGAACAGCACCACAGAGCGTTTCGCGTGTGGTTTCAGCTCAAAGACCTGGCTACCGCGCAGCTTCACTTCGCCTTTCGCCAGACGCTCCTGGTAAACCGGATCGTCTTTCAGTTCTGCGCCGAGGAAGTTACACAGCACAGCGGTTATCATCACGGCAATCAGGGTGACCGGAATACAGATCGCCAGCAGCGTCAGATAGCTCACGCCCATCGGCTCAAGAATTCCCGCGAAGAAAACCACGGCGGCAGAAATTGGCGAGGCAGTAATCGCAATCTGTGACGCTACGACGGCAATGGAGAGCGGACGGGACGGGCGAATGCCCTGCTCTTTTGCCACTTCGGTAATCACCGGCAGCGTGGAGAAGGCGGTGTGGCCAGTACCGGCAAGAATGGTCATAAACCATGTCACCAGCGGAGCAAGGAAGGTGATGTATTTTGGATGGCGGCGCAGCATCCGCTCCGCCAGGCTCACCAGGTAGTCCATACCGCCTGCGACCTGCATGGCCGCGATAGCAGCAATAACTGCCATGATGATTTCGATGACGTCAAACGGGATTGCGCCGGGTTTAATCTGAAAGATAAGGGTAAGAACGAGCACCCCGAGGCCACCGGCAAAACCGATGCCAATCCCTCCGAGTCTTGCTCCCAGGTAAATCGCCAACAAGACGATGACGAGTTCTGCTCCAAACATAAGTGCCTACCTTGTTTATTAACAAGTTGATATTGAAATGTTGTGTAATTGGTAATGCTTAAAAAGAAAAAAGGCACGTCACAAGTGACGTGCCTTTCGGAAGCCTAGCCTGAACGGTTACTGTTCGCTTTCATCGGTATATCGTTTCGCTTTATATGCCGGGTGCATCAGATTTTGCGCCGAGAAGATATCGTCCAGTTCGGCTTCAGTCAACAGCCCGCGCTCCAGAACGACTTCACGTACGCTTTTACCGGTTTCGGCACAAATCTTACCGACGATGTCGCCGTTATGGTGGCCGATGAACGGGTTGAGGTAGGTAACAATCCCAATGGAGTTGAACACATAGCCTTCACACACGGATTTGTTCGCAGTGATACCGTTAATACATTTTTCCAGCAGGTTGTAGCAGGCATTGGTCAGGATGTGGATAGACTCAAACATCGCCTGGCCAATCACTGGCTCCATCACGTTCAGCTGCAGCTGACCGGCTTCAGAGGCCATGGTCACGGTGGTGTCGTTACCGATGACTTTGAAGCAAACCTGGTTCACCACTTCTGGTACAACCGGGTTCACTTTGGCTGGCATGATGGACGAACCGGCCTGCAATTCTGGCAGGTTGATTTCGTTCAGGCCAGCGCGCGGGCCGGAAGAGAGCAGGCGCAGGTCGTTACAGATTTTAGACAGTTTCACCGCCAGACGTTTCAGGGCGCTGTGTACCATGACGTACGCGCCGCAGTCAGACGTTGCTTCAATCAGGTCTTCTGCAGGCACTACCGGCAGATTAGAAACTTCAGCTAGCTTCTGTACCGCCAGTTGCTGGTAGCCGTCTGGGGTGTTCAGGCGTGTACCGATGGCGGTTGCGCCGAGGTTCACTTCCAGTAACAGTTCAGACGTGCGCAGCAGGTTTTTGGTTTCTTCATTCAGCAGCACGTTAAACGCGTGGAACTCCTGACCGAGGGTCATTGGAACCGCGTCCTGCAATTGGGTACGACCCATTTTCAGAATGTCCTGGAACTCAACCGCTTTACGCTGGAAGCCATCGCCCAGTTGATTGATCGCATCGACCAGTTTCACCACCGAGGCGTATACCGCAATGCGGAAGCCGGTAGGGTAGGCGTCGTTAGTGGACTGGCATTTATTAACGTGGTCGTTCGGGTTGAGGTACTGGTATTCACCTTTTTGATGACCCATCAGCTCCAGGCCGATGTTTGCCAGCACTTCGTTGGTATTCATGTTGACGGAAGTACCCGCGCCGCCCTGATAGACGTCAATCGGGAACTGATCCATGCATTTGCCGTTGTTCAGCACTTCATCGCAGGCGGCGATAATCGCATTTGCAGCGCTTTTGGGGATGGTCTGCAGCTCTTTATTTGCCATTGCTGCCGCTTTCTTAACCATAACCATGCCACGTACAAATTCAGGGATGTCGCTGATTTTGCTGTTGCTGATGTAGAAGTTTTCAATCGCTCTCAGAGTGTGAATACCATAGTAGGCATCCGCTGGAACTTCCCTGGTACCCAACAAATCTTCTTCGATACGAATGTTGTTTAACATGTGAACCTTCTTTTCAAGCTGCCGATGGATTGTACTAAACACACAGTATATATGTGGTTTTGAATATTTTCTGACCGACGATTATTCCCTCAATCAGCCAGATGTTCGAGATCATATGCTGATGATAGCGAATTGCCGTAATCTGGATCACTTATTATCGTCCCGATCCCATGATAATTATTAATCTGTGAAATGAGTCACCGCTTTAATATTTCCGAAAAAAATATCCGTGCAAACCGATTGAATTTTGGCTAACCGTCACCATCTCTTACAGACGCGCTTCGCGAACACATTCAGACAGGGGCCCTATGGCACCTGCCACACAGGAGATGCCAGTGCGCTGGATACCGTTTATTGCTTTCTTTCTCTATGTTTACATTGAGATTTCCATTTTCATCCAGGTTGCTCATGTGCTGGGCGTCCTGCTGACGCTGATTCTGGTGATTTTCACCTCCGTCATCGGCATGTCGCTGGTGCGTAATCAGGGTTTCAAAAACTTCTTGTTAATGCAGCAGAAGATGGCCGCAGGCGAAAGCCCGGCAGCCGAGATGATCAAAAGCGTATCGCTGATTATTGCGGGCCTGCTGCTTATTCTGCCGGGCTTCTTCACCGACTTCCTCGGCCTTTTACTGCTTTTGCCGCCGGTGCAAAAACATCTGACCATGAAGCTGTTGCCGCATTTGCGCTTTAGCCGTATGCCGGGCGGAGGCTTCAGTACAGGGCCAGGCGATACCTTCGACGGGGAGTATCAGCGCAAGGATGAACAGCGCGACCGTTTAGATCATAAAGACGATCGGTGATTTTTTTGCCCGGTGGCGCTTCGCTTACCGGGCCTACGAATTTTGCCGCTTCGGTAAAAATACCCACAGCCCCGCCAGCATGACAATGGCATACAAACTCTTCCATCCCACCATCGCCAGCAACAGTAAGCAAAGTACACCCCCGACGACCGCCAGTGCTTTATAGCGTCCTTTGAGCAAACGACAGCCCGCCAGCATGCAGAGCAGGTAGATCATGATGAAAATGCCATTGGCGTAGACGATCAACGCATCGAGATTGATATTCAATGCATAAATGCATAGCGAACTCAGAACGCAGCAACCCAGCACGGCATTCAGCGCATTCAGCGGCAGCTGACGTTTGGATAACCGCGCGAGGCGGCTCTCAGGTTTGTAGCGCGCCTGCGACCACACCAGCCGGGCGAAGCTCTGGATATAAATGTTGAGGCTGGCAAAGCAGGCGAGGTAGCCGATGACGCAGGCGACCCACAGCGCCTTCACACCGAACAATTCAACCACGATGCCCGGCAGCGAGGCGGCAGCGGCTTTATCCGCGCCGAACGCGTTAAAGTGTAATACCAGTACGGTACAGGCCCAGTAGACCGAGCCGGCCAACAGCAGGCCAATCATCAGGGCGCGCGGAAAATCCCGCTCGGGTTGCTTAAACTCCGACGCCAGATGGGCAAAGGCTTCCAGACCGACAAAGCACCAGAACATCACTGAAAGCGCGGCAAACAGTTGTGAATGGTCGACTTCCGTCAATACCGGGAATGGGATTTCCGCCACGGTGATATCACCCGCCCACCAGATAGCGGCAATGAGTGCGACGATCAGCACCGCGACCAGCGTTTGCAGGTTGGCGCTGGAGCTTGCTCCCCGTGAGCCCACCCACCAGACAATCGCCAGCGTACCCAGCTCCGCAAGCAGCAGTTGTTCGTTATGCCAGCCAAACAGCGCCTGCCCAAAGCCGGTCGCGATGTGTAACGCTGCAGGCAGGCCAACCGGGATAACGGAGAGAAACAGCCAGCCGGTGACGCGCTCAAGACGCGGGCCAAACGCCATCCCGACAAAATGCGCCACACCGCCCGCGCTGGGAAAATGCCGTCCGAGGATGGCGAAGACAATTGCCACCGGGAACACCAGTACAATCAGCACCGGCCACGCCCACAAACTGTTATTTCCGGCCACCAGTGCCGCCAGTGCGGGAACCGCGAAGACACCCGTGCCTAGCAAGGAAGTTGAGAGTAAGCCAACGCCCTGTGCCAGCCCCAACTCCTGTTTGAGTCCACTCATTGACATCGTCCTGCCACCACCTAAAGAGAGGCGATGGTAACACTTTCGCAAATTTTTTTTCGACTCCCCCTTGAAGGGGGAAAAAGCTATCCCCATCTCTCAGGGCACTAGTCGGAAAACCGCGTGCGGACCGGCGTCATCCATAACTGATAATGACTTTCTCAAAGGAGAGCTATCAATGAGTATTCGTCCGTTACATGATCGTGTGATCGTCAAACGTAAAGAAGTTGAAACCAAGTCTGCTGGCGGCATCGTTCTGACCGGTTCTGCAGCAGCAAAATCAACGCGTGGCGAAATCATCGCTGTCGGTAAGGGCCGCATCCTGGAAAACGGAACTGTGCAGCCACTGGACGTTAAAGTTGGTGACATCGTAATTTTCAACGATGGCTACGGCGTGAAATCCGAGAAGATCGACAATGAAGAAGTGTTGATCATGTCCGAGAGCGACATTCTGGCAATTGTTGAAGCGTAATTTACGCACGAAACTGTACGAATTTGAGGAAATAAGAACATGGCAGCTAAAGACGTAAAATTCGGTAACGACGCTCGTGTAAAAATGCTCCGCGGCGTAAACGTACTGGCAGACGCAGTGAAAGTCACTCTGGGCCCGAAAGGCCGTAACGTAGTGCTGGATAAATCCTTCGGCGCGCCAACCATCACTAAAGATGGTGTTTCTGTTGCACGTGAAATCGAGCTGGAAGACAAGTTCGAAAACATGGGCGCGCAGATGGTGAAAGAAGTGGCCTCTAAAGCGAACGACGCTGCAGGCGACGGCACCACCACCGCAACCGTACTGGCGCAGGCGATCATCACCGAAGGGCTGAAAGCCGTTGCTGCGGGTATGAACCCAATGGATCTGAAACGTGGTATCGACAAAGCTGTCGCCTCCGCTGTTGAAGAACTGAAAGCGCTGTCCGTACCGTGCTCTGACTCTAAAGCCATTGCTCAGGTAGGTACCATCTCCGCTAACTCCGACGAAACCGTAGGTAAACTGATCGCGGAAGCGATGGACAAAGTTGGTAAAGAAGGCGTGATCACCGTTGAAGACGGTACCGGTCTGGAAGACGAACTGGACGTGGTTGAAGGTATGCAGTTCGACCGCGGTTACCTGTCCCCATACTTCATCAACAAGCCAGAGACTGGCGCTGTTGAGCTGGAAAGCCCGTTCATCCTGCTGGCTGACAAAAAAATCTCCAACATCCGCGAAATGCTGCCAGTGCTGGAAGCCGTTGCGAAAGCAGGTAAACCGCTGGTTATCATCGCTGAAGACGTTGAAGGCGAAGCGCTGGCGACCCTGGTGGTTAACACCATGCGTGGCATCGTGAAAGTGGCTGCGGTTAAAGCACCTGGCTTCGGCGATCGCCGTAAAGCGATGCTGCAGGATATCGCTACCCTGACCGGCGGTACCGTGATCTCTGAAGAGATCGGTATGGAGCTGGAAAAAGCGACCCTGGAAGACCTGGGCCAGGCGAAACGCGTTGTGATCAACAAAGACACCACCACCATCATCGACGGTGTGGGTGAAGAAGCCGCTATTCAGGGCCGTGTTGGTCAGATCCGTAAGCAGATCGAAGAAGCAACATCCGATTACGACCGTGAAAAACTGCAGGAGCGCGTAGCGAAACTGGCAGGCGGTGTTGCGGTAATCAAAGTCGGTGCGGCTACCGAAGTTGAAATGAAAGAGAAAAAAGCACGCATTGACGATGCCCTGCACGCGACCCGTGCTGCGGTAGAAGAAGGCGTAGTTGCGGGTGGTGGTGTCGCGCTGGTGCGTGTTGCCGCTAAACTGGCTGGCCTGACCGCTCAGAACGAAGACCAGAATGTGGGTATCAAAGTTGCGCTGCGCGCGATGGAAGCCCCTCTGCGTCAGATCGTTTCTAACGCCGGTGAAGAGCCATCTGTTGTTGCGAACAACGTGAAAGCGGGCGAAGGTAACTACGGTTACAACGCTGCAACTGAAGAATACGGCAACATGATCGACTTCGGTATCCTGGACCCAACGAAAGTGACTCGTTCTGCTCTGCAGTACGCGGCATCTGTTGCTGGTCTGATGATCACTACCGAGTGCATGGTGACCGACCTGCCTAAAGGCGACGCGCCTGACTTAGGTGCTGCTGGCATGGGCGGCATGGGTGGTATGGGCGGCATGATGTAATCATGTTGTTCTGACCCCTTCAGAACGGAAACCCCAGGCAGCGATGCCTGGGGTTTTTTATTGCCTGTCCCACTATTCAAAGGTGCCTTTGACGCATACGGTGCCTTCGCGCACCATCTGGCGGCCTTTGGCCCAGACCTCACGAATCTTCAGTTCATCCGTCAGCACCAGAAAATCGGCATCGCAACCGGGTATGAGCTGGCCCTTATGCGCCAGTCCGAGAAACTCCGCCACGTTGCGGGTGAACGGGAGAAGCGCCTCCTCAAGCGGCAGATGATACTCTTTGACCAACCGTTGCAGCGTCTCCGGCAGGGACTCGAAACCCGCAACGCCAATGCCCACCAGATTGCCGTTGGTGTCAAAATTCGGCTGGCTGCCGTTACCGTCTGAGCTGAGAGTGAGCCGGTTAAACGGCACCTGTGCTTCACGGGCCGTCACGATGGCGCTGGCTGCATCAATAGGTTCGCTGATGCTGGTGGTGATATCGATATAGCCCCCTTCGCGGGCATAGTTCAGGGCGGCGAGGAACAGTGCGTGGGCGCGGTTAACGTGCGTCGGCAGCAGCTTCGTCCGGGGAACATCGGCGTTATTCAGGATGTTAAACAGCGGCTCCAGCAGTTTTGGACTGTTGCCGAGATGGAAAACCGATATCCCAGCTTTGCCACCTAATAGCCCGCCCACGCGGGACTGTGCCGCCATGTTAGCGAGCTGATCATTACCCGGAGCAGAAGAACGATGGTCGGACACTGCGCACTTTACGCCAATGATCTTATCAATCAGAGCCACATCTCTCTCAATGCTGCCGGTAATGGTTGGCGAGGGAAGCCCGTAGGCACCCGTCAACATCCATGCGCTGATCCCTTCATGCTCAAGCGCCCGCGTTTTTGCCAGCAGCGATTCGGGATGACGCGTCACGCCGTCAGTACCCAGTAAGCCGACAACGGAGGTGATACCCGCCGCCACGAGCGCGGACAACCGCACCTCCGGAGTACGGGTATGCGGACCCGCTTCACCGCCGCCGCCGATAAGATGGACATGCTGATCGATAAATCCAGGGCAAACCACCGCCCCGGCAAGATCGCTTTCCGGGCAGTCCGGCCACGCTTTAACGTGGCCCGTTTTTTCAATCGCCACGATTTTTCCCGCGGCGATCAGCAGATCGCAACGCCCGCGATTCTCCGGGGCGTAAAGTTGTGCATTGCGGAAAAGATGGGGGGTGAGCACTGAAAAATCCATTTTATGTCCTCAGAAGAGTAGCTGCATCACCCACATAGAAAGCAGGGCGTTAATGACGCAGAGGGTAATAATGTGCGGATAATACTTAGGGTTCACGCCTGCGGTGCCCAGACAACGGCCCGTGTTTTGCACCGGATTGCCCATCAGGTAGATTGCGGGCAGCAGGATGGTGGCATCGTGGCCGTTAAGTGTGCCAGCGGCGACCAGGCTGGCGCAGACGCCCACACCGCCGCCCATGCTCATCACCGAGGCCAGTAACACCGTCGCTGCCGCGCCCGGAAGTCCCCACAGCGCCATGATCGGTTCACAGATCTTACCGACAATATCCAGCAGGCCGGTAACTTTAAGCGCCTGAATGATGACAAATGCCATGACCACGTTCGGGAGCAGGCTGGTGGTGGCGATGGTAAAGCCGCGACGAGCACCCTCAATAAACAGATCCATAATATTTTTACGCGGTTGGGCGATCATTTTTTTCCTCCTTTACGGGTTGCCCTTCCATGTGGGCGATCCACAGGCGAAGGACGTTAGCGCCAACAAATTTAAACACCAGAATCACGGCCAGTGGTGTAATCACCGGCACTGTAATGAAGGTGAAGAGTGCGGCACCGGAAGAAAAATAGTTGGTAATGATGGCACTACCGCTGGTCTGAAAGGTCGCGAAAATGGCGCGCTCCTGGTCGGTAATTGCGCCTTCGTCGGTCAGCTCTTTTGTCATCCCAGCCGCAGCGTCGGTGTTTTGCAGGTTGGCGATCAGCGCCAGGGAGCATATTCCCGGCACGCCAAGCAGCGGGCGTAAAATGGGCGTCATAAGCTGTTGTGCCGCACGTAACCCACCTAATCCCTCGGTCACAGCGATAATACCGAGCGATAAAATGACCGAAGGAGCCAGTTCAAGGGCAAATAAGAACCCGTCTTTTGCCCCTGTGCCACCCTCACCGCGAAACGTCAGCGCACCGTTCACCGGGCCAAAGCTGCCGTTTAGGACGGTAAAGTCCAGTACCCGCCACCATTCGGTACTTTTGGCGAAAAAACCTGAGAAAAAGACAATGGTAAGCACGAACGCCAGATAGCCCACCCATGTCACTTTTTCCTCTCCTGAGGATGATGTACTCATGAAGCCCCCTTTTTAGTTGCGTACAAAAGTTGTACGTCGCACCACTAAAAACGATTAAGGGCAAAAACACGATATCCCTAAGGGTAATATCAGAATTCATTTAGGATGTCGGAGGAGTGCAGGGCGGAACCTGGCTCGCAGAAATGTCCTGGGGTTTTTCTTTTGGTCATCTTTTAGGTATAAGATTTACACACGGACAACTACAGTCCAGCTTATTGAAAACGAGGAATAACATGCGCGTAAAAGTCTGTGCAGGGATCGTAGGGGCGGCATTGCTGCTGGCGGGTTGCAGCTCCAGTAACGAGCTGTCGGCAGCGGGCCAGGGTGTTCGCTTTGTAGAAGATAAGCCGGGCAGTGAATGCCAGCTGTTAGGCTCGGCAACCGGTGAGCAGAGCAACTGGATGTCGGGTCAGCACGGTGAGGAGGGCGGCTCTATGCGCGGCGCGGCGAATGCCCTGCGTAACCAGGCTGCGGCAATGGGCGGCAATGTGATTTACGGTGTGAGCAGCCCAACGCAGGGGATGCTGTCCAGCTTCGTGCCAACGGCCAGCCAGATGAGCGGCCAGGTCTATAAGTGCCCGAACTAATGTAAGTTGCTGATGGCGCTGCGTCTGCCTCTTGTAGGGCAGGTAAGCGTAGCGCCATCTGCCTTTTTAGTGTTGCCGCAGTTGCAAATCCAGCGGCGTCTTGCTCGGCTCACCGCCAATCTCGCGCGCCAGCTTCGGCACCATATAGCCTGAAACCAGCGTTAACAGTTCGCGCATAATCTGCCGGGCTTCTTCATCTGTCACCATGAAATGTGCCGCACCCTGAACGCGATCCAGCACGTGCAGGTAATAGGGCATCACGCCCGCATCAAACAATGCGTTGCTCAGGTCCGCCAGCACGCGGGCGCTATCATTCACGCCACGCAGCAGTACGCTCTGGTTCAGCAGCGTCACGCCTGCCTTACGCAGACGCGCCATTGCCGCACGGAACGCCTCATCGATTTCATTCGCGTGGTTGATATGGTTCACCAGCAGCACCTGCAAACGAGACTGCTCAAATCGTGATACGAGCCCGTCAGTGATCCGCGCCGGAATGACTATCGGTAAACGGCTATGAATGCGCAGACGCTTAATGTGCGGGATGGCTTCAAGCTGGGTTAGCAGCCAGTCCAGCTCATGATCTTTTGCCATCAGCGGGTCACCGCCGGAAAAAATAATCTCATCCAGCTCCGGATGTGCCGCGATGTAGTCCAGCGCCACCTGCCAGTTACGCTTATTTCCCTGATTTTCGGCATACGGGAAGTGTCGGCGGAAGCAATAGCGGCAATTGACCGCGCAGCCGCCTTTAACCAGCAGCAGGGCGCGGTTCAGGTACTTGTGCAGTAGTCCCGGCACCACGCTGTTCTGCTCTTCCAGCGGATCGGTGCTGTAACCTGGCGCAGTAATAAATTCATCACGCGAGGTAAGCGTCTGTTTTAATAAGGGATCGTTAGGGTTACCTTTCTCCATCCGGGCAACAAACGCGCGGGGAACGCGCAGGGCAAAAAGGCGCTTTGCCTCGCGGCCTGCAAGCAACTCTTGATGCTGTTCGAGGTCTAAAAGACGCAGCAATTCATCAGGACTGGTGATTACATCGGCAAGTTGCGATAACCAATCTTCTCTGGACGGGGTATTTAGGGTTACAATATGCGCCATTTTGTGGCTTAGCTACCAGTTAACAAATTTAGAGGGCCTTATGGCAACGTACTATAGCAACGATTTTCGTGCTGGTCTTAAAATCATGATGGACGGCGAACCGTATGCGGTTGAAGCCAGCGAATTCGTTAAACCAGGTAAAGGCCAGGCATTTGCGCGCGTTAAGCTGCGTCGCCTGCTGACTGGTACTCGTGTTGAGAAAACCTTCAAGTCTACTGACTCCGCTGAAGGCGCTGATGTTGTCGATATGAACCTGACTTACCTGTACAACGACGGTGAGTTCTGGCACTTCATGAACAACGAAACGTTCGAACAACTGTCTGCTGACGCTAAAGCAATTGGCGATAGCGGCAAATGGCTGCTGGATCAGGCTGAGTGCATCGTGACTCTGTGGAACGGCCAGCCTATCGCTGTGACTCCACCGAACTTCGTAGAACTGGAAATCATCGAAACCGATCCAGGTCTGAAAGGTGATACCGCAGGTACTGGCGGCAAACCAGCAACCCTGTCTACCGGTGCAGTGGTTAAAGTTCCACTGTTCGTTCAGATCGGTGAAGTGATCAAAGTGGATACCCGCTCCGGCGAATACGTATCCCGCGTGAAGTAATTCATGTAAATGATGAACGGCGCAGCGCCCGCTGCGCCTGATTTTGGCAGGCAGGGATGATGAAACGTACCGTTAAAATTCTGCTTTTACTCGTGCTGTCCGGCGCGTGCCTTTCCGGATGCAATACTGCGCGTGGCGTGGGTGAAGATATCCAGGATCTCGGCCATATCATTTCGCACGCGGCCAGCTAATCTCCTCTAATTTTCCTAAAAATGCTTCCTTTTCCGTCAAACGTCGGGATCTTGTCTATTCTTAAGTTGCTATACACAAAACAACTTTGGCTATAAAAGGAAGATATTATGGTTAAGAAAACAATTGCAGCGATCTTTTCTGTTCTGGTGCTCTCTTCAGTGCTGACTGCATGTAATACCACTCGTGGCGTGGGGGAAGATATCTCCGACGGTGGTAACGCTATTTCTGGCGCAGCGACGAAAGCGCAGAACTAATGACGCATGGACGGTACGGCGCGTAAATTTCACCGTACCGTCAATTCTCCACTTCCTGCAGAGATAAAAACGGGGAGAAGCGCGTATCCATATGCAGTTTCATACGGATATTTCGTTTGTAGGTATAGACCGTTTTCCCGTTGATGCTCAGATGGCTGGCAATCTTCTGGTTGCTCGCGCCGTCCATCCATAAATTCAGCACCTTCTCCTCCTGCCGGGTGAGCAAGGGGGCAGCAGCCTGCGGTATTTCAACGCTTGCACATGATGTAAGCGCATCATTAATGACGCCCGCCAGCGCCTCAAGGTCAGTTTTTTTTAACAGAGAAGACCAGACCGGGAACTGCGCCAGATAGTCTGACATGTCCTGTGCTTCCCCCGACTGCAGCAGAATAAAAGGCAATGTTTCACTGGCAATCAACAGTGATGAGAGCTGCTGGAAATGGTGAATATCTTGTCGGAAACCGTGTAAGTCAGCGATGACCAGCGTCGGTTTCCATTGCAGAATATGCTCTCTGGCGAGAAAAAGGTTATTCAGCCCGGTCACAACGAAGTGACCAGGGAACAGACCAGAATGATTGAGCCATGCTTCAAATCCCGCACGGGTGAAGTGACAACGGTCAATCAAAAGAATTTTGAACATAATAGATTCGCAGTCGGCTAGAGGTTTGGCTTCCTGCCATCAGAAAGCACACCATCATAGGGAAGTCGGATGAGCGATAAATGCCTGAACTACGCGGCATACTGAGGCTATTTCTTGCCTTAACGCGTTCAGCACAAAAGGATTGAAAAAAAATCGCACGCTAACCAAAATATGACGCGTGATCTCTGCCTTGCGGGACGACCCGTAAGCGCTTCTTTCATCGGGGACGGCCCCAACTTGCATTTAAGTTAAGGAGCCTGCTATGTCCTGGATTGTTCTATTTATTGCCGGTCTGCTCGAAGTGGTATGGGCAATTGGTCTGAAGTATACCCACGGTTTTACCCGCCTGACGCCCAGTGTCATTACCATTACGGCGATGATTGTGAGTATCGTCCTGTTGTCATGGGCGATGCGTTCCCTGCCCGTGGGGACAGCGTATGCCGTCTGGACGGGAATTGGCGCGGTGGGTGCAGCGATTACGGGCATTTTGTTGCTGGGAGAGTCAGCGAGCCTGGCGCGTATCGCCAGCCTCGCGTTAATTGTGGCGGGGATTATTGGGTTGAAGCTCAGTACGCATTAATGCGGTTGTTCAACCCAGATTAATTTTGACACATCAAACCCCTGACGGGTCGCCACGTCCAGCATTTGCTGTTTCATTTCGGGTGAAATGGTCGGCGTGCGGGAGAGAATCCACAGATAGTTGCGATTCGGCCCACAGACCAGCGCGTGGCGATACTCCCGGTCCAGGGCAATGACGTTATAACCGCCATAGAACGGGCCAAAAAACGAGACTTTCAGTGCGGCCCTGCTCGGGTTGCCGGTAAAGTACGCTTTACCCGTTGACTGCTGCCACATCTCACGATCAGGGTTATAGCCACGATTGATGACCTGAATACCACCGTCATCCATCGAGCTGTAATTTGCTGTGACTTTCTCTAAACCCCGTTCGAACCGATGGTCCAGGCGGGCGATCTCATACCATGTTCCGAGGAAGCGTTGGGCGTCGAAATGACTGACGACGGTCACGCCAGGAGGCGGGGTAGGGGAACTGCAGGCCACCACTAAAAACGCGGCTGTCACTGCGGCGATAACAGGCAGAATGCGCATAGGTGTTTCCTTACTGTTTTTTGTTAAGTGTAGATGACAGCAGGAAAAAAGCGGAGCAATGTGCGGCATGTTTCGCCGGGTGGCGCTGAGCTTACCCGGCCAACACAACGCATGGACCTCGTAGGCCGGGTAAGGCGAAGCCGCCACCCGGCAGGGTTTTACTGCAGAGCGCTCAAAATACGGTAAGCCGTTTCCACCCGCGCCGGGTTCGGATAGCTTTTATTTGCCAGCATTACGATGCCGATTTGCTTTTCAGGGATAAAGGCCACGTAGCTGCCAAAGCCGCCCGTTGAACCCGTTTTATGCACCCAGGATGCTTTTACCGGTGGTGCTGGCGGATTCACTTCTGCTGCAGGCAACGGTGCAAGTGCCACCTTATTGTCACTGCCATCGACCACTGTTTTGGCATCCACCGGCCAGTTAAGCATCTCCCAGCCCAGCCCCTGATACATGGAACCCACGCGCCAGTAGCGCGACTGCGCGAGGGTAATACCCTGCTTCAGTGAAGCATCCTGAAGGGTGTCAGGTCGCATATTAACCCTTACCCATTCCGCCATATCTTCCACGTTGGTTTTAACGCCATAGGCTTCTGCATCGAGCATACCCGGCGAAACGTGGACGGCTTTACCTTCACGATAACCCCAGGCGTAGTGCGGCTCTTCTGCTTTCGGGACGTTAATCCAGGTATGATTCAGCTTTAGCGGCTTAAAGACTCGCTCCGTCATGGCCTGCTCAAAGCGCATGCCGGAAGGTTTAACCGCCAGTGCACCAAAGAGACCGATGCTGGCGTTTGCATACAAGCGAGTGGTGCCTGGCTTCCACTGTGGCTGCCAGTTTTGATAGAAGCGCAGCAGAGAGGCGTTATCCGTTACCTCATCCGGAACCTGCAAGGGCAGGCCACCGGCGGTGTAGGTCGCCAGGTCCAGCAGACGAATGCCCTGCCACTGTCCGCCCGTCAGTTCAGGCCAGTATTTTGTTGCCGGATCGTTCAGCGAAATCTCGCCACGAGCAACGGCATCGCCACCCAGTACCCCGGTGAAAGTTTTGCTGACAGAACCCACCTCAAACAACGTTTGTGGTGTGACGGGTTTGTTCGCAGCGACATCGGCTTTGCCGAAGGTGAAATAGTGCGGCTGACCCTGATAAATCACGGCTACCGCCATACCCGGAATGGCCTGCGCTTTCATCAGGGGCGAAATGGTACGTTCCACCACCTCAGCTAGCTGTTTTTCTGACATCGGCGCGGCGAACACAGAACATGAGGTGCTGAGCAGCAGGGCACAGCAAAGGGATTTTTTCATCATCAGTTATCTTCCGTAATAGAGAGTCAAAGGTGTGTCCGGGCCCGTCAGACACACGTAGTCTGTTCAATTTGACTGTCGCTGACAAACGGTTAAATTTAGCATTAGCTGTTAATTTTTCTAACGGATGTGGCAATGACGCGCAGTTATCTCCCGCTTAATTCGCTTCGTGCTTTCGAAGCGGCTGCTAGGCACCTCAGTTTTACGCACGCTGCCATAGAGCTGAATGTGACCCATTCCGCCATCAGCCAGCACGTTAAGGCGCTGGAGCAGCATCTGAATTGTCAGCTGTTTGTCCGCGTGTCGCGCGGGCTGATGTTGACAACAGAAGGTGAAAATTTGCTGCCGGTACTGAACGATTCGTTCGATCGGATCGCCGGAATGCTGGATCGCTTTGCCAGCCATCGCGCTCTGGAAAAGCTGAAAATTGGCGTGGTGGGGACCTTTGCCACAGGCGTTTTATTTTCGCTGCTGGATGATTTCCGTCGCGGCTATCCGCATATTGATCTTCATCTTTCGACCCATAACAATCGCGTTGATCCGGCGGCTGAAGGGCTGGATTACACGATCCGCTACGGTGGCGGAGCGTGGCATGGAACCGATGCTGAATTTCTTTGCCCTGCGCCGCTGGCCCCGCTTTGCTCGCCTGAGATCGCCGCCGGGCTAAAAACACCAGCTGATATCCTGAAGTTTACGCTGCTGCGTTCCTATCGACGCGATGAATGGTCTGCGTGGATGCAGGCAGCGGGTGAACATCCTCCGTCACCGATGCATCGGGTGATGGTATTTGATTCGTCTGTCACTATGCTCGAAGCTGCGCAGGCTGGCGTGGGGGTTGCCATCGCGCCTGTGGATATGTTTACTCATCTGCTTAACAACGAACGCATTGTGCAGCCATTCACGACGCAAATTGACCTCGGCAGTTACTGGCTGACAAGACTGCAGTCACGGGCGGAAACTCCCGCGATGCGTGAGTTTTCACAGTGGCTGGTGGGGAAAATGCAGAAATAAAAAACCCGCCGGGTGGCGGGTTTGATTAATCAGATGGTCACCACGGCGATCAGCGTCACCACGGTCAGGATCGTCGCCAGACCGTAGAACACCCATTTACCGCTCGGTACATGGATTTTCAGATCGTGCATCGCGTGGTGAATGCGGTGCAGTCCGCACCACAGCGGCAGGACGATCATCAGGAAGATGAACACGCGGCCAATAAAGCTGCCCGCAAACGCCAGCACGCGCTCGTAGCTCAGCGCATCACCCGGAAACAGCCCCAGCGGCAACATAATGCCAACCAGCAGGATAATCACCGGCGCAATAATAGCGCTCCACATACCGCCTGCGCCAAACAGGCCCCAGAAGACCGGCTCGTCAGAACGTTTTGGATTTGGATTGATCACAGTAGTCTCCTTACCAGAACAGTGCGATAAACAGGATGACCACGGTGACAATGGCCGTCACTCCCCAGAGCCCTTTGATGATTGGCTCTGGCCCCATTTTCTCGCTTTTTACAATGATGTTCGCCGCTTTTGGAGCCAGTTCAAACCAGGTTTTGGTATGAAGCAGTGCCGCCGCAAGCACAATCAGGTTCAGGATCACAATGATCGGGTTTTGCAGAAAACCGACAAAACTGGCCCAGGTTTCAGGGCCGTGTTTGAGGGCAAAAACACCGTACAGTAGCTCAAGGCTGAACCAGACAGCCGGAACCGCAGTGCCTTCACGCAGCATATAGAAGCGATAAAACGGCAGTTTTTTCCACCAGGTGGACGGCATCGGCCGCACATAGGCTTTGCGTTTAGTCGTCATCATGCACTCCTTAGCGTGGTTTCAGGGTAGCGATAAGAAAGTCTTTCGAACTTTCCACTTTACCCTGCTGAATAGCAGCGGCCGGGTCGACGTGCTTCGGACAGACTTCGGAGCAGTAACCCACAAAAGTACAGCTCCAGACGCCGTTCTGGCTGTTAAGCTGCGCCATACGTTCTTTTTTGCCGTGGTCGCGGCTGTCCTCGTTATAGCGGTGTGCCAGGGTAATGGCGGCCGGACCGATGAACTCCGGATTCAGGCCAAACTGTGGGCACGCGGCATAACACAGCCCGCAGTTGATGCAGCCGGAAAACTGGTGGTACTTCGCCATCTGCGCAGGTGTCTGGGTGTTTGGCCCCTGCTCCGGTGTGCGCGGGTTGCCAATGATGTAAGGCTTAATCGCTTCCAGGCTTTCGATAAAGTGGGTCATATCGACCACCAGATCGCGCTCGATCGGGAAGTTACCCAGTGCTTCAACCTTGAGGCCTTTGGTGTAATCGCGCAGGAAGGTTTTACACGCCAGTTTCGGCACTTTGTTGACCATCATGCCGCAGGAGCCGCAGATTGCCATGCGGCAAGACCAGCGGTAGCTGAGATCTGGTGCCAGGTTGTCTTTGATGTAGCCGAGCGCATCCAGCAGAGAGGTTTGCTCGTCATAAGGGACTTCATAGAAAGCGCTGTGCGGTGCGGTGTCCACTTCCGGGTTGTAGCGCACCACTTCAACTTTCAGTTTTTGCATCTCAGCCATTCGCCTTCTCCTTCTTCTCGGCGGCTTCTGCTTCTGCACCGTACACGCGTTTAGCCGGTGGCAGCGTGGTGATTTTCACGTCGCTGTAGTCCAGACGTGTGGTGCCATCCGCGTCGCGCCAGGCGAGGGTGTGTTTCAGGAAATTGACGTCGTCACGTTCGGTGCAGCCTTCATCCAGACGCTGGTGCGCCCCGCGTGACTCTTTGCGCGCCAGCGCAGAGTGCGCCATACATTCCGCCACGTTCAGGCCATGACCCAGCTCAATGGTATAGAGCAGATCGGTATTGAAGACGCTGGAGGTGTCGGTGATGCGCACGCGCTTGAAGCGCTCCTGCAGCTCCGCCAGCTTGTCGACGGTTTTCTGCATCAGCTCTGGGGTGCGGTAAATACCACAACCTTCTTCCATCGACAGGCCCATTTCGTCGCGGATTTTCGACCAGTTTTCGTTGCCTTCCTGGTTCACCAGATCTTTCAGGCGTTTTTCGACGTCCGTGACCTGTGCATCCAGCGCGGCGCTGTTGGCTTCGCCCGCGGTTGCTGCTCGTTCCATTGCGCGCTCGCCCGCCATACGGCCAAAGACCACCAGCTCAGCCAGTGAGTTTGAACCCAGACGGTTCGCACCGTGTAAGCCCACGGAGGAGCACTCGCCCACGGCAAACAGCCCTTTAATGCGGGTTTCGCACTGCTGATCGGTTTCAATCCCGCCCATGGTGTAGTGCGCCGTTGGACGCACCGGAATCGGCTCTTTCACCGGATCGACGCCCACGTAGGCTTTCGCCAGTTCACAGATGAACGGCAGACGCTCCAGCAGCTTCTTCTCGCCCAGATGACGCAGATCGAGGTGGACCACGTCGCCGCGCGGCGTAGAGATCGTGTTGCCCTTGCGCCACTCGTGCCAGAAGGCCTGAGACACTTTGTCGCGTGGGCCGAGTTCCATATATTTGTTCTTCGGTTCACCGAGCGGGGTTTCCGGGCCCATGCCGTAATCCTGCAAATAACGGTAACCGTTTTTGTTAACCAGAATACCGCCTTCACCGCGGCAGCCTTCCGTCATCAGAATGCCGGAGCCCGGCAGGCCGGTTGGGTGATACTGCACGAACTCCATATCGCGCAGCGGCACGCCGTGGCTGAGCGCCATGCCCATGCCGTCGCCAGTGACGATGCCGCCATTGGTGTTATAACGATAAACACGGCCCGCACCGCCCGTAGCCATCACCACCGCATTCGCGCGGATCTGGACAAGCGTGCCTTCCATCATGTTCATCGCCACCAGACCACGCGCATGTCCGTCATCAACCAGAATGTCGAGGACGAAATGTTCGTCAAAACGTTGAATTTGCGGGAACTGGAGGGAGGTCTGGAACAGGGTATGCAGCATGTGGAAGCCGGTTTTATCGGCGGCGAACCAGGTGCGTTCGATCTTCATCCCGCCGAAGCGGCGAACGTTGACGCTGCCATCCGGACGACGGCTCCACGGACATCCCCACTGCTCAAGCTGGGTCATTTCCGTAGGGCAATGATGCACGAAGTAGTCAACGACATCCTGCTCGCAAAGCCAGTCGCCCCCTGCAACCGTGTCGTGGAAATGGTATTCGAAGCTGTCATGATCCTGCGCGACGGCGGCGGACCCTCCTTCTGCGGCAACCGTATGGCTGCGCATGGGATAGACTTTTGAAATCAGTGCGATTTTAGCGTTTGGATTGGCTTGCGCGGCAGCAATTGCAGCACGTAATCCAGCTCCGCCAGCGCCTATTACGGCAAGATCGGCATGAAAAGTTTGCACGACATTCCTCCAGATTTTTGTTTTTCCGCAACGCGTGAACTAAAGGTAGCTCACCTGTCCGAACGGACGATTGCGAAAGCGATTCCACTGCTCCTTTATGGGTAAAACAGTATAACCGTATGGATGTGAGGGAAATTTGACGTGTTCGATTTTTTTGCTGTTATGTGCGGTGATTTATCATCGTGATTGATGAATTTCGTCACGTTATTTTTCTGCGTAATGAAAAGGGCGCTTTTACTGCGCAAAATTTGTCTCCGCCCCGGCTTACGAGTAGACTTCGTGCCCTTGTCTGAAATCGGAGAAACACTCATGAGCGAAACGGCCACCTGGCAGCCGAGCGCATCCATCCCAAACCTGTTAAAACGCGCAGCAATTATGGCGGAGATCCGCCGCTTCTTTGCCGATCGCGGCGTCCTGGAGGTGGAAACCCCGTGCATGAGTCAGGCAACGGTAACGGATATTCATCTGGTCCCGTTTGAAACCCGTTTTGTTGGTCCTGGCCACTCTCAGGGCATGAACCTGTATCTGATGACCAGCCCGGAATACCACATGAAGCGCCTGCTGGCGGCGGGGTGTGGCCCGGTGTATCAGCTGTGCCGTAGCTTCCGTAATGAAGAGATGGGGCGGCATCATAATCCGGAATTCACCATGCTGGAGTGGTATCGTCCGCATTACGACATGTACCGTCTGATGAACGAGGTGGACGATCTGCTGCAGCAGGTGCTGGATTGCTCTGAGGCTGAAACGCTTTCCTACCAGCAGGCGTTCCAGCGCCATCTGGAGATCGATCCTCTTTCCGCGGATAAAACCCAGCTGCGTGAGGTGGCGGCTAAGCTGGATCTGAGCAACGTAGCGGATACCGAAGAAGACCGCGACACGCTGCTGCAACTGCTGTTCACCTTTGGCGTAGAGCCGCAGATTGGCAAAGATCGCCCGACATTTGTCTATCACTTCCCGGCAAGCCAGGCGTCGCTGGCGGAGATCAGTACCGAAGATCATCGTGTGGCAGAACGTTTTGAGGTCTATTACAAAGGGATTGAACTGGCGAATGGCTTCCATGAACTGACCGACGCGCGCGAACAGCAGCAGCGTTTCGAGCAGGATAACCGCAAACGCAATGCGCGCGGCTTGCCGCAGCAGCCGATTGACACAAACCTTCTTGAGGCGCTCAAAGCAGGTCTGCCAGATTGCTCCGGCGTGGCGCTGGGTGTGGATCGTCTGGTGATGCTGGCGCTGGGCGCTGAACAGCTTGGCGATGTGATTGCCTTTACGGTCGATCGCGCCTAAAAAGATGCCGGGTGGCGCTGCGCTTACCCGGCCTACGCTCCCTGTGGCAACCTTCCTTTCCATTTCCGCACAACAACATTAAAAACTGCCACTTTCTCTATACACAGGTCAATTTCTTAATTTGACCCGTATAGCCACAATTTTTGTCTGGTCATCTGATAACATCCGCGCAGTTTACTTCTCCTTCGGATGGTTACATGTCCCACTCAATTAAAAAAATGACCCTGACCGGGCTCATTCTGATGATCTTCACATCAGTCTTTGGTTTCGCGAACAGCCCGTCTGCGTTCTACCTGATGGGGTATAGCGCAACGCCGTTCTACATTGTCTCTGCTCTGTTCTTCTTTATCCCGTTTGCGCTGATGATGGCTGAAATGGGCTCGGCCTATCGTAAAGAAGAGGGCGGCATCTACTCCTGGATGAACAACAGTGTTGGCCCACGTTATGCCTTTATCGGCACATTCATGTGGTTCTCCTCTTACGTCGTCTGGATGGTCAGTACCGCTGCTAAAGTCTGGGTGCCGTTCTCGACGTTTCTGTTCGGCACCGATAAAACGCAGGTCTGGTCGCTGGCTGGCCTGAGTTCCACGCAGGTGGTCGGTATTCTGGCGGTCTGCTGGATGGTGGTGGTGACGCTGGTGGCATCTAAAGGCATCAACAAAATCGCCCGCATTACGGCGGTGGGTGGTATTGCCGTCATGTGTCTGAACCTGGTGCTGTTACTGGTGAGTATTGCGATCCTGTGCCTGAATGGCGGGCATTTCGCCCAGGAGGTGAATTTTGTTTCGTCGCCTAATCCGGGTTATCAGTCTGGCCTCGCTATGCTCTCGTTCGTGGTGTTTGCTATTTTTGCCTACGGTGGCATTGAGGCGGTGGGTGGCCTCGTCGACAAGACCGAAAACCCGGAAAAGAACTTCGCCAAAGGCATTATTTTCGCTGCGATCGTGATCTCCATTGGCTACTCGCTGGCGATTTTCCTGTGGGGTGTCAGCACCAACTGGCAGCAGGTGTTGAGTAACAACACCACAAACCTCGGCAACATCACTTATGTATTGATGAAAAGCCTGGGCATGACGCTCGGTCAGGCAATGCACCTGACGCCTGACGCAGCCACCACGATGGGGATCTGGTTTGCGCGCATTACCGGGTTGTCTATGTTCCTTGCCTATACCGGTGCGTTCTTCACACTGATTTACTCGCCGCTGAAAGCGATTATTCAGGGCACGCCAAAAGCGCTGTGGCCCTCACGCATGACGCAGTTGAATACTGCCGGTATGCCTGCCAACGCGATGTGGATGCAGTGCCTGCTGGTGTGCGTGTTCATTCTGCTGGTGTCATTTGGTGGCGATACCGCGTCGGCGTTTTATAACAAACTGACCCTGATGGCGAACGTATCAATGACGCTGCCTTATCTGTTCCTGACGCTGGCGTTCCCGTTCTTTAAGGCGAAGCAGGATCTTGAGCGCCCGTTTGTGATTTTCAAAACTCGTACCGCAACGCTGCTGGCGACCACCGTTGTGGTGCTGGTGGTGGCGTTTGCCAATATCTTTACCGTTATCCAACCGGTGATTGAGGCGAATGACTGGAACAGCGCACTGTGGATGGTCGGTGGCCCGATCTTCTTCTCGCTGCTGGCGATGGGGATTTATGAGAATTACCGCCGTCGGGCGGCAGAATCGCGCGAGTGGGCTGCGGAATAATAGTTGGGCTGTAAGTGATATCACCCGATACTTTCGGGTGATATGGGTGTGATGACGAGTGCGTTAAGTATAAAAAATGGATTTGAGTTCATGAATGAAACGCTGCTTTTTTGTAAGGTTGATGAATATGGATTCCCACACTGGGATGGCTTTGACGCTTTTCGTTGGTATATGATCCCCACCGATTGGAACTTTATGACGGGTGACGCATATTTATGGATTTATAAGAGTGCATGGCTTATATATCATAAGAATATGATTAAGCAGTATGCAAAAGAAGCAGAGATTCCTGTGCTGTTGCTTGCTGGTGTTGCAGTATCAGAGGTAGGCGGAATGCCGGAAAGATTCAAAGGAACAGGTGTTCTACAAGCCAGGCAGGTCATAGACGAGGTATTACACAAAAAGAATAAATACTCAAATAAAACCTCAGTTGGATCTATCGCTATACAGCTTGGTGTCGCTGCGCAAACTTTGGGTATTGATCCTGAATCTCTGGACCATTTTCAACAGTATAGACTTGCTCAATGTTTATTAAACAACGGCTTCAATATTCGAATAGTCGCCTTCCATTTACGTGACTTAATTCTGTACGATAATCCTGGGATCAATACTGCTACTCTTACCGATGAACAAATTATACTTGCTGGTTCACGTTATAATCGAGGGATACAGAGAAATGCAAGCAATATAACTAATTCTATTCATGATAAGATAGGATCTCCAACACGAGAATACAGCGAGTATGGTCGCCGAATTATTGAAAAAAAGCAGACTATAATGAAAATACTGGAGAGCGAGTAATGACCTGGAAAGTTTTCACGCTAAGTTTTTTATGGTTCATTGCCTCTCTGTTCTGGATTGTATTCTGCTCTGTTCAGGATAAAGAGTGGTGGATAGGTCAAGGTGATATAAAAAATATTTGCGATCTGATGAACTATATTGAAAATGATGACATCCGTGATGTAGGGATCTTTTATTCCCTCCCTGTATTTTTCCCGGCAATATATGCCATTGTTATTAAAAGGAAACGATATTGGTTTCTTTATCTGATAACTCTTTTTATCAGTGCGTATTGGTTATGGCAATTTTTTATTCGCTATCAATTCTGTCTGTAGCCATTATCATCGCGAGAAACACCAGCCATAACTGATGGCCGGTGTTTGTGGATTACAAACTCCCTGCCGGGCGCGTTCGCGCTGCTGACGTCAGTGTTCTTCCCGTTTTACGCCCGTCCAGCGTTTCCAGACGCATCTGGAACGGTGGGAACGGCATATCAATACCGTGTTCACGGAAGCCTGCCAGAATTAACTGATGGATCTCATGGCGCAGTGGCATACGGTGTCCCATTTCGGCAGCGTAGATACGCAATTCGAAAATCTGTATCCCTTGCTGCAAATCGACGAGGAAGACTTCCGGTGCCGGGTTGTCGATCACCAGCGAGCAGCGTTCCGCCGCGGTGTAGAGGATCTGCGTCACCTCTTCGCTGTTGGCATCGGACGGGGCCGGTACGGTCAGTACCACACGCGTGACGGAGTCAGACAACGACCAGTTGATAAACTGCTCGGTGATAAATGCCTTATTCGGCACAATGATCTCTTTGCGGTCCCAGTCGCTGATTGTCGTTGCTCGGGTGTTGATTTTGGTGATACTGCCGGTCAGATCGCGGATCGTCACCGTGTCGCCAATACGAATCGGTTTTTCAAACAGGATGATCAGGCCGGAGATAAAGTTGGCGAAGATCTCCTGTAAACCAAAACCTAATCCCACACCGAGTGCGGCAACCAGCCACTGCAGTTTCGACCACTCAATGCCAATCATCGAGAAGCCTACAAGCCCGCCAAAGAACATGATCAGATACTTGGTAATGGTCGTAATGGCATAACCTGTGCCGGGCGTTAAATCCAGGTGCTGAAGCAGCGCCAGCTCAAGCAGTGCCGGGAAGTTACGTACCAGCTGCGTCGTGATAATCAGTACCAGAATTGCAATCAGCACCGCCCCTAATGTGATCGGCTCCAGGCTTTCTACGCCCTGCACCGTAGAGGTCACATCCCACAGGGAGATATTCTCCAGGAAGCCAAACGCAGAGTGAATCTCTGACCACAGGAAAATCACGGACAACAGCGCAATCAGCATCAGTATTGAACGCACCAGACGCAAGGACTGGGTACTGATTGCATCAAGATCCAGCTCAACGTCATCTGCCTCTGTCGTTCCTTCGGTGCTGTTGGTGTGGTGGGACTCCTCTTCGCCCCGCGCACGCTGAGCAAGAATTTCTGCCCGACGGTGCTTGGCGCGGTCGAAGGCCAGACGCCGCCGCTGGATCAGCATCCAGCGGCGGATAATGTGATAAACCACAAGCAGCAGGAACCAGATGGCTACCGAGGTTTCGAGCCGCGCGAGTAGCGCCTGCGCGGTGGCAAGATAACCGACCGCTGCAGCCAGCATCGCCGCCAGAGGTGCGCTGAGCAGCAAGTTCCACAGCAGACGGTTGAACATGTTCTCGCCGCCGCCTGTTTTATCGAGGTAAAGGGGAATACCGGCTCGTTTCAGGCTTAGCGTCACCATTGCTAATGCTCCGCAAATGAGCATAAAGCAGAGCCGGCCTAAGGAGCCGGAAAATTCACGGTCGTTGAGATTATCGAACATGATCAGCGCCATAATCAGCGGCACAATAAGCCCGATGCTCATCAGGTAATAACGCATCGCCCGCGCAACGCGGTTACGCGGCCAGCCAAAGTGGGCGATAAACAGGCCATTGGGACGGGCGAACGTTGCGCATATCATTACCACCCACAGCAGCGGCACGGTGGCCGTTACGCCATCGCCAATCGCCACTGCAAGGGGATAAGGCCAGGCTTCACGCAGGCCATAACCCAGCGTCATCCACAGCACTGGCAGGGGCGAGGCGACGAGAATCGACCAGAACACGGTACGTAGCGTAAGCCAGAAGTGATCCTGGGTCACTTTTCCCACGCGGGCGCTGGAACGCTCAAGGAAACGGGTAAAGTGCCTGCGTGAATAGATACTGAAGCCAACCAGAATTATCGCGCCGAGCAGCGGGAAGATGGTCTCTTTGCTGGTCAACATCATGATGCTGGCCTGGCCTAACTGGCTGAAGGTATCCAATGAAATCAGGCGGCGCAGATCCTGCACTATCTCGATCGGCCAGGAGAAAGTCATTGGGCGCACATCGGACGTCCAGAACAGGTAGCGGTGTGTCGCCTCGTTCACCTCTTTCAGCGCATCTTCCAGCTGGCTGTTGGAGACTTTCAGCTTGGTCAGCTCAAGGATCAGCGTATCGCCGCCCTGCAACAGGGAGTTCAGCAGCTCGCGCTGAGTACGCAACTGGGCTTCCAGAATACGGTTTTGCTCGCTGGTGAGCGGTTGTCCGTCCGCCTGGCGAAGCTGGCGGATTTGCGGCTGCTTGTTAAGCAAGTCCTCAAAATGCAGGCGCTGGACGCGTAACTGGGCCATCTCGGTATCAAGCTGTTGCGGCTTTGGCATCTCCGGCAGGCGAGCAACCTGCGCGCGCAGTGCCTCGCCGAGCAGGTTCGATGAACCCAGCCACTGTGACTGCTCGCGCAGCGTGTTGAGTGCCTGACGGACCTGCAGAGTCTGGCTGGTCGCCTGACGCTGTTGCGACGCGACCAGATCCATACGCTGTGCCTGCTGATTCAGCGCGGCAGAAAGTTCGCGGTTGACCTTAAACTGATCGACAATCCCGACAGGCAGGTTAGCGCTGTTTTCCGCCAGCAGTTCGGTACTTTCCAGCGCACGCTCCGCTTCACGCTGACGCTGGCTGTTCAGCTGGTTTCGCAGAGCCTGCAGGTAAGCATCAAGCTGCTGACTCTGCTTCTGCGCCAGCTCGGCGCGCATGCGCGACAGCTCCTGACGGTTATTGGCAGACAACTGCGCCAGCTCCAGCTCATCGACCAGCGCTTTGAGTCTGGCGGATTCGGCCTGCAGCCCAAGATTTTGTGCCTGGCTTTGTGGGGTATTGCCGGATTGCGTGCCGACGCGACGTTCAACGTCATTTAACTGTCGTCGGGCGTCGGTTTGCTGCTGCGGAAGCTGACTGAGCGAGTCGGCAATTTCACGTGCGCGCTCCTGCTCCTGCTGCGCCAGGCGGCTCTTTTCCAGAAGTTGACTGCTGACCTGCAGGATCTCCTGATTCAGCGCGTCAGACGTCATTCCCACAGGCACGTCGCGCGGCTCATCGCGCAGGTTATTAAGCTGCGAACGCAGCGTTTGTGAGAGTTTAGGGAAGTTGTCGATAACCTGCTGATATTGCTGAGCACGTTCAAGAGAACCTTTACGTTCCTCAAGCGCATTCAGTGCGGACTGGAGCGACTCGACCGTCTCTGGCTGAGCGGGTTTTGCCGCTTTTGCCTGCTCCAGTTCCTGGGTTATCTGTTTGGCGTCGGGGGCTGTCGCCGCGTACGCCCCCATGCTGAGGCACCAGGCCATCAGTAATACGATAATCGGGCGCACGTCAGCGATCCTTCTGTTGTTAGCCTTCGTCTTTCTTGTCGTCTACCAGCGGGCTGGCATCGTGCTCGGCTTTGATCTCTTCTTCCGCCAGCGGCGCAGGTTCTGCGTCTGGTGTCACGAAGGTTTCAGTAGAGATCGCCAGCGGTTGGCCCAGCTTAGTGACGGAAAGGCTCTCCAGCTGTTCCACCAGGTTCACTTTACCCGGAGCAAACAGGTTAATGACGGTAGAGCCCAGCTTGAAGCGACCCATCTCCTGACCTTTCAGCAGAGCCACAGAGCCTTCCGCTTCGCCTTCAGGCCATGTCCAGCGCTTGATCACGCCTTCGCGTGGTGGCGTGATGGTTCCCGCCCAGACGGTTTCGATACTGCCTACAATGGTAGCACCCACCAGAATCTGTGCCATTGGGCCAAATTCAGTATCAAAGAGGCAGATGACGCGCTCGTTACGGGCGAACAGATTCGGGACGTTTTGCGCGGTGAGGTGGTTCACGGAGAACAGGTCACCTGGCACGTAAATCATCTCGCGCAGGATGCCGTTACATGGCATATGTACACGGTGATAGTCGCGCGGAGAGAGGTAGGTCGTGGCGAACGAACCGTTACGGAACAGATCGGCCATCAGGTAGTTACCTGCCAGCAGTGCTTCCAGGCTGTAGTTGTGGCCTTTCGCCTGCAGAATTTTATCGTCTTCGATTTTTCCCAACTGGCTGATTACGCCATCGGCAGGCATGACCAGCACGTTTGGGTCGGTATTTAGTGGACGTACTTCGTCGCGCAGCGGACGCACGAAGAATTCATTGAAAGTGCGATAGCTGGCGGTATCTGGCTTCTGCGCTTCTTTCATGTCGACCTTGTAATATTTCACGAAAAGGTCGATGACAAGTTTGGTCAGCCAGCCAGCTCGTTTGCTCGCGCCCCAGCCCGCCAGGCGAGTGAGCCACAGTTTTGGCAGAATGTATTGAAGCGAAAGTTTAAATGAGTTTAACAAGGTAGCCTCCAGGCCATTGTTTTGTCGTTCCTGATCCGGCATTTAGCCGCCGGAACCTGAAAAAAGGGGACGATTTTAGCGATGCTTAGCTTAGTTGTCAGTCTTCAGAATCAGAAAAGTTTTTACGCGTTTTTACCTGATCCATGCTCTCAAGAATGCGGTGATAGTTTTCAAAACGGGTTTCCGCAATTTCACCGTTTTCCACCGCTTCGCGAATGGCACAGCCTGGGTCATTATCGTGTTTGCAGTCGCGATATTTGCAAGCACCTAAATAATCATGGAATTCGACAAATCCGTTGAAGATTTGTTCCGGCTCAAGGTGCCACAAACCAAATTCACGCACCCCTGGTGAGTCAATCACGTCGCCACCATGCGGGAAATGATACAGACGCGAGGCGGTCGTGGTGTGCTGGCCCAGGCCAGAAACATCAGACACATCGTTGGTCAGAATCGCTTGCTGGAGGCCGAGAAGATTATTCAGCAGGCTCGATTTCCCGACGCCAGACTGACCCGCAAAAATGCTGATGCGATCGGTGAGCGCCTCTTCTAACGGCTTCAGACCATCTTTGGTGTGGCTGGAAACCATTAAAACGCGATAACCAATGTTACGGTAGATATCCATCTGTTCGTTCACGAAAGCCAGGCCTTCGTCATCCAGCAGATCGATTTTATTCAGTACGATAATTGGCTCAACCTGCAGGGTTTCGCAGGCTACCAGGTAACGGTCGATAATATTGAGCGACAGCTCAGGTAAAATCGCCGACACAATCACAATCTGGTTGATATTGGCGGCAATCGGTTTTACGCCGTCGTAGAAATCAGGGCGGGTCAGCACCGACGTGCGTTCATGAACCGCTTCGACAATGCCTTTAACCGTGACACCTTCCGCCGCCTCTTTACCCGGCCGCCACACGACGCGGTCACCGGTCACCAGTGAACGGATGGTGCGACGGATATTGCAACGGTGGATCTTACCGTCGGCGGATTCCACGTCGGCATGCATTCCAAAGCGGCTGATGACCACGCCCTCTGTTGCTTCGCCAAACAGGTTGTCGTCGTAATCCGGCTTCTCCGTAGTGGTTTTAAGACGGCGCTGGTGATTAGCATTCACACGGCGCTGCTGCCCTTTGGAGAGTTTATTTTTACTCAATCGCGCTGGCTCCTGGTCGCCCGTAACGGGCAAAACCTCTATGATACACTCTAATTAATACTAGTTAACCTGCTACTGCCGGTTATGCGAGAAGGGTGGAAAATAACATGAGCGCGGACGAAAACAACCTGATTTGGATCGATCTTGAAATGACCGGGCTGGACCCCGAGCGCGATCGCATTATTGAAATTGCAACGCTGGTGACCGATGCAAACCTGAATATTCTGGCGGAAGGGCCAACCATTGCGGTACATCAGTCTGACGATCAGCTTGCGTTGATGGATGAGTGGAACGTGCGTACCCACACAGGCAGCGGGCTGATGGAGCGCGTGAAGGCCAGCACCCAGGGCGACCGCGAGGCAGAGCTGGCGACTCTTGAGTTTCTGAAACAGTGGGTTCCGGCGGGTAAATCCCCTATCTGCGGGAACAGCATTGGTCAGGATCGCCGTTTCCTGTTTAAGTACATGCCGGAGCTGGAGTCTTATTTCCACTACCGCTATCTGGATGTCAGCACCCTGAAAGAGCTGGCGCGCCGCTGGAAACCTGAAATCCTCGACGGCTTTAAAAAGCAGGGGACGCACCAGGCTATGGATGACATTCGTGAGTCCGTGGCAGAGCTGGCGTACTACCGCGAAAACTTTATTAAGCTGTGATTTTTGCGACCCGGCACCTTGCGTGACCGGGTTTTTGTCGTTAAATTGTGCAGCTTGCCGATTAAATAAGCATTTGAACGTATTTTCAAAAAAATCGCTTTAAGGGGGGTTGCAGCTAAACGGATTTCTCGTATAATGCGCCTCCCGTAACGACAGAGAATTACACGTTACGGCAGCAACAAATTTGCGGGAATAGCTCAGTTGGTAGAGCACGACCTTGCCAAGGTCGGGGTCGCGAGTTCGAGTCTCGTTTCCCGCTCCAAAATTTGAAAGTGCCTCCAAAGCACAGACCACCCAAGCGGGAATAGCTCAGTTGGTAGAGCACGACCTTGCCAAGGTCGGGGTCGCGAGTTCGAGTCTCGTTTCCCGCTCCAAAATTTGAAAGTGCTTCCAAAGCACAGACCACCCAAGCGGGAATAGCTCAGTTGGTAGAGCACGACCTTGCCAAGGTCGGGGTCGCGAGTTCGAGTCTCGTTTCCCGCTCCAGATTCTTCTTTATATCCAAACTATCCACAGCGAAAAGATGCGCTGGGGACGTTTTCCGTTGCCTCCGAAATACTCTTGTAAACAGAGTTATCCACAGAAACTATGCTTTACCCGGAAGGGCTAAAAACTTCGCAGGGTGAATAGTATCTTTATAATCAGTTGTATTATAAGAAAAAAATTTGATTTCAAAATGTTAAAGAGATCACTTGATCTGTGTGCAAAGCCTGATGGTGCCTGAGTTTTTATTTTTATGCACAGGCTGTGAATATATCAGGCATCGCGCGTAAGCCCTTTTTCGATCACTCTGACCAGACGCTGTTTCTTCGGTAATTGCACCTCGACCACACAGGCATTTCGCTTCTCGATTTGCTGCGCAATCGCCCACTCTATGTGCTCATCGAGAAGTGGGTGCTCACCTCGGCGGCTTTCAAGCGCCTGAATATTGGCTTCATCCCACGGCGCATTACCCAGCGCAACGGCGACGTTTCGTAGCCAGCGCAGATGACCAATACGGCGAATGGCCGAACCTTCAGTCACCTTCAGGAACCAGGCCTCAGTCCAGGCGAACAGCTCAATGAGTGGCGGGGCATGCAGCGCTTTACGCGGGCTAAAGTCCTCTTCGTTCGTAAGCTGTGAATAGCGGTTCCACGGGCAAATCAACTGACAGTCGTCGCAGCCGTAGATACGGTTGCCGATAAGCGGACGGAATTCTTCGGGAATAGCCCCTTCCAGTTCGATGGTGAGATACGAAATACAGCGGCGTGCATCAACGGTATAGGGCTCGACGATAGCCCCTGTCGGGCAGATAGTCATACAGGCCACGCAGCGTCCGCAACCTTCCTCTACCGGGCCATCTACCGGTAACGGCAAATCAATGAGCAGTTCACCAAGAAAGAAGAACGATCCGGCGTCACGGCTGAGGATAAGTGAGTGCTTACCTGTCCAGCCAAGTCCGGCTTTCTCAGCTATCGGGCGCTCAAGAATAGGCGCGGAGTCGACAAACGGTCTAAAATTCAGCGAAACGCAGTGCTGCTGAATAGTTTCTCCGAGCTTTTTTAAGCGGTTACGCAGGAGCTTATGGTAATCCCGCCCCAGGGCATACCGGCTGACGTAGCCCAGCGAGGGATTTTTTAGCGTGCGGGCAAACGCCGCGTTGGCGGGCAGGTAGTTCATGCGCACGCTGATGACACGTAATGTGCCCGGCAAAAGCTCGTGTGGACGTGCGCGCATCATGCCATGACGCGCCATCCACTCCATCTCGCCGTGGTATTGTTTGTCCAGCCACGCCTGAAGTTTAGGCTCGCTGGCGGAAAGGTCGGTATCGGTGATGCCGACCTTCTGGAAGCCAAGTTCAGCGCCCCACTGTTTAATTTTTTGTGCTAACTGATTGAGATCGAGGGGCTGTGACATGACGGACCATACTGTGAAGAAAAACCCCACAAGTATACCACATTCCATCTGGCATGCGGATGACCTCAGGCGTGCCGAAAAAGAGGCCGCAGACAGCCTCGGCATAACCCTTTTTGAACTGATGCAGCGGGCTGGAGAGGCGGCGTTTACCGTTGCCCGTAACACCTACCCACAATCTTCGCACTGGCTGATTTTATGCGGGCATGGCAATAACGGCGGCGATGGTTATGTCGTCGCTCGCCTGGCCGTGGCGGCAGGTATAAATGTAACCCTGCTGGCGCTGGAAAGTGATAAACCGTTACCCGAAGAAGCAAGCGACGCGCGGGAAGCCTGGCTGAATGCGGGCGGTGTGATCCACGCACCAGATATTGGCTGGCCGGATGATATTGATGTCATTATTGACGGTCTGCTGGGCACCGGGCTGCGCAGCGCGCCACGCGAGAGTATTGCTGCTTTGATTGCGCGCGCCAACGCGCATCCTGCACCTGTTGTTGCGCTGGATATTCCGTCGGGATTAGTGGCGCAAACTGGCGCGACACCGGGGGCTGTGATTCAGGCGTCGCATACCGTGACGTTTATCGCCCTGAAACCAGGGCTGCTTACCGGTAAAGCGCGGGATGTGGTGGGTACGCTGCACCATAACGCGCTGGGACTGGAAAGCTGGTTAGCCGGGCAGGAGACGCATCTTTCGCGTTTTGATGCCTCGCAGCTCGCGCAGTGGTTACCGCCGCGCCGCCCGACATCGCACAAAGGCGATCACGGCAGGCTGGTGATCGTAGGGGGAGATCACGGAACGGCAGGCGCTATCCGCATGACCGGCGAGGCGGCATTGCGCAGCGGTGCCGGGCTGGTGCGCGTGCTTACGCGCATCGAAAATATTGCCCCGATCATTACTGCCCGCCCGGAGCTAATGGTGCATGAACTTACACCGCAGACGCTTGAAGAGAGCCTCGAATGGGCTGATGTGGTGGTGATTGGCCCAGGACTTGGGCAGCAGGACTGGGGGAAACACGCCCTGCGAAAAGTTGAGAATTTTCGTAAACCGATGCTGTGGGATGCGGATGCGCTGAACCTTCTGGCAATCAACCCGGATAAGCGTCACAATCGCATCCTGACGCCACACCCCGGCGAAGCCGCGCGGCTGCTTAACTGCAGCGTCGCAGAAATTGAAAGTGATCGCTTACTTTCTGCTCAGCGTCTGGTAAAACGTTACGGAGGTGTTGCCGTTCTGAAGGGGGCAGGAACCGTCATTGCCAGCGACGATGCAGAGGGCATTATTGATGCCGGAAACGCAGGCATGGCGAGCGGCGGCATGGGCGATGTGCTTTCAGGCATCATCGGCGCGTTGCTCGGACAGAAACTTCCCCTTTATGATGCAGCCTGTGCGGGATGCGTTATCCACGGTGCGGCAGCCGACAGGCTGGCAGCGCTTTATGGTACGCGCGGTATGCTCGCCACCGATCTTTTTGGCACGCTGCGGCGTGTTGTTAACCCGGATGTGATTGACGTAGAAAATGACTAATCGAGCGATTCCTTTACCTGATGAACAAGCCACCTTAGATCTCGGCAAGCGCGTGGCGCAAGCCTGTCAGGGGGCTACGGTCATTTATCTGTATGGCGATTTAGGCGCGGGTAAAACAACCTTCAGCCGTGGTTTTTTGCAGGCGTTAGGCCATAACGGGAACGTAAAAAGCCCGACCTATACGCTGGTAGAACCGTACACGCTTGAAAATCTCATGGTGTACCACTTCGATTTATACCGTCTTGCGGACCCGGAGGAGCTGGAATTTATGGGTATCCGCGATTATTTTGCCAATGACGCCATTTGCCTGGTGGAGTGGCCGCAACAAGGTGCGGGTGTACTGCCTGACCCGGATGTCGAAATTCACATAGATTACCAGGCACAAGGGCGTGAGGCGCGCATCAGTGCTGTTTCCTCATCAGGCTGTTCCTTACTGGCGCGTTTGGCCGGTTGAGCGTAGGGATGACGGGATGATTAATCGCGTTAAAGGTTGGTTGTTGGCTGCAATGGTGCTGCTGTGCGCGCACGCCGGGGCAGCAAATCTCTCGGATATTCAGGTGTCGAACGGCGACAGCCAGGCCCGTATTACCTTTAGTTTTATGGGCGATCCTGAATATGCTTTCTCACAAATCGACAGCCACAGCGTGGCGCTGGATATCAAACAGACCGGTGTGATCCAGGGGCTACCGCTGCAGTTCAGCGGCAACAACCTGGTCAAAAGCATTCGTTCTGGCACGCCGAAAGACGCACAGTCGTTACGGCTGGTGGTCGATCTGACTGAAAAGGGTAAAACCCAGGCCGTGAAGCAGCAAAACGGGGCGAACTACACGGTGGTCTTTACCATCAACGCTGACGTTCCGCCGCCGCCAGTTGTGGCGAAGCGCGTGGAGGAGCCGGTTTATAGCCCGCGTCCCGCTGAACCGGCCCGGAACCCGTTTAAATCACCAAACGACCGTATGACCAGCGTTACCAGCAGTAATACGGTAACGCGTCCTGCGGCCAGTGCGCGCCGTGCGGTCAGCGGCGATAAAGTCATTATTGCCATTGATGCCGGACACGGTGGGCAGGACCCTGGGGCTATTGGGCCGGGGGGGACGCGAGAGAAAAACGTCACTATCGCCATTGCCCGCAAGCTGCGCACGTTGCTGAATAATGACCCGATGTTTAAAGGCGTAATGACCCGTGACGGAGATTATTTTATCTCGGTGATGGGGCGTTCGGATGTGGCGCGTAAGCAGAACGCTAACTTCCTGGTCTCCATACATGCGGATGCCGCGCCTAACCGTAACGCAACCGGCGCGTCGGTATGGGTGCTCTCGAATCGTCGAGCCAACAGTGAAATGGCCAACTGGCTTGAAGAGCATGAGAAGCAGTCCGAACTATTAGGTGGTGCGGGTGATGTGCTGGCAAACAGCCAGTCCGATCCTTATCTTAGCCAGGCTGTGCTGGATTTACAGTTCGGTCATTCGCAGCGCGTCGGGTATGATGTCGCCACTAACGTATTGAACCAGCTGCAGAGCGTGGGTTCGCTGCATAAACGTCGTCCGGAACATGCGAGTCTTGGCGTTCTGCGTTCGCCGGATATTCCGTCGATCCTGGTGGAGACGGGTTTTATCAGTAATAACGGTGAAGAACGTCTGCTGGGCAGCGACAGCTATCAGCAGCAAGTTGCCGAAGCGATTTATAACGGTCTGCGTAAATATTTTGACGCGCATCCGCTGCAGTCCGCGCCGCAGGGCGGGGCAGCACAGACGGCCAGTGCCACGCTGCCGGGTGAGATGACCGCGACCAACTAAGGAGAATTTATGCCGATTCAGGTTCTACCGCCGCAGCTTGCGAACCAAATCGCCGCCGGTGAAGTGGTGGAACGCCCTGCGTCGGTAGTAAAGGAGCTGGTGGAAAACAGCCTTGATGCGGGCGCGACCCGCATTGATATTGATATCGAACGCGGTGGCGCAAAGCTCATTCGCATTCGTGACAACGGCTGTGGCATCAAAAAAGACGAGCTGGCGTTAGCGCTGGCGCGTCATGCGACCAGTAAAATTGCCTCGCTTGACGATCTGGAAGCAATCATCAGCCTCGGCTTTCGCGGTGAGGCGCTGGCCAGTATCAGTTCCGTTTCCCGTTTGACGCTCACCTCCCGCACCGCTGAACAGCAGGAAGCCTGGCAAGCCTATGCTGAAGGGCGCGACATGGACGTCACGGTTAAACCCGCGGCACACCCTGTCGGCACCACGCTGGAAGTGCTGGATCTGTTCTACAACACGCCTGCCCGACGCAAGTTTATGCGCACCGAGAAGACCGAGTTTGGTCATATCGATGAGATTATCCGCCGCATCGCGCTGGCGCGTTTTGACGTCACCATCAACCTCAGCCATAACGGCAAGGTGATGCGCCAGTATCGTGCGGTGGCAGAAGGGGGGCAGAAAGAGCGTCGCCTGGGAGCTATCTGCGGGACGCCGTTCCTGGAGAAAGCGCTGGCTATTGAGTGGCAGCATGGTGATTTGGCGCTGCGCGGTTGGGTTGCCGATCCCCACGCAGGCAGTTCTGCGTTCGCGGAGATCCAGTATTGCTATGTCAATGGCCGTATGATGCGCGATCGGTTAATCAACCATGCAATCCGCCAGGCTTGTGAAGATAAGCTCGGCGCTGACCAGCAGCCTGCGTTTGTGCTCTATCTTGAGATTGACCCGCATCAGGTTGATGTGAACGTCCACCCAGCCAAACATGAGGTGCGTTTCCATCAGTCGCGTCTGGTACATGATTTTATTTATCAGGGCGTAGTGAGCGTTTTGCAGCAGCAGGCGGAACCGGCCCTGCCGCTGGAAAAGGTAGAGTCAACGCTTCGTCCGTTGCCGGAAAACCGGGTGGCGGCGGGGCGTAACCATTTCGCTGAACCTGCCGCCGCGCGCGAACCGGCAGCGCCACGATTTGGATCGGCAGGAAGTGCGCCGCGTCCAACCGGTGCGAACTACCCGAACGCTCAGCCGGGCTATCAAAAGCAGCAAGGAGCGTTGTACCGCAAGTTGCTGGACACCCCGGCGGTGGAGCGTAAAGAACCTATTTCAGTACCCGCTCCCGCGCTGGACGGGCACCACCAAAGTTTTGGCCGGGTATTGACCATTATTGCTCCGGATATGGCCTTGCTCGAACGCGAGGGCACGCTGCTGCTGTTGGCGCTGTCGGTGGCGGAACGCTGGCTTAAACAAGCCCAGCTTACGCCTGGGGACAACGCGGCCTGTGCGCAGCCGTTGCTGATCCCTGTTCGCCTGAAAATATCCGCACAAGAAACAGCGGTATTGCAGCGTGCCACGCCGCTGTTGGTAGAAATGGGCATTGAATGTGTACTGGAAGCGCAGCATGTGACGATTCGCGCAGTGCCTTTACCCTTACGCCAACAAAATTTACAAAACTTGATTCCTGAACTGATAGGCTACCTGGCGCAGCAAACGTCGTTTGATGCCGCCAACACCGCGCAGTGGATCGCCCGCCATCTGGCAAGCGAACACACGCCGTGGAGTATGGCGCAGGCGATTACCGTGCTGGCAGAGGTTGAACGCCTTTGCCCGCAGTTAGTCAAAACGCCACCGGGTGGATTATTACAACCTGTTGATTTACAAACGGCGATGACCGCCCTGAAACATGATTGACGTAAGTAAGGCGAGCCTGCCTAAGGCGATTTTTTTAATGGGCCCAACGGCCTCCGGCAAAACGGCGTTAGCCATTGAGTTACGTAAAGTTTTGCCAGTAGAGTTGATTAGCGTTGATTCTGCCCTCATTTATCGGGGAATGGACATCGGCACGGCAAAGCCAGACGCAGATGAACTGCGCGCGGCACCGCACCGTTTACTGGATATTCTCGACCCGGCGCAGGCATACTCCGCAGCGGATTTCCGTCGCGATGCCTTAGCTGAAATGGCCGAGATAACGGCAGCGGGACGTATACCGCTGTTGGTTGGCGGAACCATGCTCTACTTCAAGGCGCTGCTGGAGGGGTTATCGCCTCTGCCATCTGCCGACCCGGAAGTGAGAGCAAAGATTGAACAGCAGGCGGCAGAGCAAGGCTGGGACGTTCTGCATAAGCAACTGGAAGAGGTTGACCCGGTTGCCGCAGCACGGATTCATCCAAATGATCCGCAAAGGCTTTCCCGAGCACTGGAAGTTTTTTTCATTTCGGGTAAAACTTTAACGGAACTGACGCAAACGTCAGGAGACGCTCTGCCGTATCAGGTGCATCAGTTCGCCATCGCCCCGGCGAGCCGTGAACTGCTCCATCAACGAATTGAGCAGCGTTTTCATCAGATGTTGGCTTCAGGTTTTGAAGCAGAAGTGCGGGCGCTTTTTGCCCGTGGAGATTTGCATACGGACATGCCTTCCATTCGTTGTGTGGGATATCGCCAGATGTGGTCATATCTTGAAGGTGAGATTTCATACGATGAAATGGTTTATCGAGGTGTTTGCGCCACGAGGCAGTTAGCGAAACGCCAGATAACCTGGTTACGCGGTTGGGAGGGGGTTCACTGGTTAGACAGTGAAAAACCACAACAGGCGCTAAACGAAGTCATTCAGGTTGTTGGTGATATCGCTCACTGAATGTGTACAATTAAGCCGTATCGTGCGCAATTTTTCAGAATCGCAAGGTTCTAAGTACAAAACAAGCATATAAGGAAAAGATAGAATGGCTAAGGGGCAATCTTTACAAGATCCGTTCCTGAACGCATTGCGTCGGGAACGTGTTCCAGTTTCTATTTATTTGGTGAATGGTATCAAGCTGCAAGGGCAAATTGAGTCTTTCGATCAGTTCGTGATCCTGTTGAAAAACACGGTCAGCCAGATGGTCTATAAGCACGCGATTTCTACTGTTGTTCCGTCTCGTCCGGTTTCCCATCACAGCAATAACGCTGGCGGCGGCACTGGTAGTAACTACCATCATGGCAGCAACGCGCAGGGCTCTTCTTCTCCTGCGCAGGACAGCGAAGACACCGAATAAGGTTTCTGGCTGTTATCCACACGGGGAGCCAGGAATCTGCGTTCCCCGCTGATTTTTTTTTGAGGGTTTTACGCTTGTTTGACCGTTATGATGCCGGTGAGCAGGCGGTGCTGGTACACATCTATTTTTCGCAAGACAAAGATATGGAAGACCTCCAGGAGTTTGAATCTCTGGTCTCTTCCGCCGGTGTCGAAGCAATGCAGGTGATTACCGGTAGCCGTAAAGCGCCGCACCCAAAGTATTTTGTTGGTGAAGGTAAAGCAGTAGAAATTGCGGATGCCGTAAAAGCAACCGGCGCATCAGTCGTGTTGTTTGATCATGCGCTGTCTCCGGCTCAGGAACGTAACCTGGAACGTCTTTGCGAATGCCGTGTTATCGATCGCACGGGTTTGATTTTAGATATTTTTGCTCAGCGTGCACGTACCCACGAAGGTAAGCTGCAGGTTGAGCTGGCGCAACTGCGCCATCTGGCAACGCGCCTTGTGCGTGGCTGGACCCACCTTGAAAGACAGAAAGGCGGGATTGGTTTACGCGGTCCGGGTGAAACCCAGCTCGAAACCGACCGCCGTTTGCTGCGTGGCCGTATTACCCAGATCCTCTCACGTCTGGAACGCGTTGAGAAACAGCGTGAGCAAGGGCGTCGCGCGCGTTCGAAAGCCGACATCCCGACGGTGTCGCTGGTGGGGTATACCAACGCCGGTAAATCCACCCTGTTTAATCAGATCACTGAGGCCCAGGTTTATGCCGCAGACCAGCTGTTTGCGACCCTGGACCCAACGTTGCGTCGTATTGACGTTGCGGATGTCGGTGAAACCGTGCTGGCGGATACCGTAGGGTTTATCCGCCATCTGCCGCATGACCTGGTGGCGGCGTTTAAAGCTACCCTGCAGGAGACGCGACAGGCGACCCTGCTGCTGCATGTGATTGATGCGGCAGACGTGCGTGTACAGGAGAACATCGACGCGGTAAACGTGGTGCTCGAAGAGATCGACGCCCACGAAATCCCAACCCTGTTGGTGATGAACAAAATCGATATGCTGGATGATTTTGAACCGCGTATCGACCGGGATGAAGAGAACAAACCGATTCGGGTCTGGCTTTCGGCCCAGGCCGGTATTGGTGTGCCACTGCTTTTCCAGGCTTTGACAGAACGTCTTTCCGGTGAGGTCGCTCAGCACACGCTGCGTCTGCCGCCACAGGAAGGCAGGCTGCGCAGCCGGTTTTATCAGCTTCAGGCGATAGAAAAAGAGTGGATGGAGGATGACGGCAGCGTGGGGATGCAGGTGCGTATGCCGATCGTTGACTGGCGTCGCCTCTGTAAACAAGAACCTGCGCTGGCGGACTATATCGTCTGACCAGAAAGGGGAAGCCTGAATAATTCGCCCTTGCATAACAAATATGGAGCATATACATGGCGTGGAATCAGCCCGGTAATAACGGACAAGACCGCGACCCGTGGGGAAGCAGCAATAATCAAGGCGGCAACTCTGGGGGAAATGGCAACAAAGGTGGTCGCGAGCAGGGGCCGCCGGATCTGGATGATATCTTCCGCAAACTAAGCAAAAAACTTGGTGGACTTGGCGGAGGTAAAGGTTCTGGCTCGGGTGGCAACTCCACTCAGGGGCCGCGCCCGCAAATGGGTGGCCGCGTGGTGGGCATTGTGGCCGCTGCTGTGGTAATCATCTGGGCCGCCAGCGGGTTCTACACCATTAAAGAAGCGGAACGCGGTGTGGTCACCCGTTTCGGCAAGTTCAGCCATCTGGTTGAGCCGGGCCTGAACTGGAAACCGACCTTCATTGACGACGTGACCGCAGTGAACGTGGAATCTGTCCGTGAACTGGCAGCCTCTGGCGTGATGCTGACCTCGGACGAGAACGTGGTGCGCGTTGAGATGAACGTGCAGTACCGCGTAACCGATCCTGAGCGTTATCTGTTTAGCGTGACCAGCGCTGATGACAGCCTGCGTCAGGCAACCGATAGCGCCCTGCGTGGTGTGATCGGGAAATACACCATGGACCGCATTCTGACCGAAGGTCGTACCGTTATTCGTAGCGATACCCAGCGTGAGCTGGAAGAGACCATCCGTCCATACAACATGGGTATTACCCTGCTGGACGTCAACTTCCAGGCTGCCCGTCCGCCGGAAGAGGTGAAAGCCGCATTTGACGATGCGATTGCCGCACGTGAAAACGAGCAGCAGTACATCCGCGAAGCAGAAGCCTACACCAACGAAGTTCAGCCGCGTGCTAACGGTCAGGCACAGCGTATTCTGGAAGAAGCGCGCGCGTACAAGACCCAGACCATCCTTGAAGCGCAGGGTGAAGTGGCGCGTTTCGCGAAGATCCTGCCGGAATATAAAGCCGCACCGGAAATTACCCGTGAGCGTCTCTATATCGAGACCATGGAAAAAGTGCTGAGCCACACGCGTAAAGTGCTGGTTAACGACAGCAAAGGCGGAAACCTGATGGTTCTGCCGCTGGACCAGATGCTGAAAGGCGGTTCTGCGCCTGCTGCGAAGTCGGGAAACAGTGGGGCGAATAACCTGCTGCGCCTGCCGCCAGCCTCATCGGGCAGCGCCAGCGCGAACACAACGCCTTCTTCGAACGATGGTGACATTATGGACCAACGCCGTGCTAACGCGCAGCGTAACGACTACCAGCGTCAGGGGGAATAAGGATGCGTAAGTCAGTTATTGCGATCATCATCATCGTACTGGTCGTACTTTATACCTCTATCTTTGTGGTGAAAGAGGGCGAGCGTGGCATTACCCTGCGCTTCGGTAAGGTTCTGCGTGACAGCGAAGAAAAACCGCTGGTCTATGCACCAGGCCTGCACTTCAAGATCCCACTGATTGAATCAGTGAAAACGCTCGACGCCCGTATCCAGACCATGGATAACCAGGCCGACCGTTTCGTGACCAAAGAGAAGAAAGACCTGATCGTTGATTCTTACATCAAATGGCGTATCAGTGATTTCAGTCGTTACTACCTGGCAACAGGCGGTGGTGATGTTTCTCAGGCGGAAGTGCTGCTGAAACGTAAGTTCTCTGACCGTCTGCGTTCTGAGATTGGTCGTCTGGATGTGAAAGACATCGTGACGGACTCCCGTGGTCGTCTGACCCTTGAAGTACGCGATGCGCTGAACTCCGGTTCTGCAGGTACGGAAGACGAAGTCTCGACGCCAGCTGCAGATGACGCGATTGCGAAAGCGGCTGAACGCGTTCAGGCTGAGACCAATGGCAAAGTGCCGGTGATCAACCCGAACAGTATGGCTGCACTGGGTATCGAAGTGGTGGATGTGCGTATCAAGCAGATCAACCTGCCAGCAGAAGTGTCTGAGGCGATTTACAACCGTATGCGCGCTGAGCGTGAAGCGGTAGCGCGTCGCCACCGTTCGCAGGGCCAGGAAGAGGCGGAGAAACTGCGTGCGGCAGCGGATTACGAAGTGACCAAAACGCTGGCGGAATCTGAGCGTCAGGGCCGTATCCTGCGTGGTGAAGGCGATGCCGAAGCGGCGAAACTGTTTGCGGATGCATTCAGCCAGGACCCGGACTTCTATGCCTTTATCCGTAGCCTGCGTGCTTACGAGAATAGCTTCCAGAGCAACCAGGATGTAATGGTGCTCAGCCCGGACAGCGATTTCTTCCGTTATATGAAGACGCCAGCTAACGCAACGCGATAAACTCCGATCAGTTTGAGTATTCAAACCACCGCTCTCAACGGAGCGGTGGTTTTCTTTTATAAGGATCAAAAATGAATTCAACGATCTGGCTCGCACTGGCCCTGGTTTTGGTGCTGGAAGGACTTGGCCCGATGCTTTATCCCCGTGCCTGGCGTCGAATGATCGCCACCATGAGCCAGCTGCCGGATAATATTTTGCGTCGTTTTGGTGGTGGACTTGTGGTTGCTGGCATCGTGATCTACTACATGTTGAGGAAAACGATTGGCTGATCAAAAAGTAGCCATAACTGGCATATTTTAGGGTCAAAAAGTGCTGTATATCTGAAAAAGCGATGGTAGAATCCATTTTTAAGCAAACGGTGATTTTGAAAAAATGGGTAACAACGTCGTCGTACTGGGCACCCAATGGGGTGACGAAGGTAAAGGGAAGATTGTTGATCTTCTGACTGAACGGGCTAAATATGTTGTACGCTACCAGGGCGGTCACAACGCAGGCCATACTCTCGTAATCAACGGTGAAAAAACCGTCCTCCATCTTATTCCATCAGGCATTCTTCGCGAAAACGTCACCAGCATCATCGGTAACGGTGTTGTGCTGTCTCCGGCTGCGCTGATGAAAGAGATGAAAGGTCTGGAAGACCGTGGTATCCCTGTTCGTGAGCGTCTGCTGCTCTCCGAAGCCTGCCCACTGATCCTGGATTATCATGTGGCGCTGGACGTAGCGCGTGAAAAAGCGCGTGGCGCGAAAGCGATCGGCACCACCGGTCGTGGCATCGGTCCGGCTTACGAGGATAAAGTGGCACGTCGCGGTCTGCGCGTGGGCGACCTCTTCGACAAAGCAACCTTCGCTGAAAAACTGAAAGAAGTGATGGAATATCACAACTTCCAGCTGGTGAACTTCTACAAAGCTGACGCTGTTGACTACCAGAAAGTGCTGGATGACGTCATGGCGATTGCAGACATTCTGACCGGTATGGTGGTTGATGTGTCCGATCTGCTGGACCAGGCGCGCAAGCGTGGCGATTTCGTCATGTTCGAAGGTGCGCAGGGGACGCTGCTGGACATCGACCACGGTACTTATCCATACGTAACCTCCTCTAACACCACCGCAGGTGGCGTGGCAACCGGCTCTGGCCTGGGCCCACGTTATGTGGATTACGTTCTGGGCATCATCAAAGCCTACTCCACTCGCGTGGGTGCGGGTCCTTTCCCGACCGAGCTGTTTGATGAAACCGGCGAGTTCCTGTGCAAGCAGGGTAACGAGTTTGGCGCGACCACCGGTCGTCGTCGTCGTACCGGCTGGCTGGATGCGGTTGCAGTGCGTCGTGCAGTGCAGATCAACTCCCTGTCTGGCTTCTGCCTGACCAAGCTGGACGTACTGGACGGCCTGAAAGAAGTGAAAATCTGCGTCGGCTACCGTATGCCAGATGGCCGCGAAGTGACCACCACTCCGCTGGCTGCTGACGACTGGGAAGGCATCGAGCCAATCTACGAAACCCTGCCAGGCTGGTCTGAGACCACTTTCGGCGTGAAAGAGCGTAGCGGCCTGCCGCAGGCAGCGCTGGATTACATCAAGCGCATTGAAGAACTGACTGAAGTGCCGATCGATATTATTTCTACCGGCCCGGATCGTACTGAAACGATGATCCTGCGCGACCCGTTCGACGCATAATCTTCGTGACTGCTGGCCTGCGGGGAGACCCGTAGGCCGGATAAGCGTAGCGCCATCCGGCGACCGCTCCTGGATCTCCGCTTTTTCGCCCCGTCTGTCAAATAAATTAGCCGCCAACTATCTGGCTGGTTTATCATCATTAATGAATATCTCTGCGGTTTGACCGCGTTTTCCCTTTTTTCCTGAGGTTGATGTGCAGTTAACAAGTTTCACCGATTACGGCTTACGCGCGCTGATTTACATGGCGTCGTTACCCGAAGGGCAAATGACCAGTATCTCTGAGGTGACAGAGGTCTACGGTGTGTCCCGTAATCATATGGTCAAAATAATCAATCAACTTAGCCGTGCCGGATACGTTGCTGCCGTCCGAGGGAAAAATGGTGGGATCCGTCTCGGTAAACCGGCGCAGAGTATTCGTGTTGGGGATGTGGTACGTGAACTGGAGCCGTTATCTCTGGTGAATTGCAGCAGCGAGTTCTGCCACATTACGCCCGCTTGCCGCCTGAAACAGGCGCTTTCTAAGGCCGTGCAAAGTTTTCTCATGGAACTGGATAACTACACGCTGGCCGATTTGGTTGAAGAGAATCAACCGCTTTATAAATTATTGCTGGTGGAATGAAGAAAATTTCCACCGGAGCTGACAACGGAGGAACCGATATGTCACATGATCCTTTCCAGGAACGCGAAGCCGAAAAATACGCGAATCCTATCCCCAGCCGCGAGTTCATCATTGAACACTTAACAAAACGCGAAAAACCCGCCAACCGTGAAGAACTTGCCGTTGAATTAAACATTGAAGGTGAAGAGCAAATTGAAGCCCTACGCCGCCGCCTTCGCGCGATGGAACGCGACGGGCAACTGGTCTTTACCCGCCGCCAGTGCTATGCGCTGCCAGAACGCCTCGACCTGCTGAAAGGCACCGTCATTGGTCATCGTGATGGCTTTGGCTTCCTGCGTGTGGAAGGCCGCAAAGACGATCTTTATCTTTCATCTGAACAGATGAAAATGTGCATCCACGGTGACCAGATCCTGGCGCAGCCGCTGGGGGCAGACCGTAAAGGCCGCCGTGAAGCGCGTGTTGTACGCGTACTGGTGCCAAAAACCAGCCAGATTGTTGGTCGCTACTTTACCGATGCGGGCGTGGGCTTTGTGGTGCCGGACGACAGTCGTCTGAGCTTCGACATTCTGATCCCACCGGAAGAGGTGATGGGTGCGCGCATGGGCTTTGTGGTGGTGGTGGAACTCACCCAGCGTCCAACGCGCCGCACCAAAGCGGTAGGTAAAATCGTTGAAGTGCTGGGCGATAACATGGGCACAACGATGGCCGTTGATATGGCGCTGCGCACCCATGAAATTCCGTACGTCTGGCCAAAAGCGGTTGAAGAGCAGGTTGAAGGTCTTCGCGAAGAAGTACCGGAAGAGTCCAAAGTGGGCCGCGTGGATCTGCGTGATCTGCCCCTGGTTACTATTGATGGTGAAGACGCCCGCGACTTCGATGACGCTGTGTACTGCGAGAAAAAACGCGGTGGCGGCTGGCGTCTGTGGGTGGCTATCGCTGACGTGAGTTACTACGTTCGTCCGCACACGCCGCTGGATAATGAAGCGCGCAGCCGTGGCACCTCGGTCTACTTCCCGTCTCAGGTGGTGCCGATGCTGCCGGAAGTGCTCTCCAACGGCCTGTGCTCCCTGAACCCGCAGGTTGACCGCCTCTGTATGGTCTGCGAAATGACCATCTCCAACAAAGGTCGCTTAACCGGATATAAATTCTACGAAGCGGTGATGAGCTCTCATGCGCGTCTGACCTATACCAAGGTCTGGCATATGCTGCAGGGCGACCAGGATCTGCGCGAACAGTACGCGCCGCTGGTCAAACACATCGAAGAGCTGCATAACCTCTACAAAACGCTGGATCAGGCGCGTGAAGAGCGCGGTGGGATCTCCTTTGAGAGCGAAGAGGCGAAGTTCATCTTCAACGCTGAGCGTCGCATTGAGCGTATTGAGCAGACCCAGCGTAACGATGCGCACAAGCTGATAGAAGAGTGTATGATCCTGGCGAATATCTCGGCGGCACGTTTCGTTGAGAAAGCCAAAGAGCCTGCGCTGTTCCGTATTCACGATAAACCAACTACGGAAGCCATTACCGCGTTCCGCTCTGTGCTGGCTGAACTCGGTCTGGAGCTGCCGGGGGGTAACAAACCAGAGCCGCGTGATTACGCCGAGCTGCTGGAGTCTATTGGCGATCGTCCTGACGCAGAAATGCTGCAGACGATGCTGCTGCGCTCCATGAAACAGGCGATTTACGATCCGGAAAACCGGGGTCACTTTGGTCTGGCGCTGCAGTCTTATGCGCACTTTACCTCGCCGATCCGTCGTTATCCTGACCTTTCTCTGCACCGCGCGATCAAGTATCTGCTGGCGCAGGAGCAGGGCCACAAAGGGAACACGACCGAAACCGGTGGCTACCACTATTCCATGGAAGAGATGCTGCAACTGGGCCAGCACTGTTCCATGACCGAACGCCGTGCCGATGAAGCAACCCGCGACGTGGCGGACTGGCTGAAGTGTGACTTTATGCTGGATCAGGTGGGTAACGTCTTTAAAGGCGTGATTGCCAGCGTGACCGGCTTTGGTTTCTTCGTTCGTCTGGATGAGCTGTTTATCGACGGTCTGGTGCACGTCTCCAGCCTGGATAACGACTATTACCGTTTCGACCAGGTCGGCCAGCGTCTGATTGGCGAATCCGGCGGCCAGACGTATCGTCTGGGCGATCGCGTGGAAGTGAAAGTTGAAGCCGTTAATATGGACGACCGTAAGATCGACTTCAGCCTGATTTCCAGCGAACGTGCTCCGCGTAACGTCGGCAAAACCGAGCGTGAAAGGGCGAAAAAAGGTGGAAACGGCAAAACGAGCGGTAGACGTCGTCAGGCGGGTAAAAAGGTGAACTTCGAGCCGGACAGCGCGTTCCGGGGCGAGAAGAAACAGAAGCCGAAGGCGGCGAAGAAAGAGGCTCGCTCAACGAAAAAGCCTTCCGCTAAAACACAGAAAATAGCGGCTGCAACCAAAGCGAAGCGCGCAGCCAGGAAAAAGCAGGCGGAGTAAATTCTCCCCTCACCCTGACCCTCTCCTCAAAGGGGAGAGGGGAATTATCTATTATGAGAATCATCAATGAGTGAAATGATTTACGGCATCCATGCGGTGCAGGCCCTTCTTGAGCGCGCACCGGAGCGTTTTCAGGAAGTGTTTATTCTGAAAGGGCGTGAAGATAAGCGTCTGATGCCGCTGATCCACGCGCTGGAAGCGCAGGGCGTGGTGATCCAACTGGCGAACCGTCAGTTCCTGGATGAGAAAAGTGACGGCGCGGTTCACCAGGGCATTATTGCCCGCGTGAAACCGGGCCGCCAGTATCAGGAAAACGATCTGCCGGATCTGATTGCTGAGCTGGAAAACCCGTTCTTCCTGATCCTCGATGGCGTAACCGATCCGCATAACCTCGGGGCGTGTCTGCGTAGCGCCGATGCGGCTGGCGTGCATGCGGTGATTGTGCCAAAAGATCGCTCTGCACAGCTGAACGCGACCGCGAAGAAAGTGGCCTGCGGCGCGGCGGAAAACGTTCCGCTGATCCGCGTCACCAACCTGGCGCGCACTATGCGCCTGCTGCAGGAAGAGAACATCTGGATCGTCGGGACCGCCGGTGAAGCAGATCATACCCTGTACCAGAGCAAAATGACCGGCCGTCTGGCGCTGGTGATGGGGGCAGAAGGCGAAGGCATGCGTCGTCTGACGCGCGAGCACTGCGATGAGCTGATCAGCATTCCGATGGCGGGCAGCGTGTCGTCCCTGAACGTTTCTGTGGCGACGGGTATCTGTCTGTTTGAAGCGGTGCGTCAGCGCGGGTAGCCTGTTGTGCCGGGTGGCGGCTTCGCCTTACCCGGCCTACAAAAGCACGGTACCGTAGGCCCGGTAAGCGCAGCGCCACCGGGCATTTGCCTCACTCCTCTAACGACCGTAAATGGTCATCCTTTCTCAGCGTCATCAGCGCGAAGATACTTACCACCGCCGTTGCCATCACGTAATACGCCGGAATATCCAGGTTGCCCGTCTCTTTTATCAGCCCTGTGATGATCAACCCTGCACACCCTGAGAAGATGGCGTTAGAGAGAGAATAAGCCAGCCCCAACCCTGTATAGCGCACGCGTGTCGGGAACATCTCAGACAGCATCGCCGGGCCCGGTCCTGCCAGCATCCCAACCAGACCACCCGCAATCAATACGACTACCGCTTTTACCGCCAGCGTGCTGGACTCCGCCTGCAGAATTTTCAGCAGCGGCAGGGCAAGGATCAGCAATAATGCCGTGGCGATAATCATTACCGTGCGGCGTCCGATCCTGTCGCTCAGTATTCCCGAGGGAATAATGGTCAACGCAAAGCCGATATTTGAAATTACCGCAATCAGCAGCGCCTGGTTAAATCCGGTGTGCAGCGCGGACTGCAGATAAGTCGGCATAATCACCAGGTAGGTGTAACCCGCCGCGGACCAGACCATTACCCGCCCGATCCCCATGACGATGGCTTTCAGCGTGGAAGCGGTATTGGCCTGAGCAACGACGGGTTTTTCCTGTTGATGCACAAAGCTCGGTGTCTCTTCCATGCTCACCCGCAGCCACAGCGCGACAACGCCCATGGGCAGCGCCAGGAAGAACGGAATGCGCCAGCCCCAGTCATGCAACGCCTCAGGCGTGAGCAGGGCAGAGAGCAACGCCACGACGCCTGCGCCAGCCAGCAGCCCCAGTGCCACCGTGAAGGACTGCCACGCGCCGTAGAGGCCGCGCTTGCCGCGCGGGGCAAACTCCGTCATCAGCGAGACAGCACCGCCGTACTCGCCACCCGCGAACAGCCCTTGCAGGATGCGAAGCAGGGTAATTATCAGCGGCGCAGCAATCCCGATGCTGGCATAAACCGGCACAATACCGATGGCGGCAGTCGCCAGCGTCATTAATACCAATACAATAATCAGCGTCGGTTTTCGGCCAATCCTGTCGCCGAGACGACCAAATACCACCGCGCCTAACGGGCGGAAGAAGAAGGCAATAGCAAACGAGGCGTAGGTGAGGATCAGGCTTGTCAGCCCCCCTTCTCCCTCAAGCTGGAAGAAATTCTTCGCAATGACGGTCGCCAGAAAACCGTAGACGGCGAACTCGTACCACTCGATGAAATTACCAATGGAGCCTGCAATTAATGCACGCTTGTGCGCATCCTGTTGCATAACGATCCTCACAGATAAGGGTAAGAATAAATTATTCAATAAAAGAGAGGGTATGAAATAGTTTATTCTTATGTTCTGTGAGCTATTTCACGAATGATTTCAGTGGGATTGCCACCGTGTGACTCCCCTCCCATGCAGCGTGCGCGCGCTCTGTCCATACTTATCGTCATTGCCATTGAAGGAGGGAGACAGCATGCTCTGGCAGACACATACCGTTTTTAATCAACCTGTACCGCTTTCTAACAGCAACCTTTTTCTCTCTGATTGCGCCTTGCGCGATGCGGTTGTCCGCGAAGGTGCGGAGTGGGATACAGACCTTCTTGCCAGTATCGGGCAGCAGTTAGGCACGGCGGAGTCACTGGAACTGGGCAGGCTGGCGAACGTTAACCCGCCGGAGCTGCTACGTTATGATGCCACGGGGGAGAGGCTGGATGACGTCCGGTTTCACCCCGCGTGGCATCTTCTGATGCAGGGGCTTTGCGCCAACCGTGTTCATAATCTGGCGTGGGAAGAGGAGGCGCGCAACGGTTCGTTTGTCGCCAGAGCCGCGCGCTTTGTCCTGCATGCACAGGTGGAGGCGGGTACGCTTTGCCCCATCACCATGACCTTCGCTGCCACTCCACTGCTACAGCAGGCACTTCCCGGAGCGTTTCATGACTGGCTGACGCCGCTGATGAGCGATCGCTACGATCCTCATCTCGCGCCGGGCGCACAAAAGCGTGGGCTGCTGATTGGCATGGGAATGACGGAAAAGCAGGGTGGTTCGGATGTACTCAGCAATACCACCCGCGCGGAAAAATGCAGTGACGGCAGCTATCGGCTGGTGGGGCACAAATGGTTTTTCTCCGTGCCGCAAAGTGATGCGCATCTGGTGCTGGCGCAGGCTAAGGGCGGGTTGTCCTGCTTTTTTGTACCGCGCTTTCTGCCTGACGGGCAACGTAATGCCGTGCGTCTGGAGCGCCTGAAAGATAAGCTCGGCAACCGTTCAAATGCCAGCAGTGAAGCGGAATTTCTCGACGCCTCAGGCTGGCTGCTTGGGGAAGAGGGAGAGGGTGTCCGACAAATCCTCAAAATGGGCGGCCTGACGCGCTTCGACTGCGCACTGGGCAGCCACGGCCTGATGCGCCGGGCATTATCGGTAGCGCTTTACCATGCCCATCAGCGGCAGACATTCGGGAAAAACCTTATCGACCAGCCACTAATGCGCGAGGTGCTAAGCCGCATGGCGCTGGTGCTGGAGGGGCAAACGGCGCTGCTGTTCCGCCTTGCGCGTGCATGGGATAAGCGCGAGGACGTGCATGAAGCTCTCTGGGCGCGGCTTTTCACCCCGGCCGCGAAATACAGCGTGTGCAAGGCGGGTATTCCATTTGTCGCAGAGGCGATGGAAGTTCTGGGTGGCGTTGGATACTGCGAGGAGAGTGAGCTTCCCCGTTTGTACCGGGAAATGCCCGTGAACAGCATCTGGGAAGGATCGGGGAATATTATGTGCCTGGATGTTCTGCGGGTGCTGGCGAAGCAGCCTGGCACGCTCGACCTGCTCACCGAAGAGTTCGCCCAGGTAAAAGGCCAGGATCGGCATTTTGATCGTAGCTGGCGGCAGCTGCAACAGAAGCTGCGTAAGCCGCAGGAGGCGCAGGGCAGGGAGATCACCCGGCAGCTCTTTTTACTGGGGACCGGAAGTCAGATGTTACGGCACGCATCACCACCAGTGGCGCAGGCGTGGTGCCGCATGATGCTGGATAACCGTGGCGGAACGCTGATGAGTGAACAGGTGCAAAACGATCTGCTGCTGCGCGCCACGGGCAGAGTAGGTTAGCCGTTTAACTGAAACAGGCCCACCCATGTGTGCTGAGAAAAGCCACTAAAATCAGTGGCTTTTATACTGAAGAATTATGCATACAGAATGGCCTGTACCCGCCAGTGATCGACATGGTTATCTTCCTGCATCTGGATGATGCGATACCAGGAAGCGCCTTGCTCATCGGCCTTTAATGCAACGACACGCTCAACGTCTTGCGGGCTCCCCGTAATGTTATTGACGGAGATCTGGCCAATTTCATTCAGGCCAGTGACACAATCAGCACTGGCGAATTCAGCTGACTGCGCAGTTGTACTCACCAGGCCTGCTGAGAGTAACAGAGAGGTCAAAGCAAGAGTTCGTTTCATCGTCAGCTCCATTTCACATGTCTCCGGTATCCGCCGGGCAATCCTTCGCGAATAAACTCACTTCCCTTGTTGCTGGCATGGAGTTTATTGTGGACAGGAAAATGTCTATGGACGCAAAGCAGTGTAAATGTCGTTCAAATGATTAACTTACTTACGGTACAAAATTGCCTGTGAATACCATTGTCCCGTAATGATGGTTTCATCAATCATGATAATGACGTAATAATCTGCTTTTGCGGCGACAGCTTGTGCTTTGATTGCCTCTTCCGCGTCATCCGGGGAACCGCGAACCATCGCGGAGACGGTGCCCATCCGTTGTAATCCTTCCGTCTGATTACGACGAATTTCCTGCGGATGATCGGCGACCGGGGGAGCGGGTTGCGGTGTTCCCTGCAAGACGCTACAGCCACTGAGCAGAGAGACCAGCAATAAAGCAGCAAACCTGCGCATAACCATATCTCGTTTCCTGATAGCCATAGTGTAGTTGTCTGTAAATTTAGTTTTGGGGGAATGTTCCCGAAGTGTTATCTGAGGCGTAAATTTCGAATGAAAATATCGCGAAATCGTAACCCAGTTCTCAACATTATGAATCATTCATTAGCAAAGGATCGACCATGATTGAACTTGAAACCCGACGCCTCGGTACGCATGAAATCATACACGCTTTCCCTGCTGGAAAAGGTGCACAACCGCTGCCTGTGGTCGTTTTTTATCATGGTTTCACCTCTTCTAAGCTGGTCTACAGCTATTTTGCCGTGGCGCTGGCGCAGGCTGGTTTTCGGGTAGTGATGCCGGATGCGCCCGATCATGGCGCGCGGTTTTCGGGCGATGAACACGCCCGTCTCGGGCAGTTTTGGCAAATTTTGCACGGTAATCTGACCGAGTTCGCCGGGCTGCGTGATGCGCTTTATGAGGCGGGGCTGGTGGCGGATGGACGCCTGGCGGTAGCGGGGGCGTCGATGGGGGGAATGACGGCTCTGGGGATAATGGCCCGCCACCCCGAAGTGCGATCCGTAGCCTGTCTGATGGGGTCAGGTTATTTTTCCTCCCTGTCGCAGACGCTGTTCCCGCCTCAGGAACCGAAGGATATTGACGCGGTGCTGGCTGAGTGGGACATCACTCACGCGTTACCGCATCTGGCCAACCGCCCGCTCCTGCTGTGGCATGGAGAAGCGGACGATGTGGTCCCGGCAGTCGAAACTTTTCGTCTGCAGCAGGCGCTACAGCATGAAGGCCTGGATGGCAATCTTACCTGCCTGTGGGAAGCGGGTGTCCGGCACCGCATTACACCAACGGCGCTGGAGGCTACCGTCGAGTTTTTCCGTCAGCATCTTTAAACTCGCAGCACCGTGACGCCCTGATCTTCCAGTTTCCGGAGGATCTCCGGGTTGGCATTTTTACCGGTGATCACCATGCTGATTTGTTCAGCGCGGCTGAACAGCATGCCAGCGCGTTCGCCGACTTTGCTGCTGTCGACCAGTACCACCAGCTTGCCTACGACGTTAAGCATATTTTGCTCCGCCATTGCGGTAAGCATATCGGTTTTATACAGGCCGTCAGCGGTCAGACCTTTGCCGCTGGTAAACATCCAGTGTCCCGCGTAAAGGCTGTTTTCGCTGTCCTGCGGGCTCAGGGTGATGGACTGGCTTTTATTGTACTGCCCTCCCATGATCACCACGCTTTCATGCTCCTGGTCGATAAGATAGTTGGCCAGCGGCAGGTAATTGGTGATGATTTGCACCGGCTTTCCGCACATCTCCCGGCCCAGCAGAAATGCCGTGGAGCCGCAGTTGATTACCACGCTTTCACCGGGGTTAACCAGCTGCGAAGCGGCTCTGGCGATCCGCACTTTTTCATCGTGATTCTGTGCCTGATGAATGTTCATTGGCGTCCAGCGGGGGCGCTGCTGGCTGATGGCTTCCGCACCGTTGCGAACTTTTTTGAGCTTGCCGCTTTCGTCCAGCTTGTTGATATCACGCCGCGCTGTTGCTGGGGAAATCCCTAAACGTTCTATCACTTTCTCAACGGTGATAAACCCTGTTTGCGCCAGGAGTTCCAGTAATATTTGATGCCGTTGCGCTTCCGTCATGAGCTATTCCGATAAGAATTGATTTGAAAAGATGATATTTGAAATAGCATGAAATTACTAAGATAAATATGGCATCGCCAGGCGTAAGGCCTGGCGACTGAAGGGCACAATTACAGGAATGACTTGAACGGCAGGTCCGGTTCAATGGTGAAGCAATCATCGAAGCCACGCGGATAGTGGTACTCGAGATTGTCTTTATCCAGCGGCCAGGTGAACTTACCGCCGACCTGCCAGATGAATGGCTTGAAACCATACTTCAGACGGTCTTTTTTCATCTCCCACAGGACGCGAATTTCCTGTGGATCGGCCTGGAAGTTTGACCAGATATCGTGGTGGAACGGAATCACCACTTTGGTGTTCAGCGCTTCCGCCATACGCAGCATATCGGCGCTGGTCATTTTGTCGGTAGTGCCGCGCGGGTTCTCACCGTATGAGCCCAGCGCCACGTCGATCTGATGCTCGTTACCGTGCTTCGCATAGTAGTTAGAGTAGTGAGAATCACCACTGTGATACAGAGAGCCGCCAGGCGTTTTGAACAGGTAGTTCACCGCACGTTCATCCATCCCGTCTGGCAGCACGCCTGCAGCTTTTTGATCGGCTGGCAGGGTGATGAGTGCGGTACGGTCAAAGGCATCGAGCGCATGGATTTCAATGTCTTTGATTTTCACCACATCGCCTGGTTTCATCACGATGCAGCGCTCTTTTGGTACGCCCCAGCCGATCCATAAATCCACACAGGTTTGTGGGCCGATGAACGGAACGTTATCAGGGCAGTTTTGCATGACTGCGGCCGCCACGTTCACATCGATGTGATCGTTATGATCGTGAGTAGACAGCACGGCATCAATCTGACGAATAGCAAACGGATCAAGGACAAATGGCGTGGTGCGCAGGTTTGGCTGGAGCTTTTCCACGCCCGCCATGCGCTGCATCTGATGCCCTTTTTTCATCAGCGGATTACCGTGGCTCTGTTTGCCTGTGCCGCACCAGAAATCAACGCAAATATTTGCGCCACCCTCAGATTTCAGCCAGATCCCTGTGCAGCCGAGCCACCACATTGCAAAGGTGCCAGGAGCAACCTGTTCCTGCTCAATCTCTTCGTTCAGCCAGCTACCCCATTCCGGGAAGGTGCTCAGAATCCATGATTCACGGGTGATGGTATTCACTTTACTCATCGTTTGACTCCTGGTTTTAATCAAAAATAATCATATGGTGATTTGTTGTGATTAATGCTGGCACTCTTTGAACAGGTTTGCAACGGCTAAATTGCGGAATTTTACCTTTGCCACATCACAGATAATCCGTTTTTATCTTGTTAATATATCGCTTATTAATGATTAATTACATGAATTATAAGGCTTAATTTATTTTTTGAAATCGGTAGTGAAAATCATTACTAACAACATGGAAATAAATTGCGTGATGCGTCACAAATAATCAAATGCAATCTTGTGGTGATTATTTGTGATTACTAGAGTGATGACACCAACCACACAGGGATTGCCCCTCGTGTTCTCATTTTCTGGAGAGAGTTATGGAGATCCTCTACAACGTCTTTACCGTGTTCTTTAATCAGGTAATGACTAACGCCCCGCTGTTGCTGGGTATCGTGACGTGCCTGGGCTATATCCTTCTGCGTAAAAGCGTCAGCGTCATTATCAAAGGCACCATTAAAACCATTATCGGTTTCATGCTGTTGCAGGCGGGGTCTGGCATTCTGACCGGCACGTTTAAGCCCGTCGTGGCTAAGATGTCGGAAGTGTATGGCATTAACGGTGCCATCTCTGATACCTACGCCTCCATGATGGCGACCATCGATCGCATGGGCGACGCTTATAGCTGGGTTGGGTATGCTGTTCTGCTCGCGCTGGCGCTAAACATCATTTACGTTCTGCTGCGCCGGATTACCGGCATCCGCACCATCATGCTGACGGGCCACATTATGTTCCAGCAGGCGGGGCTGATTGCGGTTTCTCTCTATATCTTCGGCTACCCGATGTGGACCACGATCATCTTCACCGCCGTGATGGTGTCGCTCTACTGGGGTATCACCTCCAACATGATGTACAAGCCAACGCAGGAAGTGACAGACGGTTGTGGCTTCTCCATCGGCCACCAGCAGCAGTTTGCCTCCTGGATTGCTTACAAAGTCGCACCGTATCTGGGTAAAAAAGAGGAGAGCGTTGAAGATCTGAAGCTGCCGGGCTGGCTGAACATTTTCCACGACAACATCGTCTCTACGGCGATTGTGATGACCATCTTCTTCGGTGCCATCCTGCTCTCTTTCGGTATTGATGTGGTTCAGGCGATGGCAGGGAAAACCCACTGGACGGTCTATATCCTGCAGACCGGTTTCTCCTTCGCGGTGGCAATCTTCATCATTACTCAGGGCGTGCGTATGTTCGTCGCCGAGCTGTCGGAAGCCTTCAACGGTATCTCCCAGCGCCTGATCCCCGGTGCGGTACTGGCGATTGACTGTGCGGCTATCTATAGCTTTGCGCCAAACGCGGTGGTCTGGGGCTTTATGTGGGGCACCATCGGCCAGCTGATTGCGGTTGGCATCCTGGTGGGCTGCGGCTCGTCCATCCTGATCATTCCAGGCTTCATCCCGATGTTCTTCTCCAACGCCACCATCGGCGTATTCGCTAACCACTTCGGCGGCTGGCGCGCGGCGCTCAAGATCTGCCTGGTGATGGGCATGATTGAAATCTTCGGTTGCGTGTGGGCCGTCAAGCTCACCGGTATGAGCGCCTGGATGGGGATGGCGGACTGGTCAATTCTGGCACCGCCGATGATGCAGGGCTTTGCCTCTGTCGGTCTGGTCTTTATGACCGTCATCATCCTGATTGCTCTGGTTTATATGTTCTTCGCTGGCCGTTCTCTGCGAGCTGAAGAAGATGCGGAAAAACAAACAGCAGAAGTTTCTGCTCACTAAGGAGTTTCGATTATGACCGTACGTATCCTGGCTGTGTGTGGCAATGGGCAAGGTAGCTCCATGATCATGAAGATGAAAGTGGATCAGTTTTTAACCCAGTCAAACATTGACCACACGGTGAACAGCTGCGCGGTGGGTGAATACAAAAGTGAACTGAACGGTGCAGACATCATTATCGCCTCTACCCATATCGCAGGTGAGATCAGCGTGACGGGCAATAAATATGTGGTGGGTGTACGCAACATGCTGTCACCGGCGGATTTTGGGCCAAAACTGCTGGAAGTGATCAAAGAGCACTTCCCACAAGACGTGAAGTAAGGACGCTGTATGAAACTACGTGATTCGCTGGCAGAGAATAATTCCATCCTTTTACAGGCGGAAGCCAGCACCTGGCAGGAAGCGGTAAAACTGAGCGTGGATTTGCTGGTTAAGGCTGACGTCGTCGAGCCGCGCTATTACCAGGCCATTCTGGATGGCGTTGCGCAGCACGGCCCCTACTTTGTAATTGCACCGGGTCTGGCGATGCCGCATGGCCGCCCGGAAGAGGGCGTCAAAAAAACCGGCTTTGCCCTCGTGACGCTGAAAACGCCGCTGGTGTTTAACCATGAAGATAACGACCCGGTCGATATTCTGATCACCATGGCGGCCGTCGATGCCAATACCCATCAGGAAGTCGGCATCATGCAGATCGTGAATCTGTTTGATGACGAAGCCAACTTTGACCGTTTACGCGCCTGCCGCACCGAGCAGGAAGTGCTGGATTTAATTGATAACGCCACTGCGGCGGCCGTTTAAGAGGAATTGAAAATGTCATTACCAATGTTGCAGGTCGCGCTGGATAACCAGACGCTGTCTCACGCTTATGAAACCACCCGTCTGATTGCGGAAGAGGTGGATATCATCGAAGTTGGCACCATCCTGTGCGTGGGTGAAGGTGTTCGTGCTGTTCGTGACCTGAAGGCGCTCTATCCGCATAAAATCGTGCTGGCCGATGCCAAAATTGCCGACGCGGGCAAAATCCTCTCTCGCATGTGTTTTGAAGCTAACGCGGACTGGGTCACCGTGATCTGCTGTGCAGATATCAACACCGCGAAAGGCGCGCTGGACGTGGCAAAAGAGTTCAACGGCGACGTGCAGATTGAGCTGACCGGCTTCTGGACCTGGGAGCAGGCGCAGGAGTGGCGCGATGCGGGTATCCAGCAGGTGGTTTATCACCGTAGCCGTGATGCGCAGGCCGCAGGTGTGGCGTGGGGTGAAGCGGATATCAGCGCGATTAAACGTCTGGCCGATATGGGCTTTAAAGTGACCGTTACCGGTGGCCTGGCGCTGGAAGATCTGCCGCTGTTCAAGGGGATTCCGATTCACGTGTTTATCGCCGGTCGTAGCATCCGTGATGCCGCCTCTCCGGTGGAAGCGGCGCGTCAGTTCAAACGCTCAATCGCTCAGCTTTGGGGCTAAGGAGCGGGTATGTTGTCTAAACAGGTCCCGCTTGGCATCTATGAAAAGGCACTCCCTGCGGGGGAGTGCTGGCTGGAGCGGTTGCAACTGGCAAAAGAGCTGGGTTTCGATTTTGTCGAAATGTCAGTGGATGAGACAGACGAACGCCTCTCCCGCCTCGACTGGAGCCGCGAACAGCGTCTGGCGCTGGTCAATGCCATCGCTGAAACCGGCGTGCGCGTGCCGTCCATGTGCCTGAGCGCCCATCGTCGTTTCCCTCTCGGGAGTGAAGATGATGCCGTGCGCGCCGAGGGGCTGGAAATCATGCGTAAAGCCATTCGTTTTGCGCAGGATGTCGGTATCCGTGTGATCCAGCTTGCGGGTTACGACGTCTACTATCAGGAAGCTAACGACGAAACGCGACGCCGTTTTCGTGACGGCCTGAAAGAGAGCGTCGAAATGGCAAGCCGTGCGCAGGTGACGCTGGCGATGGAGATCATGGATTACCCGTTGATGAACTCCATCAGCAAGGCGCTGGGGTATGCTCACTACCTGAATAATCCGTGGTTCCAGCTTTATCCGGATATCGGCAATTTGTCGGCGTGGGATAATGACGTACAGATGGAACTGCAGGCGGGCATGGGGCATATCGTGGCGGTACACGTCAAAGATACCCGTCCTGGCGTATTCAAGAATGTTCCGTTCGGCACCGGGGTGGTGGATTTCGAACGGTGCTTCGAGACCCTCAAACAGACCGGCTATTGCGGGCCTTATCTGATTGAGATGTGGAGCGAAACGTCGGACGACCCGGCTGCGGAAGTGGCAAAAGCACGCGACTGGGTGCGCGAGCGTATGGCACGGGCAGGCTTACTGGAGGCTGAACATGCGTAAGCTCAAACAGCAGGTCTTTGAGGCCAATATGGATCTGCCGCGCTATGGCCTGGTGACCTTCACCTGGGGCAACGTGAGTGCTATCGATCGCGAGCAGGGGCTGATCGTGATTAAGCCAAGTGGTGTGGCCTATGACACTATGAAAGCTGACGATATGGTGGTGGTGGATCTCGATGGCAACGTCGTCGAAGGGAAGTGGCGTCCTTCTTCGGATACCGCGACTCACCTGGCGCTCTATCGGCGTTATCCTTCACTCGGCGGTGTTGTTCATACACACTCGACACATGCCACGGCCTGGGCGCAGGCCGGGCTGGCCATTCCGGCGCTCGGGACCACGCATGCGGACTACTTCTTCGGCAATATTCCCTGCACGCGGGCGTTAACGCAGGCTGAAGTTGAAGGCGAGTATGAACTCAATACCGGCAACGTGATTATTGAAACCCTGGGCGAGAGTGAGCCGCTGCATACACCGGGTATTGTGGTGTATCAACACGGTCCGTTTGCATGGGGAAAAGATGCTCACGATGCTGTGCATAACGCGGTGGTCATGGAGGAGGTGGCGAAAATGGCGTGGATTGCTCGCGACATTAATCCGCATCTTCAGGATATTGATGATTACCTGATGAACAAGCATTTCATGCGTAAGCATGGGCCAAATGCCTATTACGGGCAGAAGTGAATAAGTGCTCTGGAATACCGAAACAGTTGTAACCGGTGGTATTTCAGGGCCATTTTCAAAAAAAAGCCCCCGGACAGGGGGCAAGTCAAACTATGGCTATATTTTTCGTTGGCTTTCCTGGTGCTAGCGTTAAAGCGTTATCGGTAAATATCTGCGCTTGCATGCATATTGCCGTTGCTGCCGGGTTCACGCGTTAACATCACGTGATAATATTTTGCACCCTGAGCCTCGGTCTCTTCATTAAGCGCCTGATCTGCTTCACTTTCAGTGGCGAAATTATGATTGATATAGATTACGCCTAAGCTCTGCACATCATCCATATTTCTGGCCTGTCGGCCATCTATCTTAATGGCTGCCATTGCGTTTGCGCTGAGCAAAAGTGCAGCCATAATGGCAATTGCGATTTTTTTCATGATATGCGCTCCACGACTGCGTGCTGTCTGACGGTTGAATGCTCTCCTTTTGGTTTCGGATGGGCTTTGATTAAAGTGTAATCGGTTCTCTGGCGGGGATTGCTGACCATTTCTGATGCTGTTGTTCAAAAAAACAACGCTTCTCGATGTGATTAATTTTAAATCACCCACTTAGACCAGCTTTGCGCTTTGTGCGAATTATTTGTGCGATCAGCTTGAGTTTCCAGGGGCACGCAAGTATTATGACGCGTCAATTTTTCAGCCGCCCTTTAACACGTTCCTTGCCTCCATGGGCCGCGGCTGACCCAGACAGGAGGCTGAATAATCCGTAAGGAGCAATTCGATGCGTCATTACGAAATCGTTTTTATGGTCCATCCTGACCAGAGCGAACAGGTTCCGGGCATGATCGAGCGTTACTCTGCTGCCATCACTGGTGCAGAAGGCAAGATCCACCGTCTGGAAGACTGGGGCCGCCGTCAGCTGGCTTACCCGATCAACAAACTGCACAAAGCACACTACGTTCTGATGAACGTTGAAGCGCCGCAGGAAGTGATCGATGAGCTGGAAACTACCTTCCGCTTCAACGATGCCGTTATCCGCAGCATGGTTATGCGTACCAAAAACGCAGTTACCGAAGCATCTCCGATGGTTAAAGCGAAAGACGAGCGCCGTGAGCGTCGCGATGATTTCGCAAACGAAACCGCAGATGATTCTGATGCTGGGGATTCTGAAGAGTAATTTCTGATGACCAACCGTCTGGCGTTGTCCGGCATTGTATGCAGGGCTCCCCTTCGAAAGGTCAGTCCATCAGGAATTCCGCATTGCCAGTTCGTGCTTGAGCATCGTTCTGTGCAAGAGGAAGCCGGGTTTCACCGGCAGGCGTGGTGCCAAATGCCCGTGATTATTAGCGGACACGAAAACCAGGCCATTACTCACAGTATAACGGTCGGTAGTGCAGTCATGGTTCAGGGGTTCATCTCTTGCCACAAAGCAAAGAATGGCCTGAGCAAAATGGTTCTGCATGCCGAGCAGATTGATTTGATAGATTCTGGAGACTAGCCATATGGCACGTTATTTCCGTCGTCGCAAGTTCTGCCGTTTCACCGCGGAAGGCGTTCAAGAGATCGACTATAAAGATATCGCAACGCTGAAAAACTACATCACCGAAAGCGGTAAGATTGTCCCAAGCCGTATCACCGGTACTCGTGCAAAATATCAGCGTCAGCTGGCTCGCGCTATCAAACGCGCTCGCTACCTGTCTCTGCTGCCGTACACTGATCGTCATCAGTAATCGGGCACGGTCCATTAATACGACTTTAAGAGGATAAGGTAATGCAAGTTATTCTGCTTGATAAAGTAGCAAACCTGGGCAGCCTGGGTGATCAGGTAAACGTTAAAGCGGGCTACGCTCGTAACTTCCTGGTCCCACAGGGTAAAGCTGTTCCGGCTACCAAGAAAAACGTAGAGTTTTTCGAAGCACGTCGTGCTGAACTGGAAGCTAAACTGGCTGACGTTCTGGCGGCTGCTAATGCTCGCGCTGAAGCAATCAACGCACTGGGCACCGTTACCATCGCGTCTAAAGCTGGCGACGAAGGTAAACTGTTCGGTTCCATCGGTACCCGCGATATCGCTGATGCAGTTACTGCAGCAGGCGTTAAAGTGGCTAAGAGCGAAGTTCGTATGCCGAACGGCGTTCTGCGTACCACTGGTGAGCACGAAGTTGACTTCCAGGTTCACAGCGAAGTGTTCGCTAAACTGGTTGTTAACGTAGTAGCTGAGTAATTTTTTACTCTGCTCACGTCGAAGCGCCGGCCTTGTGCCGGCGTTTTGCTTTTTCAGGCTACCAGAAATGGTCGTTTGGGCTTGTATGGTAGCTATTCCTGGCGCATTCTTTGATAATAAATTGAAACGCAATTTTATCTTTGAGATTTGCCATGGATACCGCTCTGCCCACGCCTGTCTTTGCCCGTCGAAATGTGGCCTATGCCTGCGCCACGCTCTGCTGTCTGCTTTGGGGTAGCTCCTACCCGGCCATTAAAAGCGGCTATGAACTCTTCCAGATTGCGACCGATGATATCCCGTCGAAAGTGGTATTTGCCGGATATCGATTCCTGTTTGCCGGTATGTTACTGCTGCTTTTTGCACTGGCGCAGCGTAAGCCTATCGCCAGGCTGACGGCCACACAATTCGGACAACTCACCATCCTGGGTCTGACCCAGACGGCCATTCAGTACACTTTCTTTTATATCGGGCTGGCCTATACGACCGGCGTTAACGGTTCGATCATGAATGCCACTGGCACGTTCTTCAGCGTGCTGCTGGCGCACTTTATCTACCACAACGACAAGCTCAGCTATAACAAAACGCTCGGCTGTATTCTGGGGTTTGCCGGGGTGATGCTGGTGAATTTCCACAGCGGCTTGAGCGAGTTCCACTTCGTCTGGAACGGTGATGGATTCGTGGTGCTGGCGGCCTTCATTCTCTCAGCCGCCACGCTTTATGGGAAACGCATCTCGCAGACGGTCGACCCAATGGTGATGACCGGCTGGCAGCTGGCTATCGGCGGGCTTGTGCTGGTTGTTGGCGGGTACGTAACTGGCGGAACGCTGGAGGTGCACAGCATTACCGCGGTCGCGGTGCTGGGCTATCTGACGTTGCTGTCATCCGTGGCGTTTGCGCTATGGAGCGTGCTGCTTAAGGTGAACCGCGTCAGCATGATAGCCCCGTTCAACTTCGTTGTGCCCGTGGCGGGGACGGTGCTTTCCGCCATTTTCCTTGGCGAAAATATTCTGGATATCAAATACGCGATTGCGCTGGTGCTGGTCTGCTCGGGTATCTGGTGGGTGAATAAGCGGAGTGCCTGAGAACAGAAGTGCCGGGTGGCGGCTTCGCCTTACCCGGCCTACGCAATTAACGTGCTCTGATAAAACTGCCGTCCGGCTGGCGGGTAAACAGTACCTGCTGCCCGTTTCCGGTATCGATTGTTAGCCCGGTCACCACGCCGCTGGCGTTCTGCCTGATCTGCACCATCTGACCGTTCTGCAAATTACTGAGCGGTTTTCCTGCGCCTTCAACCTGCGCCATAGCATAGACATCCGTCGCGGGGAGATTGTGGTCGCGGAACAGTTGCGCGAGGGTTTTACCCGGCTCGACGCGGTAAGAGCGCCATTGTTGTTCAATCCCCGTGGGTTGCTGAGCTTGTGGCGCAGGGGCCTGTTCCTGCGGTTGTTCTTCCTGAACGGGTTCAGGTTCAACGGGGGCGACCTGGCCCGGATCGCCGGAAGGGGTGACCAGCTGAGTCTGCATTGGCTGTGAATCTGGCTGCGGCCGTGTTTGCGACTGGATATCCAGCTGCGCATCGCGAGTGGCTGGCATCGTGTCGACATCATCGCCGCCTGAAGGAAGCAGGAAGCCAACGATCACCAGCAGTGCGCCAATAATGATGCCTCTGCGGTGCAGGGGAGGCAGCGGGTCCATAATGCGAAAATTATCCGGCGCATGCCAGATTTTCGCCAGGGTAGGTTTCAGTTCAAATCGGCCGGGCATGGCTCTCCTCCTGCTCCGCGTCTTTTTTTATCCTGTCCTGAGAAGTGTAGTTTGCTAACTGCCTGACGGGCGTAACAAAACCAGCTTTCGTGACATAAATTTGGGAAAATCCTGACTGGCCCTATTGTTTCTGTTTCGTCGCGGTTTGTCACCTTTACTTAAGACAAAGTTTTACCCATAAGGGCATGGCTGATATGCTGCCCGCTACTTTAAATGTGATGGAAGGAAAACCCATGACCACCCCGACTTTTGACACTATCGAAGCGCAGGCAAGCTACGGCATCGGCTTGCAGGTAGGACAGCAGCTGAGCGAATCCGGCCTGGAAGGTCTGTTACCGGAAGCGCTGGTGGCGGGTATCGCTGACGCGCTGGCAGGCAATCATCCGGCCGTTCCGGTTGACGTTGTTCACCGTGCGCTGCGTGAAATTCACGAACGTGCTGACGCTGTGCGTCGCGCGCGCTTCGAAGAGATGGCGGCAGAAGGCGTGAAATATCTGGAAGAGAACCGTGAGCGTGAAGGCGTAAACAGCACCGAGTCTGGCCTGCAGTTCCGCGTGATCAACCAGGGCGACGGCGCTATCCCGGCGCGTACCGACCACGTTCGCGTGCACTACACCGGTAAACTGATCGACGGTACGGTGTTCGACAGCTCCGTGGCACGCGGCGAACCGGCTGAATTCCCGGTAAATGGCGTTATCGCTGGTTGGATCGAAGCGCTGACCCTGATGCCGGTAGGCTCTAAATGGGAACTGACTATCCCACAGAACCTGGCTTACGGCGAGCGCGGCGCTGGCGCGTCCATCCCGCCATTCAGCACCCTGGTGTTTGAAGTCGAACTGCTGGAAATTCTGTAATCGGCTTTTCTTATTTCCTCTCTCCGTCCGGGGAGAGGAAAATAGTGATAAAACCTATAGTTACGACAGAATCAACATTTTATCTTGCAAACGAAACTGTTGCGTGTATTTTTGTGAGCTGTTTCGCGCTGTATGAGTGATATGACACTCACTTTCAACATATTGTTAACATAATATCCAAATCATAGTATTCATCCCGCCGATTCTTACCTAATATCGATTAGCCCGTACAAGGGACCGTCATTCATTGACGTATTTAAAGGCCAGAAGAGCCTTAACAACACAGACAGGCATAAACAGGAAAATAAAACATGGTAGATCAGGTCAAAGTCGCCGCCGCAGAAGAGGCGTCGTCTGAACAGTCGCTACGGCGCAATCTCACAAACCGTCACATTCAGCTTATTGCCATTGGGGGTGCCATCGGTACCGGGCTGTTTATGGGGTCAGGCAAAACCATCAGTCTTGCCGGGCCGTCAATCATCTTCGTTTATATGATCATCGGTTTTATGCTCTTTTTCGTGATGCGCGCAATGGGTGAATTGCTGCTCTCGAATCTCGAATACAAATCCTTCAGTGACTTTGCTTCCGACCTGCTCGGCCCCTGGGCGGGTTATTTCACCGGCTGGACCTACTGGTTCTGCTGGGTGGTTACCGGAATGGCCGATGTTGTCGCCATCACGGCCTATGCGCAGTTCTGGTTCCCCGGCCTATCGGACTGGGTGGCCTCGCTGGCGGTGATTATTCTGCTGCTGAGCCTGAACCTCGCCACCGTTAAAATGTTCGGTGAGATGGAGTTCTGGTTCGCGATGATCAAAATCGTCGCCATCATCGCGCTGATTGTCGTCGGGCTGGTAATGGTGCTGACGCACTTCCAGTCGCCAACCGGCGTGCAGGCGTCGTTTGCCCATCTGTGGAATGACGGCGGCTGGTTCCCGAAAGGCATCAGCGGCTTCTTTGCCGGTTTCCAGATTGCGGTATTTGCGTTTGTGGGTATTGAGCTGGTCGGCACCACGGCGGCGGAAACCAAAGATCCGGAGAAATCCCTGCCGCGCGCCATCAACTCTATTCCGGTGCGCATCATCATGTTTTACGTGTTCGCGCTGATCATCATCATGTCCGTGACGCCGTGGAGCTCGGTGGTGCCAAGCAAGAGCCCGTTCGTTGAGCTGTTCGTGCTGGTGGGGCTGCCTGCTGCCGCGAGCCTGATTAACTTCGTGGTGTTAACTTCTGCGGCCTCTTCCGCGAACAGCGGCGTGTTCTCCACCAGCCGTATGCTGTTTGGTCTGGCGCAGGAAGGCGTTGCCCCGAGTGCGTTTGCGAAACTCTCTAAACGCGCGGTACCGGCGAAAGGGCTGACCTTCTCCTGCATCTGTCTGCTGGGCGGTGTGGTGATGCTCTACGTCAACCCAAGCGTGATCGGTGCGTTCACCATGATCACCACGGTCTCTGCGATCCTGTTCATGTTCGTCTGGACCATCATTCTGTGTTCATACCTGGTATATCGCAAACAGCGCCCACACCTGCATGAAAAATCGATCTACAAGATGCCGCTGGGCAAGCTGATGTGCTGGGTGTGCATGGCGTTCTTCGTGTTCGTGCTGGTGCTGCTGACGCTGGAAGATGACACCCGTCAGGCGCTGATCGTCACGCCGCTGTGGTTCATCGCGCTGGGGCTGGGCTGGCTGTTTATCGGTAAGAAACGTATGGCGGGAATGCGTTAATACGTTTGAAAGAAATGTAGGCCCGGTAAGCGTTAGCGCCACCGGGCTTTTTTTTATTCCCCGGCTAATGCACGCGGGAACAGTACGTTATTCTCAAGACTGATGTGTTCCATCAGGTCGTCGATCATCTCGTTAATGCCGTTGTACATGGCTTTCCATGTGGTGCACGCTTCTGGCGGCGGTGTGACATTGTTGGTGGTGTGTTTGATCACTTCCAGCAGTTCACCTGCATCGTCATGCTCGCTTTCCATCACGCTAATCGGGCCCATCGCCTGGCTGCCCATTCCCTGTTTGATCATCGGGAAGAGGATCTGCTCTTCTTTCATCATGTGGCTGGAAAGCTCTTCATGCAGCATGGTCAGGTATTTCGCCAGACCGCGCGGTACGGAAGGTTTGTCGGCGTGAACACGCTCAACTTTGGTTGCCTGCAGGATCAGCTCCGGCAGTTGTTCACGGTGGCGATCGTGGTAACGCACAATGATATGGTCGATGATTTCTGCAAGCGGCGCGGTGCGCCAGTCCTTCTCAATGGGCTGCTCGGCCAGCTGTGCCAGCTCTGCTTCGATCACTTCGACATCCAGCTCCTTGCGCGAGGCAGCGCGCGCCAGGGTTTGTTTGCCGCCACAGCAGTAATCCATATCGTATTTACGGAACAACGCAGAAGCGCGAGGGATGGAGAGCGCCAGCTCGCCGAGGGGTTGGTCGCGGAAGGCCATAGCAGTTACCTCATCATCAAAAATATAAGATGCATTTTAAATGCATCTTTATGTGAAGGCTATAACCCTTTAGTGGCAAGGGTGAAAATACGACGTTGATCACAAAAAATGGGCGGTATTAACGTACTGAATAAATTCAGGAAAGGACTTTAGAAAGTTTTTAAAGGTGGAGAAACAGTAAACAACCCGCCGTGCCTGCCGATAGAGACACGTCAGACAACACCTGCATATAAAAAAGGCAACGCATGTTTAAACGTATAAAAGTCATTACTCTCCTGGTCTCAGTGCTGCTTGTGCTCGGCGTCATGCAAATGATTTCCGCAGGCATATTCATTAATGCACTCAATAACGACAAAGATAACTTCACCGTTTCTCAGGTTTCCAGCCAAAACGTGGCGGAGTTTACCGACGCCTGGATCAGCCTGAACCAGGCACGCGTGACCCTGAACCGTGGCATGTTGCGCCTGCAAAGCAGCATGGCCTCTCAGATTAACGGCGGACAACTGAATGAGCTGGTCAACACCGCGAAAAACCTGCTGGCAGACGCACAGGTTCATTACGATAAATACTATGCGCTGCCGGAAACGCCGGGTCTGGATGAGAAGCTGTCGGACCAGTTAGAAGAACAATACCGCCTTTACTCTGCAACGCTGACGCAAATGAACGTTCTGCTGAGCCAGGGCAACCTGGAGGATATGTTCAAACAGAACGCCGAACAGAAACAGACGGCGATGCAAAAGGTCTATCGCGAATGGCGCGAAGCACAGGCCGCGCTCACGAATAAAGGCATTCAGGATAATGAAAGCGACTATAAGCGCATCCTGTGGGTCCTTTCGGCGGTGATGCTTCTGGTGGTTGCGGTGATTATCTCCAGCTGGATCGCGATGCGCCGCGTGCTGCTGCTGCCTCTGCAGGATGTTATCAGCCATATCCGCGCCATTGCGGCAGGCGATTTAACCCAGCCGATTCAGGCAGAGGGAAATAATGAAATGGCGATCCTGGCGCGCAACGTTCAGGAGATGCAAACCTCGCTGGCGAATACGGTGGGCGTGGTACGTGAAGGTGCCGATACCATTTACACCGGTGCAGGCGAGATTTCTGCGGGCAGCAACGATCTCTCTTCCCGCACCGAACAGCAGGCCGCCTCTCTGGAAGAGACCGCAGCCAGCATGGAACAGCTGACTGCAACCGTGAAGCAAAATGCCGATAATGCGCGTCAGGCTTCACGTCTGGCGCTTGACGCCTCCTCAACGGCGAAGAAGGGCGGTAACGTGGTGGAAGGCGTGGTGCGCACCATGGACGAAATCGCCACCAGTTCCAGTAAAATCGCGCAAATTACTAACGTGATCGACGGTATTGCCTTCCAGACCAACATCCTGGCGCTGAACGCGGCGGTGGAAGCGGCGCGTGCAGGTGAACAAGGTCGCGGCTTTGCGGTGGTGGCGGGTGAAGTGCGTACCCTGGCCCAGCGTAGTGCTCAGGCGGCGAAAGAGATCAAAGCGCTGATCGATGATTCCGGCGAGCGCGTCAGCGCGGGTTCTCAGCTTGTGAACGAAGCAGGTGAGACGATGGCGGAAATCGTCAATGCGGTCACGCGCGTGACCGATATTATGGGCGAAATTGCATCTGCCTCTGACGAGCAGAGCCGCGGTATTGATCAGGTAGGCCAGGCGGTGGCAGAGATGGATCGCGTGACCCAGCAGAACGCCTCGCTGGTGGAGGAATCTGCGGCGGCAGCGGCAGCGCTGGAAGATCAGGCTGCACGCCTGAACGAAGCGGTGGCGGTGTTCAAAATAACGCGTAATCAGGCGGTCAAAGCGGCACCGGTGAAAACCTATGTGCCAAAAGCGCAGCCCGTAGCGGCGGCGTCAGAAGGGAACTGGGAAACGTTTTAATATCATGCCGGGTGGCGCTGGCGCTTACCCGGCCTACGAAACGGCTACTTGTAGGCCGGGTAAGGCGCAGCCGCCACCCGGCAAAAAGCTCACACCTCCGACGCCGGAACGACCCTCGGTTTTTCCGGCTTCGCTCTCACCGCAATCACCACACCAACCACCAGAAGAAAGATCCCACAGGCCGTTAACAGCGGCGGCACGCTCTGGCGCATCAGGAAGGTATAAAGCAGCCCGGCCAGCGTCTCAAAGACAATCAACGGCCCCAGGATCACCGTCGGCAGTTTCTGGCTGGCAATATTCCAGCACAGCGCGCCCACCCACGAGCACAGCACCGCAATGGCCACCATCAAACCAACAAACACCCACGGGCGCGGCCCAAAGGGTAACGCGAACTCCGGTTGCTGCTGGCCTAACCAGATAGTTGCTCCTGCGTAACCCACAAGAGAAACCGGCAGCGTCACCAGCGCCTGCGCCGTCGCCCACATCATCGGATGTTTATCCGGGTTCTCCCGCAGCCAGCGCGCGTTGCGCAGGGCATACCATGCCCAGCACACCACGGAAATAAACGCCAGCAAGATGCCGGAACCGTAACGCCATAAGCTGAAATCATCCAGCCCGTGGCGCAGCTCGGCAATGTTCACACACACCAGCCCTACGGCGATGCACACCAGTGCAGGAGCCATTTTTGACCACGCCAGCTTGCCGTCACGGTGGCTGTAAAGCAGGTTCGCGAAGACAGGGATCACCACCGGCAGTGTACCGATAATCATGGTCGACACCGGCGCGCCCGTGCGCTGAATGGCACTCGCGAGGCAGACGTAATAGATAAGGTTGCCCATCATGGTCAACGCCAGCGCGGTTACCCAGTCCTGGCGGCTAAGCTGACGCAGGCGCGTGCACCCCAGCCACGCCAGCGGCAGGGCAATCAGCCCCAGCGCCAGGTAACGTCCGGTGGACTGCAGTATTGCCGGGTACTCCGGCACTATCAACGGGCCGACAAAAATCAGCCCCCACATCAAACCTGCAAGCAGGGCATACAACACACCGCTAATCATTTTTCCATCCACATTGATTTACTCTGCATTCAGTGTAGGAGGGCAAAATGTGTGCGTATTGTATGAGATTGCGCATTAACGCGGCGTAACCTGTTTCTGGTAACGTACCGGCGTAATGCCGTAACGGTGCGTGAATGCGCGGGTGAGATGGGACTGATCGGTCAATCCGGTGGCGGCAGCCACTTCGGCGGCGGGCATACCGTGGGTGAGGAAGGCTTTGGCGCGCCACAGGCGGATCGCCATCAGCATCTGATGCGGCGTCACATGGAAATGGGCTTTGAACTGGCGCTGGAAATGGTACGGGCTGAGCGAGACGACGTTTGCCAGCTCGTCCAGCGTCAGAGGGTGCATATAGTTGTCATGCAAATACTCGCGCACGCGTTCAAAGCGATGTGCGCCTTCTTGCTTCACCGGCGCGTGGCGGGCGAGCGGCTGGAAGGTCTCAATGAGATCCAGCAGTAAGCCTTTTTGCGCCAGCGGGTCGTCCGTATGCCACAGACCGTAAATCAGCCGGCCGATTTGCTGCGAACGCTGCGGGTCGTAGCGAGTGACGTCGCTGAACCACCAGTGACGCAGGCCGGTCATCTCTTCCAGCAGGTCGGGTTCGATGTAGACCATCCGGTAGCGCCAGCCGCCTTCGGTCGCAGATTCACCGGTGTGGATCTCGTCCGGATTCATGGTGACGACGGATTTTTCAGGGGCGAGGTGCTGTGTTCCGCGATAGCGAAAGCGTTCGGCACCGGTTTCAATAGTGCCGATACCGAAGGCTTCGTGGGTGTGGGGCTCAAAGGCGTATTCAGAGATATGTGCGTGATAGAGTTCCAGGCCCGGCAACTGCGCCAGATGGCGAAAGCGTGCGCTGTCTCTCTCATCAATGAACTGTTCCGGTACGCCTTGCACGGTGAGCCTCCTTGTGGGTCATCTCTCCATTATCAGAGATGACCCGAGGGGATGCCACAAGAAATAACCAATTTTTAACAATTACAGGATGGCGTTGACGCTTTCCGCCAGCGGCGTGGTCGGGCGACCAATCAATTTGCTGAGCGTATGGCTGTCATCGAACAGGCCTCCTTTGGACGCACCCGCGTCGGAATCTGCCAGCATATCCGCCAGCCCGGCAGGCAGGCCAACGCCCTTCAGCGCGGCGGCAAAATCGTCTTCGCTGAGGTTCTGATAGGCTACCGGCTTCCCGCTCTGTTTACTGAGTTCTGCTGCCAGCTCGCTCAGCGTCCAGGCATGATCGCCCGCCAGTTCATACACCTTACCTGCGTGCCCCTCTTCAGCAATAACTTTCGCTGCTGCCGCGGCGTAATCCGCACGGGTGGCAGAAGCGATTTTGCCGTCACCCGCCGCGCCAATAAACACACCGTGCTCCAGGGCTGGCGGTGCGCTTGCCAGGTAGTTTTCGGTGTACCAGCCGTTGCGCAACAGGGCATAAGGTATGCCAGATTCCGCCAGCGCTTTTTCGGTGGCAACGTGCTCAACGTGCAGACCGAGCGGGGATTTATCGGCATGCAGCAGGCTGGTGTAGGCGATGAATTTCACGCCTGCCGCTCTGGCGGCGTTAATCACATTCTGATGCTGCACGGCGCGCTGGCCCACTTCGCTGGAAGAGATCAGCAGCAGCTTATTTACGCCGTTCAGTGCGGTGGCGAATGCCGCCTGGTCGGTATAATCCGCCTGACGAACGACAATACCTTTCTGGTGCAATGCGTCGGCTTTTGCCGGGTTACGCACAATGGCGACAATCTGGTTGGCCGGAACGGTTTTCAGCAGTTCTTCGATAACGTGTTGACCAAGCTGGCCGGTAGCGCCGGTAATCGCGATCATGATGAATCTCCTTCGTGTTTGTCTGGTGTTGTGGCACACTATCACCATCACTAACTTTTAGTAAGTACGTACAAAAAGGTAAGTATGAAAACGACGATACCGACCCTCAGCGAGCAACTGCGCGATGGCAATCTTTTCGCGGAGCAATGCCCTTCACGCGACGTGCTTAAGCATGTCACCAGCCGCTGGGGCGTGCTGATCCTGGTGGCGTTACGTCAGGGTACGCATCGTTTTAGCGATTTGCGCCGCAAGATGGGCGGTGTCAGCGAGAAGATGCTGGCTCAGTCGTTACAGGCGCTGGAACAAGATGGCTTTGTCGATCGCGTTTCGTATCCGGTCGTGCCACCGCACGTGGAGTATAGCCTGACGCCGCTCGGTATGGCGGTGAGCGAGAAAGTGGCCGCGCTGGCGGACTGGATAGAGGTCAATACGCCGCAGGTGCTGGCGAATAGGGATGAGCGGGCGGCCTAAACGCCGGGGGGCGGCTTCGCCTTACCCGGCCTGCGGGTTCGAGGATTTCGGGTAGGCCGGGTAAGCGCAGCGCCACCCGGCACAACCACCGTTACTTACTCAAATCCACCTGATAAATCGCGAACCCGATATCGTCGGTCGCGACTTTACTCATTGGATACTGTGCCTTGTCTTTAATAAACGCAGCCGCCTTATCAGACGGTGACGTTTCAAAACGGATATCCAGCTTCGTTTTGCTGTGGATCGGGGCCAGACGCCAGTTGTTATCCACCGCCGGGTGAATTTCGCCCGCCTTTTTCGACTCCGCGCTGATCCACGCTGCCAGCACCGAACGGTTCTCATCCGGTGACGCAAAGGCGATATGGCTATCACCCGTGCCGGCAAACTTACCGCCATACGCGCGGTAGTTATTCGTCACTACAAGGAAGGTGGCATCCGGGTCAATCGCCTTGCCGTTGAAGGTCAGGTTTTTGATACGCTCCGCCTGCGGATTAACGGCCTGGCACTCGCCGTCATATTTCGCTGGCTGCGTAACATCAATCTGATAATCCACGCCGTCGATTACGTCGAAGTTATAGGTGCGGAAACCGTCCCAGTTAATCAGCGACTGTGGCTTACTGCTGTTCGGATCTATCTGGTTAAACTGTCCGGCGGAGCACTCGAGCCACTCTTTCACCTCTTTGCCGGTCGCTTTTACGACTACCAGCGTGTTCGGATAGAGATAAAGATCGGCAGCATTACGGAAGGTCAACTGGCCTTTTTCGACTTCAACGTAGCTTGCCGGGTCATTTTTTCGGCCACCCACTTTGAACGGCGCAGCAGCAGAAAGTACCGGCAGTTTTGCCAGATCCGGATCGCCCTGAATGAAATGCTCGGCATAGGCTTTCTGCGCCATGTTGACTACCTGCACGGTCGGGTCATCCTGTACCAGCGCCAGGAAGCTGTACATGTTGTCGGCTGATTTTCCGATCGGCTTGCTGACGAATTCGCGGGTGGCGTCGTGGTCATGCTTCAGCACGTTGACCAGCTTTTTATCTTCTTCTGCCAGCGATTTTTTGGCCGCGGCATCGTAAATCGGACGCGCTTCGGCTTTAGACTGGGTAACCTTCCAGCTACCGCCGTCGTTATTCAGCACCAGATCCACCACACCCAGATGGTCGCCCCACATGCCAGGCATCACAGACGGCACGCCGTTAAGTGTCCCTTTTTCGATATCCGCCCCTTTGATGCTGGCGAAATCTTTGCCTGGGAAGACCGCGTGGGCGTGACCAAACAGAATCGCATCCACCCCCGGAACTTCACTCAGATAATAAACCGAGTTCTCCGCCATGACCTGATAAGGATCTGCCGACAGGCCGGAATGGGCAACAACGACAACCAGATCCGCTCCTTTTGCACGCATCTCCGGCACATATTTTCGTGCGGTTTCGGTGATGTCGTTAACGGTGACTTTCCCGCTGAGGTTGGCTTTATCCCACGTCATGATCTGCGGCGGCACAAAACCGATATAGCCAATCTTCAGCGTCTGCGTTTTACCATCCTGATCGACGACCTCGGTCTCTTTAATCAGGTACGGCGTAAATAACGGCTTTTTGGTCTTAACGTCGATAATATTGGCGTTAACGTAAGGGAATTTCGCGCCAGCCAGCGCATCGTGAAGGTATCTCAGGCCGTAGTTAAACTCGTGGTTACCCAGGTTGCCGACGGTATAATCCAGCGTATTCATCGCTTTATACACTGGGTGGATCTCACCTTTTTTCAGCCCCTTCGCGGCCATGTAATCGCCGAGCGGGCTACCCTGGATTAAGTCGCCATTATCCACCAGCACGCTGTTTTTCACTTCGCTGCGGGCGGCGTTAAGTAAACTTGCTGTGCGTACCAGTCCGAATTTTTCCGTAGGGGTATCTTTGTAGTAATCGAAGTCCATCATGTTACTGTGCAGGTCGGTGGTTTCCAGAATACGGAGATCTACCGTCGCCGCCTGAACGCTTGCCGCAATCAGCGTCGCCAGGAGCGTTGCGCTAAACTTAATCATCTGAGGAGTCCTTTTTTCGATCCAGGCCACAAAAGAATATGTATCTCTTTTTTGTTGCTTACGGGAGTGTGAATCCTGCCAGAAAAAAGCACGCTTAAACCGGAATTGCTTCACAGATAGCGGAATTGTTCACATTACGATATAACTAAAACAATAAGTTATGCCCACTGCGTTAACGAAGAGGTGGAGAATGTTAGATAAGATTTGTCAGCTCGCACGGGATGCGGGTGATGCCATTATGCAAGTGTACGACGGTGCAAAACCAATAGACGTTGTCAGCAAAGCGGATGACTCTCCGGTCACCGCGGCGGATATTGCGGCGCACGGCGTGATCCTGAAAGGGCTACAGGCGCTGACGCCTGATATTCCGGTCCTCTCAGAAGAGGCCCCGCAAAGCTGGGACGAACGCCAGCACTGGCAGCGTTACTGGCTGGTCGATCCGCTGGACGGCACCAAAGAGTTCATCAAGCGTAACGGTGAATTTACCGTGAATATTGCCCTGATTGAAAAAGGGAAAGCGGTACTGGGTGTGGTCTATGCGCCAGTGATGAAAGTGATGTACAGCGCTGCGGAAGGCAAAGCCTGGAAGGAAGAGTGCGGTGTACGTAAGCAGATTCAGGTGCGTGATGCGCGTCCACCGCTGGTGGTTATCAGCCGCTCGCACAGCGACAGCGAACTGCAGGAGTACCTGCAGCAACTGGGCGAGCATCAGACGACGTCAATTGGCTCATCGCTGAAGTTTTGCCTGGTGGCAGAGGGGCAGGCGCAGCTTTATCCGCGCTTTGGGCCAACCAACGTCTGGGATACGGCGGCAGGACACGCCGTTGCCGCCGCCGCCGGTGCGCATGTGCATGACTGGCAGGGGAAGCCGCTTGACTATACCCCGCGCGAATCATTCCTCAATCCTGGCTTCCGGGTGTCGCTCTACTGACTGAGCAGCTTGTGCAGCAGAGCAACCACCTGCTGCACCTCTTCCTGGGTCAATGCCCCGTCTTTTGCCCACTGCACCCGGCCATCTTTATCCAGCACGATAATTGCCGAACTCTCTTCTTCCAGTTGCCAGGCTTTACGCGTCACGCCGTTACTGTCGACAATAAATTGCGACCACGGGTAGAGCTTCTTATTGCTCTCAAGGCTTGAACGGACAAACATACCGGAGCCTGGGATGGCATCGTCGGTGTTAACAATCGTGGTGGTCTGGTAGCGGTCATGTGGGAATTTTGCGGCCTTGATCGCTTCTACCAGGGTTGCATTTTTCTCTTTTGCGGATGTACGACCGGCAATGTGTTGTACAACTCTCACTTTCCCTGCGAGCTGCGCGCTATTCCAGGGTTTATAGCTAAACTTATCATTGTCGAGAATCAATTCTCCCCGGTCAGCAATGCCGACTGGCGGTACACGTTGTCCTTTTTCAATGTTGTGAGCGCAAGCCCACAGGGGCAGCAACAGGCATGCTGCTGCAAGGATGTTACGTAGGGTCATGGTGTTTCCTTATTGTATGCAGGTGATCCGACCACTTGGTCTTACGCTTTTAATCATAAGTGCGATCAATGTGGTTTTCCCGCAATCCCGATGCCAGTTTGCGGGCGAACGCACATATCCATGAAAAAACGACGGCTTATACTGCCCTCCGTCACGGTTTGCAAAGATTATTCTGAATAATTGTAATCAAACGGTAAATAAACTTATGCACACTGGGTAACTTCGAGGTTCTGGTCTATAGTCATTGAGCAATAAAATTTGCGCTCAGGACAGTCGGGCCGATTGTGGCACCGCAAGAGCGTATGATTCGCAGGAGATACAAGAATGAAAATTTTCCAACGCTACAACCCGCTTCAGGTGGCGAAGTACGTGAAGATCCTGTTCCGTGGACGGTTGTACATCAAGGATGTTGGCGCTTTTGAGTTCGATAAGGGCAAAATCCTTATCCCAAAAGTGAAGGACAAACAGCACTTTTCTGTGATGTCCGAAGTCAACCGTCAGGTTATGCGTCTGCAGACTGAGATGGCTTAACCAACGTGCTATGCAGTAGTTAAAAGAACGGCTCCCGATGGGAGCCGTTGATGTTTGTGGGGTATACAAAGCATTACGCCGACACCTTCTCCTCAGCATCCGGCAGCTTCGGCACCAGCATGGTCGGTTTGTTATCAATACGCGTCACCAGCAACTGGTCGATGCGGTAGTTATCGATATCCACCACTTCAAACTTGAAGCCGGAGAATTTCACCGAGTCAGTGCGTTTCGGGATCTTACGCAGCATAAACATCATAAACCCGCCGATAGTCTCGTAATTGCCGGACTGCGGGAATTCATCGATATCCAGCACACGCATCACGTCCTCAATCGGCGTACCGCCGTCGATAAGCCATGAATTCTCGTCACGCTGAACAATCTGCTCTTCCAGCCCCTGGCCGACCAGGTCGCCCATCAGCGTCGTCATGACGTCGTTAAGCGTGATGATACCCACCACCAGAGCGTACTCGTTCATGATAACCGCGAAGTCTTCACCCGCTGTTTTGAAACTTTCCAGCGCTTCTGAGAGCGTCAGGGTGTCTGGCACGATCAGGGTATTGCGGATCTGCACGCCGCTGTTGAGCGCCAGGCTCTGGTTCGCCAGCACACGATTCAACAGATCTTTCGAGTCCACATAGCCGATGATATGGTCGATATCTTCATTACAAACCAGGAACTTGGAGTGCGGATGCTCCGCCACTTTGTTCTTCAGGCTCTGTTCGTCTTCATGCAGATCAAACCAGATCACGCTCTCACGGCCCGTCATGGAAGAGGGGACGGTACGGGATTCCAGTTCAAACACATTTTCAATTAACTCATGCTCTTGTTTGCGCAGCACCCCGGCCAGCGCACCCGCTTCCACTACTGCATAAATGTCATCGGAGGTAATGTCATCTTTACGCACCATCGGCAGCTTGAAGATACGGAAAATCACGTTTGCCAGGCCGTTAAAGAACCACACCAGCGGGCGGAACACGAACAGGCAGAAGCGCATCGGGTTGATGATACGCAAAGCCACAGCTTCTGGCGCAATCATACCGATGCGTTTCGGGGTCAGATCGGCAAACAGGATGAACAAGCCAGTGACCAGCGAGAAGGAGAGAATAAAGCTCAGCTGCTCGGCAAGCTCAGCGGACATGTACGGAATAAACAGGCTGTGAAATGCCGGAGAAAACGCTGCATCGCCCACGATACCGCCGAGAATGGCGACCGCGTTCAGGCCAATCTGCACCACGGTGAAGAACATGCCTGGGTTTTCCTGCATTTTCAGAATGCGCATGGCATTGATGTTGCCTTCGTCGGCAAGCAGCTTAAGTTTGATTTTTCGGGACGCGGCCAGCGAGATCTCTGATATCGAGAAAAATGCACTGACGGCAATAAGACAAAGTATTACTAAAATACTGTTTAACATAGTTTATCCGGCTTCTCGCCAGATCCTCGGAAGGGAAGTTGATTACATTTGTGTGAAAACACATTGAACGTCAGCTCGTAGCGTTGAGCTGATTATTTCAGCGGGTAGTATAGCGTAAAGGCGTGTAAATCTGCCAGAGGTCACGTTTTTAGCAAAAACAGGCCGGACAGGCAGGGAACCGGTCCGGCGCGTGTTGCTATTCTGCTGCTGATAACTTCACGGTTTTAACCGTGCGCCGCGTGGCTGCTCCACCCCACACTTCGTCATACTCGTAGCCCGTCAACTGCCTGATCACCACGCGGGTATGTTCATCACAGTCGCGGTAATCGCCACCCAGCTTGCGGCGGGCAATTTCTTTGAGAAGGACTTTGTGCGTGTCGCGGGTGAGTTTGAATTTGTAAGTGGTGAAGAAGCTCACCGCCAGCAAGGCTGCCGTGGCAAAAATCATCAGCCCGATAATCGCCCCCAGCGCACTCTCAGGTTGTGCACCGCTGCCTTTTACAAAACCGGACTCCTGCAACACCAGGCCGATAATCATGATGGCAATCGCGACGGTGCTTTTGCGGGTCAGTACCATTACACCGGCAAAAATCCCTTCGCGGCGCTGCTGCGTGACCATCTCGTCGATATCAGGAATAAAGCTGTAGATATTCCACGGGATATAATACAGACCAGAGCGTGCGGCCCCCAACAGGATAAAGACCGCCGAGAACAATAGCGTCGGCACCTGCGTTTTGGTCAGGTAGATCGTAAACAGGAACAGCAGCACGCAGAAAATACAGCCGTAAGAGAGGCGCAGGGCGGCGGATGGCGTCATGTTTAGCCGGTTCAATAGCAGCATAAATCCGTAAGTGCCCGGCACCGAAGCAAAGGCCGCAATACTCAGCCAGCCCGACACCGCCGCGGCGTCCTGGCTCAGGCAATAAACCACGTAATAGGTAAAGACGGAACCGAATACGTCCATCGCCGTGAACGAGAAGATATAAATCAGAATATGCAGACGGAAGGCGCGTATCCGGAATGACGAAAAGAGATCCAGCACCAGATATTTGAGGTGATTGCCAATGCCACTGCTGCGCTGATTATCCACTTTGAAGTCGGACTCCTGATGCACATCTTTTGCTTCCCAGGTGGTGTACCAGGTAATAAAGACCGCAATACAAAAGACACAGGAAAATATCAGCCCGGTCAGGGTGTAGGTAAACGAATTATCCTTACCGGTAAATTGCATAATGACACCGGGAACCGATACCGCAAGAAAACCGCCCAGCTGCGAGCAGATCATTCGCACACCAGAGAGGCGGCTACGCTCTTCGTAGCGGTTGGTCATTTCGGCCGCCAGGGTTTCCCACGGCACCAGCACCATCGCCGACAGCAGTTCAATAGAGAGGTAGGTCCCCAGATAATACCAGTAGCCCATATCGGTCAACCACAGCAGGGCGTACAGGAACATTAACGGTGAACTCAGTAATAAAAAGAAGCGGCGACGTCCAAATTTACGGCCCAACCACGTATCGCCAAAATTATCGGTGATATAACCCATAATCGGGCTTAATAGCGCATCAATAACGCGGGCGATGGCAAATATTGAGCCAGCTTCAACGACGGACAGTCCGCAATACGTGGTATAAAAAAATAGCAGCCAGGTGCCGATAATGGCGAAAGCGCCTCCGCCAAACAGATCGGTTATGCCGTAGCCAAGCGCCACGCCATAACCAACTCTACGTTCAGTTGGTTTGACCATAATATTATCCAGTGTAGGGTAGCTATTAACCCGTTTTCGGGTCGTTTTTTATTAACTGCTGGAATACAAATTACGTTCTACTTATTTATCTCTATCCATTGCCTTAATTGAGATGACCGATAAATAGCCTCCACAAGCGTGAGTGATTTTCCGGCTTCACGGATATCGGTGTAATCCGTTATTTCCGGATGATGAATGGCGTGATAAAAACGGCGGATCGCCTGTTGATGGCCGATCCCCCAGTAGCTTTTGGCTGTGCCGTCAGGCGGGGCGTCGCTCTCCAGTTTTAACCGCTCGCCAGGCGTGATGCGCCACAGCGCGTTATCGTTGAGCTGCAATGTGCCGTGTTCACAGTGGATTTCCAGCAGAAGAGGGGAGTCCGTGGTGTGGCAGGTACTGGCATAAAACAGGCCCCGCGCGCCATTTGCAAAGTGCAGCGTCGCCATCGCGCTGTCTTCCCCTTCGGTGACGTCGGCCAGTTCACCGCTATCGACAACGCCTTTCAGCCGCGTGACGCCACCGGCGAACCATTGCATCAGATCGAGCGTATGGATTGCCTGGTTGATCAACAGGCTTCCGCCCTCTGTTGCCAGGCGGCCACGCCACGGGCTTTCCGTGTAGTAAATGCCTGAGCGGGACCAGGTCAGGACGGCCCTGATGCCCAGCATTTTACCCAAACTTCCTTCGGCCAGCTCTTTGCGGATGCGCAGGCTGGTTGGGTTAAGTCGGTTCTGATAGCACACGCCAAGTTTACCGGACGCCTGCGCAGCGGCGGCGGCAATGTCAGCAAGCTCGCTGCCGTTCATGCCCACCGGTTTTTCGCAGAAAACGTGCTTCCCGGCGGCGAGCGCCGCCAGGATCATGTTTTTATGCTCAAAATGAGGCGTGCAGATATGCACCACGTCAATGGCATCATCCAGCAGCATTTCCCGGTAATCCTGATAAAAGCGGCACTGATAGTTCATCGCCAGCCTCAGCCCTTTAACGCTATCAGTATCCACCAGCGCGCGCAGTGCTACGTTAGGGATCTGACGCAGGGCATTCACATGGCAACCATGAATAGCTCCGCCTCCGATAATCGCCGTGTTCAGGATCGTCATTTCTGCCTCCTCTTATCCCGCTGCGTTGGCTTGCATTTGTGCTTTTACGCACAGCTCCGCAGCCTTAAAGGCATGCGCCTGGGTCATGGCATGTTCGGTGCGGTGCAGGCAGTCGAGGATCAGTTCGCCAAAGAACGGGAACCCGACCTGTCCGGCCACCGGATAGCGGAATTCTCCCTCTTTATTGACGAGGTACACCACATCCTGCTCACCACGGGTCAAGTCGACATATTTGCGGATTTCGATATAGCCCTCTGTGCCGAGCAGCGTCAGGCGGCCATCTCCCCAGGTTGAAAGTCCGTCAGGCGTGAACCAGTCGCAGCGGAAATAACCGCTGGCACCGTTCTCGCCTTTGAGCATCGCGTCGCCGAAATCCTCGAAGGCCGGATACTGCGGGTGATTGACGTTGCGCACCTGGCTGGCGACCACGCACGCATCGCTGTTGCCGGTGTAAAACAGGAACTGTTCAATCTGATGGCTGCCGATATCACACAGGATGCCGCCAAAGTAACGACGATCATAGAACCAGTCCGGGCGGCCTTGTCCTTCACGGTGTGGGCCAGTGCCGAGCGTTTGCACTACGCGGCCAATTGCCCCTTGCTGCACCAGTTGACCAGCAAAGACCGCGCTCTCCACGTGCAGGCGTTCGCTGTAATACACCGCGTATTTTTTCCCGGTTTTTTCAACCATCGCTTTTGCGTCTGCCAGTTGTTCAAGGGTGGTAAGCGGCGCTTTGTCCGTGAAGTAGTCCTTGCCCGCAGCCATCGATTTCAGCCCCAGCGCGCAACGCTCAGACGGGATGGCGGCACCGGCCACCAGACGAACCTCGTCATCGTTGAGAATAACGTCCAGTGAACTGGCGGCCATGACCTGCGGATACTGCTGGATGAATTTATCCACTTTGGCCGGATCGGGATCGTAGACCCACTTCAGCGTGGCACCCGCTTCAATCAACCCGTTACACATTCCGTAGATATGGCCGTGGTCGAGTGCCGCGGCGGCAAAAATGAATTCACCTTCATGGACAACCGGCTGCGGTTTGCCGACCGGGGCGTAGTTCATTCCATCATTCTTATTCATGGTTACATTCCTCGATCCAGATCTTTGCCGAGAGGGATTGCGCCCACTTCGCTAAAGTTGGCGACGCTTGCGGATTTCTCATAAAAACGGGGGGCGAGGGCGTTAGTCCCGCCGGTACGGTAAAACGGATCGCTGCGGTCAATCGGTAGCGACACCACGCTGCGGGTAATGGCCGATTTATAGATAGCGGTAATCAGTTCCAGCGAACGCTTGCCCTGTACGCCGTCCACCAGCGGGGCGGTACGGCGCTCGATAGCCTGCAGCAGGTCGTTAATCTGCCCGGTGTGCAGCGTCCAGGTGAGTTTCGGGGTCTCATGAAAAACGGCGTTAAGTAAGGCTTCACGTTGCAGGTCGTGGGTCTCTTGCGGGAAACCGTTATCGGCGCTGACGCTGGCAAACGCCTGCCACGGCGCAGAGATACGCGCTTTATCGCCCTGAATAATGATTTTCTGATCTTCGCCGTGATGCACCACCGAGGCGGTCAGTTGGGTGAGCGCGCCGCCGGGGTATTTGAAAATGGCGGCGCTGAGATCTTCCACCTCGGCGTTGTCATGCGCCACGTTGGTCATCATCGCCACCACTTCAGACGGGAAGCCAAGCATCCACTGGATGGCGTCGATATGGTGTACCGCATGGTTGAGCGTGCAGCCGCCCCCCTCTTTTTCCCAGGTACCGCGCCACCACAGGTCGTAATAGCAGTCCCCGCGCCACCAGAACGAATCCACCTGCGCGTGGCAAATATTGCCCGCCAGCCCGGAATCCAGCGCCGCTTTTAAGCGCCAGAATGCGTCGGTAAAACGGTTCTGCGCAATGATCGAGAGAATCTTTCCGCTCGCCTGCTGTGCCGCAATCATCGCGTCGCACTCTTCCAGCGAGGCTGCCATCGGTTTTTCGCACAGCACATGGCAACCGGCGTGGAGCGCGTCGATACTGATTTCTGCGTGTACGTAGGGCGGCGTGCAGACATCGACGATATCAAGTTCTGGCTCTGCGGCCAGCATCTGCTGGTGGCTCTCATACACGCGGGCTTCCGTCAGGCCATAGCGTGCTTTTTTCTCTTCTGCTTTTTCCGGGTAGATATCCACCAGCGCGACAATCCGGCAGCGCTGACCAAACTGCAAATAGCCCTGAATATGGTTATGCGAGATATTCCCTGTTCCCACGATAGCGACATTTAACATTATGCATTCTCCGGTGTTACCAGGTGCCTGAGGCATCCAGCGTTCGGCTTATTGTCTCTTTATCAACAGAGGTAGCGATGCGCTGCTGGAGCAGGCGCAGATACTGTTTTTCGTTCAGCGGCAGCTCAACCCAGTCGTCCGTCCAGGTGGAAAGGTGCATGGCATTGGACAGCGTCAGCCCGCGGATACCTTCCAGACCTGGCGCAATCAGCGACTCACCGCGCAGTACGGCGGCGCAGAAATTGGCGGTAATGACGTGATGTTCGCTATATTCAGGCGCAACCGGAATGGACACCTCCCAGCATTCGGGCTCACCAAAGCCGTTCTGCCAGCGGGCATTAAATGCAGTCTCTGATTCACGCAACCGCCAGTAGCGCAGTTTGCCCGCTTCAACGACCACTTTGCCGCGATCGCCCACAATCTCCAGACGGTTGGTTCCCGGTGTTTCTGCGACGGTGGTAATAAACACGCCTGTCGCACCGTTGGCGTACTCCGCATAGGCGGTCACTTCGTCTTCCACTTCGATATCGCGATGCTTACCGAACTGGCAAAACGCACGCAGACGGATCGGCATGCCCACCAGCCATTGCCAGAGATCGAGCTGATGCGGGTCCTGATTGAGCAGCACACCGCCGCCTTCGCCTTTCCAGGTGGCGCGCCAGCCGCCGGAGTTGTAGTAGCTTTGCGAGCGATACCAGTTGGTAATGATCCAGTTAGAGCGACGGATCTCGCCCAGCTCGCCGCTGTCGATCAGATCTTTAACCTTCTGATAAAGCGGGTTAGGGCGCTGGTTATACATGATGCCAAACACCACGTCGCATTCGCGCGCGCAGGCGTTCATCTCCTGCACCTGCGCCGTATAAACGCCCGCCGGTTTCTCACACAGGGTGTGGATGCCGTTACGCATTGCCAGCATCGACAGGCGCGGGTGGTCGTAATGGGGCGTCGCGACAATGACCGCGTCGATAAGCCCGCTCTGGAGCATCTCCTGCGCGTCGCTGAAAAGAGGAACGGAGCCCACCAGTTGGCGAATGGCAGCGTGCTTTTCCGGTGCATTATCGCAAACCGCCGTCAGACAGGCGTCACTGACGGTCCCCGCCAGTAAATAGCGCGCGTGGACCGTACCGATATTACCTATACCAATAATGCCAAAACGTACCTTTTCCATGTCACACCTTAATTTCAGTCGAAAAGAGTGATGACCGGAAAATAGGAAAGGTGAGCAACCGCGACAATGTGTTTTTGTGAGAATACTCGCAAGGTCAATAAGTAAACTCTAACCATTTTGAAATTTCGTTTTAAAATCAAAGCGCTGTTTCTGCAAATATTTGCAAAAACTGATTGAGAGCGAGGTCACATTATGGCGGGCAAGTTAAAAATGGAGGAAATCGCGTCCCTGACGGGGTATTCCGTCAGCACGGTGTCGAGGGTGCTCAGCGGCAAATCCTACACCAGCGATAAGGCTCGCGAGGCAATAGTGCGCACCGCGCGGGAATTAGGCGTACTGGAGTCGATGGCGAGCGGGCGATTGCTGATTAACGGCATCGCGGTATTTGCCCCGGAAAGAACCTTCCAGGGGCGCGGCGATATTTTTTATCTGGAAGTCACTAAAGGTATTGCCGAAGCCAGCGCGCCACATAATGTCTGGGTCAGTTATTGCGGATTAGAAGAACAGCACGCCGATGTGAAATTATTTATGGAAAAGGCCAGCCATAAAAATATTAATGCGATCATTATCATTGGCACAGATGATTCCACCATATTCAAACTGGCGAGTACGCTTAATAAGCCCTGTGTCTTAATTAATTCTGTCGACCGGGATCGCGTGCTGGATTCCGTTTCGCCTGACCATCGCGCCATTGGTTTTACCGCCATGCAGTACCTTTTTGAGCAAGGGCACCGCCGTGTATTGACGCTGACCTGTCTGCGCCGCGAGACGTTATATGCCCGGCTGGACGGGATTAAAGAGGCGTACCGCCATTTTCACGTTGCCTTCGAGCCGCAGCGGGATTTGCTGGTGACGGAGTGGTTTACCGCCGAAGAGGCCGAGCGAGCGCTGGATGCGTGGCTGGTTAGCCACGACAGACAGCAGTGGCCGGACGTTATCTTCCCGAACAGCACCAGCATGACGGAGGGTGTACTCAGGGCTTTGCAGCGTCATGGACTGCGTGTGCCGGACGATATTTCGATCATCACCACCGATTTTGCGTGGAATTTAGAACATCGTCTGGAAAAACCGGTCACGGGCGTCACTGTACCCTGCCGCGATTTGGGTATAGAAGCCGTGCATCTGCTGCAGACGCGGCTCAACAGGGCGCAGGCACCGGTGTATAACCTTCTGTTGCAGGGAAAGGTGGTGGATTACGGGTCGGTGACCAATGCAACGCGCCACGCGGCTCGCGTGGCGCTAAACCAGTAATCAGGCCAGCTGTGGCGGCAGGCAAACGCCAATACCGCCGATACCACAGTAACCGTAGGGGTTTTTATGCAGATACTGCTGGTGATCGTCCTCGGCATAGTAAAACGGCTTCGCAGTGGCGATTTCCGTTGTTACCTGACGTTTATCTCCTGCGGCATGCATCGCCTCCTGGAAGCGCGCCAGGCTGGCGCGGGCGGCGGTATCCTGCTCCGGGGTCAGCGGATAGATGGCAGAGCGATACTGCGTGCCGTGGTCGTTGCCCTGACGCATACCCTGCGCCGGGTCGTGGTTTTCCCAGAATACCTGCAGCAGTTGTTCATAGCTGATGATGCTCGGGTCATACACCACACGTACTGCCTCCGCATGGCCGGTGTCACCGGAACACACTTCGCGGTAGGTTGGGTTTGGTGTATAGCCCCCGGTGTATCCCGCTGCGGTGCTGTAAACGCCAGGCAATTGCCAGAACAAACGTTCAACTCCCCAGAAACAGCCCATCGCGAACAGGGCGATCTCCATTCCATCAGGAACGTTTGTCATTGAATGGTTGTTTACGGCGTGTAAGGTCGCCACAGGCATTGGGGTATTCCGTCCCGGTAATGCATCGGCTTGTGAAACCAGATGCTTTTTGTCGAATAAACTCACGGTGGGGCCTCCCAGGTAGCGATGTTTTGGTTAAGGTTGTCATGGCGCGTTTAATTGAACACAATAAAAGCGCTGAATGAGTCTAGATTTAATCATAAGAAATATTTGGGTGTTAGACCCTTTTTCAACCCGCTAATTGGGTTTTTGGCTGAAAGGCCGTATTGAGTCGCGGAGCGGCACATCATTTGCTTCCAGGGTGGAAACAGGGATATTCAGGAGAAAACGTGACAAAGATCCGCCAGTTATGTTTGGTCAGTCTATTGCTGACAAGCGGGGTTGCCAGCGCGGCGAATGTCCGTTTGCAGGTTGAGGGGTTATCCGGGGCGCTGGAAAAAAACGTGCGTGCGCAGCTGTCAACAATCCAGAGTGATGAAGTGACGCCGGACCGGCGTTTTCGCGCGCGCGTTGATGATGCGATCCGTGAAGGGCTAAAGGCGCTGGGGTATTACGAACCCACCATTGATTTCGATTTACGTCCACCTCCGGCCAAAGGGCGGCAGGTGCTGATTGCCCGTGTCTCGCCGGGTGAGCCGGTATTGATTGGTGGCACCAACGTGGTGCTGCGCGGCGGTGCGCGCACGGACCGGGATTACCTGGATCTTCTTAGCACGCGCCCTAACGTTGGCACCGTGCTGAATCACGGTGATTACGATCGCTTCAAAAAGTCCTTAACCAGCGTCTCGCTACGTAAAGGCTACTTCGACAGCCAGTTCAATAAAAGCCAGTTGGGTGTGGCGCTGGACAGGCGTCAGGCGTTCTGGGATATCGATTACGACAGCGGCCAGCGCTACCGCTTTGGTGATGTGACGTTTGAAGGATCGCAAATCCGCGAAGAGTATCTGCAAAACCTGGTGCCCTTCAAAAAGGGTGATTACTACCAGTCAAGCGACCTGGGCGAGCTGAACCGTCGTTTGTCGGCAACCGGCTGGTTTAACTCGGTCGTTGTTGCACCGGAGTTCGATAAAGCGCGTAAAACCAAAGTGTTGCCGCTGCATGGCGTGGTTTCGCCGCGCACCGAGAACACCATTGAGACCGGCGTCGGCTACTCGACGGACGTCGGCCCGCGCGTGAAGGCGACGTGGAAAAAACCGTGGATGAACTCCTACGGCCACAGCCTGACCACCAGCGCCAGCATCTCCGCGCCGGAACAACAGCTCGATTTCAGCTACAAAATGCCGCTGCTGAAAAACCCGCTTGAGCAGTATTACCTGGTTCAGGGCGGCTTCAAACGGACCGATCTGAACGATACCGAGGCGGATTCAACCACGCTTGCCGTGTCGCGTTACTGGGATCTTTCCAGCGGCTGGCAGCGCGCGATAAACCTGCGCTGGAGCCTTGACCACTTTACCCAGGCCAACGTCACTAACACGACGATGCTGCTGTACCCTGGCGTGATGATCAGCCGTACCCGTTCGCGCGGCGGGCTGATGCCCACCTGGGGTGATTCCCAGCGTTACTCTATCGACTACTCCAACACCATGTGGGGTTCCGACGTGGACTTCACGGTGGTGCAGGCGCAAAACGTCTGGATACGAACGCTCTACGACAAACACCGCTTTGTGGTGCGCGGCAACCTCGGCTGGATTGAAACGGATGATTTCGAGCGCGTTCCACCGGACCTGCGTTTCTTCGCCGGGGGCGACCGCAGCATTCGCGGGTATAAATACAAATCGATCTCACCGGAAAACGAAAAAGGCCAACTGACAGGGGCATCAAAACTGGCGACCGGATCGCTGGAGTATCAGTACAACGTCAGCGGAAAATGGTGGGGTGCGATGTTCGTTGATGGTGGCGAAGCGGTGAACGACATCCGCCAAAGTGACTTCAAAACTGGCGCGGGTGTGGGTGTGCGCTGGCAGTCCCCGGTTGGGCCAATCAAGCTCGATTTCGCCGTGCCGGTGGGTGATAAAGATGAACACGGTTTACAGTTTTACATCGGTCTGGGGCCTGAATTATGAGTTTATGGAAGAAGATAAGCCTCGGAGTGCTGATTTTTATCATGCTGCTGCTCGGTACGGTGGCGTTTCTGGTGGGCACCACCACCGGCCTGCACCTGCTGTTTAATGCCGCGAACCGTTGGGTGCCGGGGCTGGAAATTGGCCAGGTGACGGGCGGCTGGCGCGATCTGCGTCTGAAAAATATTCGTTATGAACAGCCAGGCGTGGCGGTGAATGCGGGCGAGTTCCATCTGGCGGTGAAGCTGGGCTGTCTGCGGGACAGCAAGCTGTGCGTGAACGATCTGTCGTTAAAAGATGTGAACGTAGCGATAGATTCGAAAAAAATGCCGAAATCTGCGCCCGTGGAAGAAGAGGACAGCGGCCCGCTGAACCTCTCCACGCCGTACCCGATCGCGCTTTACCGTGTGGCACTGGATAACGTCAATATCAAAATCGACGACACCACCGTCTCGGTGATGGACTTCACCTCCGGCCTGCGCTGGCAGGAGAAAAATCTGACCCTGACGCCAACCTCCCTGCAGGGGCTGCTGATTGCGCTGCCGAAAGTTGCGGACGTGGCCCAGGACGAGATTGTCGAGCCGAAGATCCAGAACCCGCAACCGGAAGAGAAACCGCTGGGCGAAACGCTGAAAGATCTCTTCTCAAAACCGGTACTGCCGGAGATGACCGACGTTCATCTGCCGCTGAACCTTAACATTGAGGAATTCAAAGGCGAGCAGCTGCGTCTGACGGGCGATACCGATCTGACGGTCTATAACATGCTGCTTAAAGTCAGCAGCATTGACGGCAATATGAAGCTCGATGCGCTGGATATCGACACTAATCAGGGCTCCGTTAACGCGTCGGGGAACGCGTTGCTGCGCGACAACTGGCCGGTGGATATTACGCTGAACAGCGCGCTCAATATCGATCCGCTTAAGGGCGAGAAGGTGAAGCTGAAAGTCGGTGGTGCGCTGCGCGAGAAGCTGGAGTTTGGCGTTAACCTCTCCGGCCCGGTGGATATGGTTCTGCGCGGGCAAACCCAGCTGGCAGAGGCCGGTTTACCGCTTAACCTTGAAATCGTCAGCCAGCAGCTCTACTGGCCATTCACCGGCGAAAAACAGTTCCAGGCCGATGACCTGAAGCTGAACCTGAGCGGCAAAATGACCGATTACACGCTGTCGTTCCGCACGGCAGTGAAGGGGCAGGGCGTGCCGCCAGCGGATATCACCCTGGATGCGAAGGGGAATGAGTTACAGGTTAATCTCGACAAGCTGACCGTGGCGGCGCTGGAAGGGAAAACCGAACTGACAGCACTGCTCGACTGGCAGCAGGCGATCAGCTGGCGCGGTGAACTGAAGCTCACAGGTATCAACACCGCCAAAGAGGTGCCGGACTGGCCGTCAAAACTTGATGGCCTGATTAAAACGCGCGGCAGCCTGTACGGTGGAACATGGCAGATGGACGTGCCGGAAATCAAACTCACCGGCAACGTGAAGCAGAACAAGGTAAACGTTGACGGTTCGGTGAAGGGCAACAGTTATCTGCAGTGGGTGATCCCCGGCCTGCACGTGGCGCTGGGGCGCAACACGGCGGATATCAAAGGTGAGCTGGGCGTGAAAGATCTCGACCTGGATGCCACCATTGACGCGCCGAATCTGGATAACGCCCTGCCGGGTCTTGGCGGCACGGCGAAAGGGCTGCTGAAGGTGCGCGGCACGGTGGATGCGCCACAGCTGCTGGCGGATATCACCGCCAGTAACCTGCGGTGGCAGGCGCTGTCCATTGCGCGCGTTCGTGTTGAAGGGGATGTGAAATCGACCGATCAAATCGGCGGCAACCTGAACCTGCGCGTGGAGCGTATTTCTCAGCCGGATGTGAATATCAATCTGGTGACGCTGGACGCCAAAGGCAACGAAAAGCAGCACGATCTCCAGTTGCGTGTACAGGGTGAGCCGGTATCCGGGCAATTGCACCTTTCCGGGAGTTTCGATCGTAAAGAGACGCGCTGGAAGGGGACGCTGGATAACACCCGCTTCAGTACGCCAGTCGGCCCACTGGTGCTGTCGCGTTCCATCGCTCTGGATTACCGTAACGCCGAGCAGAAGATCAGCATAGGACCGCACTGCTGGACCAACCCGAACGCTGAGCTGTGTGTGCCACAAACCATTGATGCAGGCGCTGAAGGGCGTGCGCAGGTTAATCTCAACCGCTTCGACCTGGCGATGCTGAAGCCGTTTATGCCGGACACCACGCAGGCGAGCGGTGTCTTTAGCGGTAAAGCGGATGTGGCGTGGGACACCACCAAAGAGGGGCTGCCGCAGGGCAGCGTCACGCTCTCCGGGCGCAACGTGAAGGTGACGCAGGAGGTAAACGACGCGCCGCTGCCAGTAGCGTTCGATACCCTCAGTCTGAACGCGGATCTGCATAACAACCGCGCTGAGCTGGGGTGGATGATCCGTCTGACCAATAACGGCCAGTTCGACGGACAGGTGCAAGTTACCGATCCGCAAGGACGACGTAACCTCGGCGGCAACGTGAATATCCGCAACTTCAACCTGGCAATGGTGAACCCGATTTTCTCGCGCGGGGAGAAAGCCGCAGGAACGCTGAATGCCAATCTGCGTCTGGCGGGTGATGCGCAAAGCCCGCAACTGTTCGGACAGATGCGGCTGAGCGGTATCGATATCGACGGCAACTTTATGCCGTTTGATATGCAGCCGAGCCAGCTTGCCATGAACTTTAACGGCAGAAGCTCGACGCTTACCGGGTCGGTGCTGACTCAGCAGGGACAAATCAACCTGAGCGGTGATGCCGACTGGAGTCAGCTTGATAACTGGCGTGCCCGCATCGCCGCGAAGGGCAGCCGGGTACGCATCACGGTGCCGCCGATGGTGCGCCTCGACGTGTCGCCGGACGTGGTCTTTGAAGCCACGCCAAGCCTCTTTACGCTGGACGGACGTGTGGACGTGCCGTGGGCGCGTATCGTGGTTCATGAGGTGCCGGAAAGCGCGGTCGGCGTCTCCAGTGATGAAGTTATGCTCAATGAAAATCTGAAACCTGTCGAACAGCAGAGCGCAGGCATACCGATCAATAGTAATCTTATCGTGCACGTGGGGAATAACGTGCGTTTGGATGCGTTTGGGCTGAAGGCGAGACTCACGGGCGACCTGAAAGTGGCGCAGGATAAACAAGGGCTTGGCCTGAACGGACAGATCAACATTCCTGAAGGGCGTTTCCATGCCTACGGTCAGGATTTGATTGTGCGTAAAGGCGAGCTGCTGTTCTCCGGCCCACCGGATCAGCCCCTGCTGAATATTGAGGCGATTCGTAACCCGGAAGCGACCGAAGACGATGTGATCGCTGGCGTGCGCGTGACCGGCTCTGCTGATGAACCGAAGGCGGAAATCTTCTCCGACCCGGCGATGTCACAACAGGAAGCGCTGTCTTACCTGCTGCGTGGACAGGGCCTGGAGAGCGGTCAAAGCGACAGTGCGGCGATGACATCAATGTTAGTGGGGCTGGGGGTTGCACAAAGTGGTCAGGTTGTGGGTAAAATCGGCGAGACGTTCGGCGTAAGCAATCTGGCGCTGGACACCCAGGGCGTGGGTGACTCCTCGCAGGTGGTGGTCAGCGGCTATGTACTGCCGGGTCTGCAGGTAAAATATGGTGTGGGTATCTTTGACTCACTGGCAACACTCACGCTACGCTACCGCCTGATGCCCAAGCTATATCTGGAAGCAGTGTCCGGCGTAGACCAGGCACTTGATCTGCTCTATCAGTTTGAGTTTTAGCAATGCGAATATTTGTTTACGGCAGTTTACGAACCAAGCAAGGCAACAGCCACTGGATGACCAACGCCCAGTTGCTGGGAAATTACAATATTGAGAACTACCAGTTGTACAGTCTGGGCCACTATCCAGGCGCGGTTCCGGGGAACGGAACGGTACAGGGTGAGGTTTATCGTATTGATAATGCTACGCTTGCCGAACTTGATGCCTTGCGCACCAGGGGCGGTGAATACGCACGCCAGTTGATCCAGACGCCGTACGGAAGTGCGTGGATGTACGTCTACCAGCGTCCGGTCGAGGGGCTGACGCGGATTGAAAGCGGTAACTGGTTAGACAGAGACCAGTACTGATAAACGATAACGCCACCGAAAGGTGGCGTTGTTTTTTGCGAGTTAACTCGCAGCCTGATGTGTAATGTCCTTCTGCATTACTTTTTTCCTTCGTGCTCCTTTCCTGATTTTTCATCATTGCGATATCTCGCTGGCGTTCGGCTGATTTGAAGCGTACAACATCATTCTCACCGCATGAGTTATACTATGTATAACTCTGGAGGTGTTTATGCGTATAACCATTAAGAAATGGGGCAACAGTGCGGGTATGGTCATTCCTGGTGTGGTAATGAAAGAGCTTGGCCTGAAGCCAGGCCAGAGTATGGAGGCTCATGTGACGAATCATCAGTTAGTGCTCACTCCGGTGAGCAAACAGTATTCTCTTGAGGAGTTACTGGCGCAATGCGATATGTCTGCACCTGAGATCAGCGAGCAGGACGTATGGGGATGTTCTGGACCTGCAGGTGATGAAGTATGGTAAAGCGGCCTTGCTTCGAACGAGGCGACATCGTGTTGGTGGGTTTTGATCCTGCGAGCGGTCATGAGCAAAAGGGCGCTGGTCGACCGGCGCTCGTGCTGTCTGTTAGTGCGTTCAACCAACTGGGTATGACGCTGGTTGCGCCCGTAACGCAAGGGGGAAATTTTGCCCGTTATGCAGGCTTCAGCGTGCCGCTGTCATGCGAAGAAGGGCAAAGCCAGGGGATCATCCTTGTGAACCAAATCCGCATAATGGACTTAAACGCACGTCAGGCAAAGCGAATTGCTGTCGCTTCAGATGAAACAGTTGAGGATGTACTGCTTCGGCTACAGGCGGTGGTGAGTTAATACGCCTGAAAACATTTCACCAGCCACAAAAAAGCCCCGACGCGCGGGGCCTTAATGAACAGCAGTAAGAATTACTTCTTAGCCGCACGCTCGAAGGACGCGATGATTTCTGCTTTTGCAGCTTCAGCGTTGTCCCAGCCATCAACTTTAACCCACTTGCCTTTTTCGAGGTCTTTGTAGTGCTCGAAGAAGTGAGCGATCTGTGCTTTCAGCAGCTCTGGCAGGTCATTCACATCTTTAATGTGATCGTACTCTTTGCTCAGCTTGGTGTGCGGAACAGCAACCAGCTTCGCATCTTCACCGGCTTCGTCGGTCATTTTCAGAACGCCAACCGGACGGCAGCGGATCACAGAACCTGGCTGCAGCGGGTACGGCGTTGGGACCAGCACGTCAACCGGGTCACCGTCCAGAGACAGGGTGTGGTTGATGTAGCCGTAGTTGCACGGATAGAACATCGCGGTAGACATGAAACGGTCAACAAACAGCGCTCCCGTGTCTTTGTCGATTTCGTATTTGATTGGATCGGCATTGGCCGGGATTTCGATAACAACGTAGATGTCTTCTGGCAGTTCTTTACCCGCAGGGACGTTGAGTAAGCTCATGTCTGTGTCCTTTAAATTGGATGGGAAACAAGTGGCAGGTATTATAGCCAACTGACGCTGAATGTCTCCGCCTGTTTTCGCCTTCTCTCCCTGTTCGTCTCACTTTTCAGACCGATTCCATGACTGGAAAATCCATAAACTCAGCTGCATTTTAAATGCGGAAATGAAAGCGATTACAAACTTGTGATTAACGTTTCATTCACTTTTCTGAAGTGTGATGTAACGCAATCCGTTACATATTTCATTGGCTATAGTTTTTTCGCAGAACATCTTTTAACCAACAATAAACCCCCTACGAGGACGTTCATATGTGGAAGCGCTTACTTCTTGTCACAGCAGTTTCAGCAGCCATGTCGTCTATGGCATTCGCTGCTCCATTAACCGTAGGATTTTCGCAGGTTGGCTCCGAGTCTGGCTGGCGCGCGGCTGAAACCAACGTAGCGAAAAGCGAGGCCCAGAAACGCGGCATCACGCTGAAAATCGCGGACGGGCAGCAAAAACAAGAGAACCAGATCAAAGCCGTGCGTTCCTTTATCGCGCAGGGCGTTGATGCCATCTTCATTGCTCCTGTCGTGGCAACGGGCTGGGAGCCGGTGTTGAAGGAAGCCAAAGATGCTGAAATTCCGGTCTTCCTCCTTGACCGTTCCATTGATGTAAAAGACAAATCTCTCTATATGACCACCGTTACGGCCGACAACGTGCTGGAAGGCAAACTGATTGGCGACTGGCTGGTAAAACAGGTCGACGGCAAGCCGTGTAACGTGGTTGAACTGCAGGGCACCGTGGGTGCGAGCGTGGCTATCGACCGTAAGAAAGGCTTTGCGGAAGCTATCGCTAAAGCGCCAAATATCAAAATTATCCGTTCTCAGTCCGGTGACTTTACCCGCAGTAAGGGCAAAGAGGTCATGGAAAGTTTTATCAAAGCTGAAAACAACGGCAAAAACATCTGCATGGTTTACGCCCACAACGATGACATGGTGATCGGTGCTATCCAGGCCATTAAAGAAGCGGGCCTGAAGCCGGGCAAAGATATCCTCACTGGCTCTATCGACGGTGTACCTGACATCTATAAAGCGATGATGGACGGTGAAGCGAACGCCAGCGTTGAGCTGACGCCAAACATGGCCGGCCCGGCATTCGATGCGCTGGAGAAGTTCAAGAAAGACGGCACCAAACCGGAACAGCTGACCATCACCAAATCCACACTCTACCTGCCTGACACGGCGAAAGAAGAGTTAGAGAAGAAGAAAAATATGGGTTACTAAGCCCCTCACCCTAGCCCTCTCCCCGGAGGGGAGAGGGAAAAAGGCGGGTTGGGTAGAAAATTAAAGGCTGGCACGAATAGTCCCCTCTCCCCTCCGGGGAGAGGGTCAGGGTGAGGGGGAAAACCATGACCACAGAACAACACCAGGAAATCCTCCGCACAGAGGGCTTGAGCAAATTCTTTCCCGGCGTAAAAGCGCTGGATAATGTCGATTTCAGTCTGCGGCGCGGCGAGATCATGGCGTTACTCGGTGAGAACGGCGCGGGGAAATCGACGCTAATCAAAGCCCTGACCGGCGTTTATCATGCCGATCGCGGCACTATCTGGCTGGAAGGCAACGCCATTTCGCCCAAAAATACCGCCCATGCCCAACAACTGGGCATCGGAACGGTGTATCAGGAAGTCAACCTGCTGCCGAACATGTCGGTGGCGGATAACCTGTTTATTGGCCGTGAGCCAAGACGTTTTGGCCTGCTCCGTCGCAAAGAGATGGAAGCGCGGGCCACAACGCTGATGGAATCTTACGGCTTCTCCCTCGACGTGCGTGAACCGCTGAACCGCTTCTCCGTGGCGATGCAGCAGATTGTCGCCATCTGCCGCGCTATCGATCTCTCGGCCAAAGTGTTAATCCTTGATGAACCGACCGCCAGCCTTGATACGCAGGAGGTAGAGATGCTTTTCACCCTGATGCGTCAGTTGCGCGATCAGGGGGTTAGCCTGATCTTCGTGACTCACTTCCTCGATCAGGTCTATGAAGTGAGCGATCGCATCACGGTACTGCGTAACGGCAGTTTTGTTGGCTGCCGTGAAACCCGCGAGCTGCCGCAGATCGAGCTGGTCAAAATGATGCTGGGACGCGAGCTGGAGACCAACGCGCTACAGCGTGCAGGGCGCACGTTGCTGAGTGAAAAACCGGTCGCTGCGTTTAGCCATTTCGGCAAGAAAGGGGTGATCGCGCCGTTTAACCTGGAGGTGCGGCCCGGCGAAATTGTCGGTCTGGCAGGGTTGCTGGGTTCAGGCCGTACCGAAACCGCCGAAGTGATCTTCGGGATCAAGCCTGCCGACAGCGGCAGCGCACTGATTAAAGGCAAACCGCAAACGCTGCGATCGCCGCATCAGGCCTCGTGTCTGGGCGTTGGCTTCTGCCCGGAAGACCGAAAAACGGACGGCATTATTGCCGCCGCCTCGGTGCGGGAAAATATCATTCTGGCATTGCAGGCCCAGCGCGGCTGGCTGCGGCCCATCCCGCGTAAAGAGCAGAACGCCATTGCCGAGCGCTTTATCCGCCAGTTGGGAATTCGTACCCCGAGCGCCGAACAGCCAATCGAATTTCTCTCCGGTGGTAACCAGCAGAAGGTGCTGCTCTCGCGCTGGCTGCTGACCAAACCGCAGTTCCTGATCCTTGATGAACCGACACGTGGCATTGATGTTGGCGCACACGCGGAAATTATCCGCCTGATTGAAACGCTGTGTGCCGACGGGCTGGCGCTGCTGGTCATTTCATCTGAGCTGGAGGAGCTGGTGGGCTATGCCGATCGCGTCATTATCATGCGCGATCGCAAGCAGGTGGCCGAGATCCCGCTGGAGAAATTGTCCGTTCCGGCGATCATGAATGCCATCGCGGCATAAGGAGTTAATCGTGATGCCCCGTTCGCTTCCGCAAACTGGAGAATCAAAGCGCCGCTTCAACTGGCCGACCGGCACGCCGCAAATCGCTGCGCTGTTGCTGGTGCTGCTGGTTGATAGCCTGGTCGCGCCGCATTTCTTCCAGATTATTGTGCAGGATGGCCGCCTGTTCGGCAGTCCGATAGATATTTTAAACCGTGCCGCTCCCGTGGCGCTGCTGGCGATTGGGATGACGCTGGTGATTGCCACCGGCGGGATTGACCTCTCCGTTGGGGCGGTGATGGCTATTGCGGGGGCGACGGCGGCCTCAATGACCGTCGCCGGGCATAGTCTGCCAGTGGTGCTGCTGGCCGCGTTAGGCACCGGCGTGCTGGCCGGGCTGTGGAACGGCATTCTGGTGGCGATCCTCAAGATCCAGCCGTTTGTCGCCACGCTGATTCTGATGGTGGCCGGACGCGGTGTGGCGCAGCTCATCACGTCCGGGCAGATCGTCACGTTTAACTCCCCGAGCCTCGCGTGGATCGGCAGCGGTAACCTCCTGTTCTTCCCGACGCCGGTGATCATTGCCCTGGTAACCTTGCTCGTCTTCTGGCTTTTCACGCGCAAAACGGCACTGGGTATGTTTATTGAAGCGGTGGGGATCAACATTCGTGCCGCGAAAAACGCCGGGGTAAATACGCGGCTGATGGTGATGCTGACCTACGTCCTGAGCGGCGTCTGTGCCGCCATCGCGGGCATCATTGTGGCGGCAGATATTCGCGGGGCTGATGCCAATAACGCCGGTTTATGGCTGGAGCTGGATGCGATCCTGGCGGTGGTCATCGGCGGCGGTTCGCTGATGGGCGGACGCTTCAACCTGCTGCTTTCCGTTGTCGGGGCGCTGATTATCCAGGGGATGAATACCGGGATTCTGCTCTCCGGGTTCCAGCCGGAACTCAATCAGGTGGTGAAAGCGGTGGTCGTGCTCTGTGTGCTGATCGTCCAGTCGCCGCGCTTTGTTAGCATCATTAAGGGGGTCCGCGGTCATGATAAAACGTAATTTACCGTTGATGATTACGCTGGGCGTGTTTGTGCTGGGCTACCTCTATTGTCTGACCCAGTTCCCCGGTTTCGCCTCCACGCGTGTGATTTGCAACATCCTGACCGATAACGCCTTTTTAGGTATTATCGCCGTTGGTATGACCTTTGTGATCCTCTCCGGCGGGATTGACCTTTCCGTTGGTTCGGTGATTGCCTTTACCGGCGTGTTCCTTGCCAAAGCGATTGGCTTCTGGGGGATTTCTCCGCTGCTGGCCTTCCCGCTGGTGCTGGTGATGGGCTGCGCCTTTGGTGCTTTTATGGGGCTTCTGATCGACGCGCTAAAAATTCCGGCCTTTATTATCACCCTTGCCGGGATGTTCTTCCTGCGCGGCGTCAGTTATCTGGTGTCCGAAGAGTCGATTCCGATTAACCACCCGATCTACGACACGCTTTCCAGCCTGGCGTGGAAAATCCCCGGCGGCGGACGCCTGAGTGCGATGGGGCTGTTAATGCTCGGCGTGGTCGTGATTGGGATCTTCCTCGCCCATCGTACCCGGTTTGGTAATCAGGTGTACGCCATTGGCGGCAGCGCGACTTCGGCAAACCTGATGGGGATTTCCACCCGCAGCACTACCATTCGTATTTATATGCTTTCAACGGGGCTGGCGACGCTCGCGGGAATCGTGTTCTCGATTTACACCCAGGCGGGCTACGCGCTGGCAGGTGTCGGCGTGGAGCTGGATGCGATTGCCTCGGTAGTGATTGGCGGCACGCTGCTTAGCGGCGGCGTCGGCACGGTGCTGGGCACGCTGTTTGGCGTGGCGATCCAGGGGCTGATTCAGACCTATATCAATTTTGACGGCACGCTCAGTTCCTGGTGGACCAAAATCGCCATCGGCATTTTGTTGTTTATTTTTATTGCGCTACAGCGCGGTCTGACGGTGCTCTGGGAGAACCGTCAGAGCTCGCCTGTAACACGTGTAAGTACATCTTCAACAAAGTGATAACATACTGAATTTGCTTAAAGTCTAAACATTTTCCGGTCGCGGCCGATATTCTCTTTTTATGCCCAGAAATATCTCGCTACCGGAAATAACATCATGCTTAAAACGCTATCGATTCGTACCGGCTTGCTTTCTTTACTGGCCGTTATGACCCTTCTGCTGCTGATTGTCAGCGGCATTGGTATTTATGCCCTCACACAGAGTTCCAGTTCGCTGCAGCGCATCAACCACCTTCAGGGTGAGCAGATGGTGCGGCTGAATTCTGGCTATACGCTGATCCTGCGCGCGCGCAATGAAGCGGGCCAGGCCGTCCGTATGATGGAAATCGGCATGCTGGACGATGCCGCGAAATCGGTGAAAAACATCAATCAGGAAATCGTCCAGGCACAGAAAACGCTGAAAGGTGTGATCGACGACGGCGTGGCGGATGAGCAGGGACAAAAGCTGCTGGATAAGGTGGCAAAGAGCCTCGCGGCGTACAATCAGCAGGGCATCAACCCGATGCTGAAAGCGCTGAACGAGCAAAGCGCGGACGGCTATTACGATTTGCTGGAGAACTCGCTGATCCCGGTGGCGAAGCAGTTTGATAATGATATGCAGGCGTTTCAGACGTGGAGCGAAGCGCGCGGGAAGGCGGAAGTGAGTGCCGTGCAGGCGAGCAAAACCCGCGTACTGATCCTGATTATCGTCGCGGCGCTGCTGACGGCTGGCATTATTGTGCTCGCCTGGCTGGTGTTGCGCCATATGCTGCTGAAGCCGCTGTCGGCGTCGATTGCCCAGTTGGAGCACGTGGCGGCCGGTGATTTAACCCATACGCTGAACGCGCCTGCGAGCCAGGAGTTTAATCGGCTCAATGCGGCTATTGAAGAGATGCGTCAGTCGCTGATGGGGTCGGTCCTGCGCGTGCGTGATGCCAGTTCGCAGATTGATACCGGCAGCCGCGAACTGACGGCGGGGAACATGAACCTTGCGCAGCGCACCGAGTCCACGGCGACGTCGCTGGAACAGACGGCCGCCAGTATGGAACAGATCACCGCCACGGTGAAACTCAATGCGGATAACGCCGAGCAGGCGCACCAGCTGGCGAAATCCGTTTCTGATACCGCCGATCACGGCAGCGAAATGGTCTGCTATGTGATTGAAAAAATGCGCGATATTTCCGGCAGTTCGGCGCGCATTGCCGACATCCTGAGCGTGATTGACGGTATCGCGTTCCAGACGAACATCCTGGCGCTGAACGCATCCGTGGAAGCCGCGCGTGCGGGTGAGCAGGGGCGCGGGTTTGCAGTTGTCGCGGGGGAAGTGCGTAACCTTGCCAGCCGCAGTGCCGATGCCGCGAAAGAGATCCGCTCGCTTATCAGTGATTCGCAAACCCACGTTAACGAGGGCAGTGAGCTGGCACAGCAGGCCGGTGAGACGATGGATGAGATCGCGACCGAAGTGCTGCGTATGACCAAACTGATGCGTGAAATTGCGACCGCGTCTCAGGAACAGAGTCGTGGCATTGAGCAGGTGAATATCGCCGTGAATCAGATGGATGAAACTGCGCAGCAAAACGCGGCGCTGGTACAGCAATCTTCGGCAGCGACACGCTCGCTGGAGGAGCAGTCACGCGAACTGATGGAGGCGATGGCGTCATTTAAACTGACGGCTCAGACTGCCTGACGGGGAAAAGGGGAGCCAGAGGGCTCCCCTGGGCAGTGTGTTACGCGTCCGGGAATTCCCGGATAAAGCGTTCAACGTCTTCAACCATGTGGTTGTTGCCGACGAAGAACGAACGGCGCTGGTGCAGGCTTTCCGGCACGATATCCAGAATGCGCTCTTTACCATCGCTCGCCTTGCCGCCCGCCTGTTCAGCCAGGAATGCCATTGGGTTGCATTCGTACAGCAGACGCAGTTTTCCGTCCGGGTGGCTGGCGGTGCTTGGATAGAGGTAGATACCGCCTTTTAGCAGGTTACGGTGGAAGTCCGCCACCAGCGAGCCAATATAGCGGGAGGTGTACGGGCGCTGGGTCGACTTATCTTCTTCCTGGCAGAATTTGATGTACTTCTTCACGCCATTCGGGAATTTGATGTAGTTGCCTTCGTTGATGGAGTAGGTGTTGCCCTTCTCCGGGAAGCGCATACGTTCCTGGCACAGGCAGAACACGCCCAGCGACGGATCGTAGGTGAAAGCGTGTACACCGCAACCGGTGGTGTAGACCAGCATGGTGGAGGAGCCGTAAACAACGTAACCGGCGGCAACCTGCTGGCTACCCGGCTGCAGGAAATCCTCTTCGGTGACCCGCGTACCCACCGGCGTAACGCGACGGTAAATAGAGAAAATGGTTCCAACAGAGACGTTAACGTCGATGTTGGAGGAGCCGTCGAGAGGGTCCATCAGAACAACGTATTTTGCGTGTTCACACCCTTCGAAAACGACAATCTCATCTTCTTCTTCAGAGGCGATACCCGCAACGATGTCGCGCGCGCGCAGTGCTGCTTTCAGTTTTTCATTCGCGAACAGGTCAAGTTTTTGCTGAACCTCGCCCTGAACGTTCTCGGCACCGCTGGCACCCAGGATATCGACCAGACCGGCCTTGTTGATATCACGGTGGATGATCTTAGCGCCCAGCTTTATTGCCGACAGCAAAGCAGTGAGCTCACCGGTAGCATGAGAGAACTCGTGCTGCTTTTCGACAATAAATTCACCTAACGTTTTCATAACACTTTCCCTGCATCTTATGTTGAGTAAAGCGGTTGATGTCCAACAATCTTAACAAACATTCAAATATTAGCGCAGAGGTGAATCGCGCCAGCAAAATACGGATTTACCTGAAATGCGTTTCACAGCCGCTGACATGTGAGTAAAATGTGCGCCACATTGAAGAAGGATAGTGACGTATGCGCATTCATATATTGGGGATTTGTGGCACTTTCATGGGCGGACTGGCAATGCTGGCGCGCTCGCTGGGCCATGAGGTGACAGGTTCGGACGCCAATGTGTATCCGCCGATGAGTACGCTTCTTGAGAAAGAAGGGATCTCACTCATTCAGGGATATGATGCCAGCCAACTGGACCCGCAGCCGGATCTGGTCATCATTGGCAACGCGATGACCCGCGGTAACCCGTGTGTAGAAGCGGTGCTGGAACGCAATATTCCGTTTATGTCTGGCCCACAGTGGCTGCATGATTTCGTGCTGCGCGACCGCTGGGTTGTCGCCGTGGCCGGTACGCATGGCAAAACCACCACTGCCGGAATGGCAACCTGGATACTTGAAGCCTGCGGCTACAAGCCGGGCTTTGTGATTGGCGGAGTGCCGGGCAATTTTGATGTTTCTGCACGCCTGGGCGACAGCCCGTTCTTTGTGATCGAGGCCGACGAGTACGACTGTGCGTTCTTCGACAAGCGTTCCAAGTTCGTACATTACTGCCCGCGCACGCTGATCCTCAATAACCTTGAATTCGATCATGCGGATATCTTCGACGATCTGAAAGCGATCCAGAAACAGTTCCACCACCTGGTGCGCATCGTTCCGGGTCAGGGCCGCATCATCCTGCCGGAGAACGACATCAACCTGAAGCAGACGATGGCGATGGGGTGCTGGAGCGAGCAGGAACTGGTGGGCGAGCAGGGCCACTGGCAGGCGAAAAAACTCAATACAGACGCCTCCGAGTGGGAAGTGCTGCTCGACGGCGAAAAAGTGGGTGAGGTGAAATGGGGCCTGGTGGGTGAACACAACATGCACAATGGCCTGATGGCAATTGCCGCGGCGCGTCATGTGGGCGTTCAGCCTGCGGATGCCGCTCATGCGTTGGGCACGTTTATCAACGCCCGTCGCCGTCTGGAGCTGCGCGGTGAAGCCAACGGCGTGACGGTGTATGACGATTTCGCGCATCACCCAACGGCGATTCTGGCAACGCTTGCCGCCCTGCGTGGCAAAGTGGGCGGAACCGCGCGCATTCTGGCGGTGCTGGAACCGCGTTCTAACACCATGAAAATGGGCATCTGCAAAGATGACCTCGCACCGTCCTTAGGACGTGCCGACGAAGTCTTCCTGCTGCAGCCGCAGCATATTCCGTGGCAGGTGGCTGAAGTGGCCGACGCCTGCATTCAGCCTGCGCACTGGAGTGCGGACGTTGATGCGCTCGCGGATATGGTGGTAAAAGCGGCACAGCCTGGCGACCATATTCTGGTGATGAGTAACGGCGGTTTTGGTGGGATTCATCAGAAGCTGCTGGACGGCCTGGCGAAGAAAGCCGCGGCCGCAGAGTAAAAAAAAGCCCGGTGGCGCTCGCGCTTACCGGGCCTACATTCTTTCGCACGACCTTGTAGGCCGGATAAGGCGTTTACGCCGCCATCCGGCGCAAAACCGCACAGATTACTCTTCGTTCTCAGACAGCTCGCGCAGGTACTGGAAAATCAGACGCGCAGACTTCGGCGGCTTGTTCCCTTCTTTCTCTTTCTTCGCGTTGCGGATAAGCGATCGCAACTGCTGGCGATCGGCGTCCGGCCACAGGTTCAGCACTTCCGGTACGGCGTCATCACCCTGTTCAATCAGACGATCGCGGATTTGCTCCAGTTTATGGAACAGCGCAACCTGCTGGTTGTGGCGGTTTTTCAGCTTGTCCAGCGCCTGACGGATTGGCTCGACGTCACGCTGACGCAGCATTTTACCGATAAGCTGAAGCTGGCGACGGCGGCCTTCTTTTTTGATTTTCTGTGCCAGTTCAATGGCATCTCGCAGATCCTGGTCGAGCGGGATCTTATCCAGCGCGTTTTTACCCAGATCTACCATTTCTGCGCCAAGCTGTTTTAACTCTTCGGCGTCACGTTTAATTTCACTTTTACTGACCCAGATGATCTCATCATCTTCGTCTTCGATGTCATCACCGGGAACGTCGTCGAGCCAGTCTTCGGGCTGCTTAGTCATGTCAGGCTCCTTAAAAAAAGAGGCTAATGTTACCAGTTAAGACGCGCACTGAAAAACGGTTCTCTGTTAGACTTCAGTTAACTCTCTCTTACAGTATGGCATTTGCGATGAAAGTAACCTCACAAGTTGAAGCGCAGCGTAAGATTCTGGAAGAAGCCGTTTCCACCGCGCTGACGCTCGCTTCAGGTAAATCAGATGGCGCGGAAGTGGCGGTCAGCAAAACCACCGGCATTAGCGTGAGCACCCGCTATGGCGAAGTGGAAAATGTGGAATTCAACAGCGATGGCGCACTGGGGATCACGGTGTATCACCAGAACCGCAAAGGTAGCGCATCCTCCACCGATCTCAGTCCGGATGCCATCGCCCGTACGGTTCAGGCGGCGCTGGATATTGCGCGCTACACCTCACCCGATCCTTACGCAGGCGTTGCGGATAAAGATCTGCTGGCGTTTGATGCACCGGATCTCGATCTTTTCCACCCGGCGGAGGTCACGCCTGACGAGGCGATCGAACTGGCAGCCCGTGCCGAACAAGCCTCTCTTAAGGCCGATAAACGCATCACGAATACCGAAGGCGGCAGTTTTAACAGCCACTACGGCATCAAAGTGTTTGGCAATAGCCACGGCATGCTGCAGGGTTACTGCTCCACCCGCCATTCGCTCTCAAGCTGTGTGATCGCCGAAGAGAACGGCGATATGGAGCGTGACTACGCCTATACCATTGGGCGCGCGCTGGGCGATTTGCAATCTCCTGAGTGGGTCGGTGCTGAGTGCGCGCAGCGTACCCTTTCACGTTTATCTCCACGCAAATTGTCCACCATGAAGGCCCCGGTGATTTTTGCCAATGAAGTGGCCACCGGCCTGTTTGGTCATCTGGTGGGCGCGATTGCGGGCGGATCGGTTTACCGTAAATCCACTTTCCTGCTCGACTCGCTGGGCAAGCAAATTCTGCCGGAATGGCTGACCATCGAAGAGCATCCGCATCTGCTGAAAGGGTTGGCTTCCACCCCGTTCGACAGCGAAGGCGTGCGTACCGAACGTCGCGATATCATCAAAGACGGCGTACTGACCCAGTGGCTGCTGACTAACTACTCTGCGCGCAAGCTGGGGCTGAAAAGCACCGGTCACGCGGGCGGTATTCATAACTGGCGCATTGCCGGACAGGGCCTGAGCTTTGAGCAGATGCTGAAAGAGATGGGCACCGGTCTGGTGGTCACCGAGTTAATGGGGCAGGGCGTGAGCGGCATTACTGGCGACTACTCTCGCGGTGCGGCAGGCTTCTGGGTTGAAAACGGCGAAATTCAGTATCCGGTAAGCGAAATTACCATCGCCGGTAATCTGAAGGATATGTGGCGCAATATTGTTACGGTCGGTAACGATATTGAAACACGCAGCAATATACAGTGTGGTTCAGTGCTTCTGCCGGAGATGAAAATCGCCGGACAGTAAGACGTGAAAAGCGTTATTAATAATAAAAAAGGAAGTGAGCAATGCGTAAACACCTGTTAGCGATCGTCGCAGCGTCAACGCTGGTTCTTGGTTCTTCTGCGTTTGCTGCCGATCTTGAAGACAACATGGATATCCTCAGTGAAAACCTGAAGGTCGTTCAGAAAACCGACAATGCGACGGAAATGAAAGACGCACTGACGAAGATGCGTGAAGCGGCGCTGGACGCGCAAAAAGCCACACCACCGAAGCTGGAAAACCAGGCACCTGATAGCGCCGGGATGAAAGATTTCCGCCACGGTTTTGACGTGCTGGTCGGCCAGATCGACGGTGCGCTGAAGCTGGCGAATGAAGGCAAAGTGAAGGAAGCCCAGACGGCAGCCGACCTGATAGTGGCAACACGCAACACGTATCACAAAAAGTACCGCTAATTGGGTGCCTGAGCTGTACGTCTTTTTTCCGTGTGCGGAGGCGCACTAAGCGCCCCCGCATGCTTGCTCCCTACTTTCCGGAGCGACAATCCATCCGCGCTGTCACTTCAAGCGAGCCGTTTCGAAAACGGATCTCGCACAGTGTTTTCCTCGTCACCAGTGTTAAGATGATTATTGTCAAAGAAATAATCATCAAAACCCCGATACTTGGGTTTCTGCGTTTCATGGATGCCTCCTTGCTTTAAGCGGGCGAGGTAGCAAACTCCACGGTCCGACGTGTCGTTTCGAGCCCCCGCCCTGATTTTTTATCAGGCGGGGCTTTCCACTTTCCGTCCCATGCATGAGACGGTCAGTCTCAAGCACCCGTCGCCACTCTAGCGAATCCCCATAAGAAAACCTTATCCACATCACATTTCTACGAGCCTGCTCGAAATCTTTTTCGCTGTGATTGACCCTTATTTGCCGCTGAATAGCGTGATATTCATCACGTAAATATGGCCATTTATCCATATTCACCGTATTTATGTGGCACAGATCACTGCTGCTGCTCGCCTTTCCACTTTGAAGTGGAAAACAACTCGCTACAAACCCTCCACCGTGAACGTTAGTTTTATCCCAGAGCCATTAATGGGGTAAGACCAGTGATTAACGGAGCGGTAATGAACGACGTTGGGGAACAGGCGGTGCAAACAGAACAGCTCGCGAACACCATGCTGCAGCAGGTCTATGCCCTGCTGGCCCGGCACAACATCATCCCCAATGCAGTACAGGAACAGATGCTGACCTCCCACGTCCGCGCGATGGCGCACCGGTCCGTGACCGGCGAGCCGCTGCCGGAGGTTGAAGCGGAGCTGTTCGATGAAATTTCACCTGATTCAATGCGGCTTGCCCGTGAAGTGGTCGCGCAGTTTGGCAACCTTCCTGATGAAGAAGCCTGGCTGCTCTCCGTTCACTTCGAAGTCGCGAAAGACAACCTTTAAGGAGCAACACATGGAACAGATTACAGTCGTGATTGGCGATCGCCTGGGTAAAGGTCAGAAAGTGGCTGCGGGTGTGGAAAAAGCAGGTGGACGCGCGGTTGTCGTGCCGGGTATGGCAGCAGATATGAAACTGGGCGACGTAATGAAAGCGGAAAACGCCACTTTCGGTATCTCTTTCTGCGGCAGCGGCGGCGCGGGGGCTATTACCGCGCAAACCAAATATGGCTACAAAGCGAAATACGGTATGCGTTCAGTGGATGAAGGCGTCACCGCCATCAACGAAGGCTGCAACGTGCTGGGCTTTGGCTTTATGGATAAAGAAGAGCTGGGCGAGCGTCTGGTACAGGCGTGGCAGAAGAAGCACGGCGCGTAAGTATGAAAGAACAGTTCACAACCACGGTGAGAGTGAAGGGGAAGGGCGACGCCAAAGCGCGCGCCTTTGCTGATGCACTCAACCACGTTCAGGCCGCGGTGATGAAAGCCTCACCGCATATCTTACTGCGTATTGAGCCACAGGATGTGCAGGTTGTTCAGGCGCAAGAAGCGGTGCGTAAAGAAGCATTTCTGTTCTTCTTTCTGCGCCGGGAAAGACGCACCTACAGCGTGGAGCTGGATGTGACCGTCAACGTGACTGCTATCAATCTCGACCAGGTGGATTTCGTCACGCAACGCTGATTATTCATAAAAGGGCAGACTGATGTTCTTAATTATTTTAATAAAATCGCTCATCATTGGCGGCCTGGTTGGCGTCGGTGTAGGAGCCGGGGCTGCACGCATGTTTCATGCGCCTACCACTCAGGGTATGGGCGCGTTTCGCACATTGGGGGAACTGAACTCCTGTGAAGGGGACCCGGCATCCCACTTCTCCTTTGGGTTAGGTTTCTTCTTTAACGCCTGGGCCTCTTCCGTGGCCGCGGGTGCCTTCACACAGGACGTTGACCACCGCATCATCCCGAACTGGGGGGCGGCGGCGCTGATGATCAAAAACCGTAACGTCGGTGAAACACTGCATGACCCGCGCAAAATGGCAATTGCCTGCGGCATCATCGGCATGATTGTTGTGACCTTCCTTAACCTGACCGCCTCTTCCGTTCCGGCCGCACTCCAGGTGACCGCCGTGAAGGTACTGGTGCCTGCGGCTAACCTGCTGGTGAACACCGTGATGCCAGTGATCTTCTGGCTGGCGGCCATCGACGCAGGTAAAAAATCCGGCTTCTGGGCCACCATCTTTGGTGGTGCTGCACAGCTGATCATGGGTAACGCCGTACCGGGGCTGGTACTGGGTATTCTGATTGGTAAAGGTGTTGAAGAGAGCGGCTGGAACCACGTCACCAAAGTGATGATGGCGGCCATCGTCCTGCTGTTCGTGCTGAGCGGTTTCTTCCGCGGCTTCGACATGAAGATGATCGAATCCTTCCATCTGACCGTGCCGAACTGGCTCGACATGATCCACAACTCGCTCAGCGGTAAATAACAGGAGCCTCGACATGGAACAAAATAAAGGTTTTTGGTATGCCGACTGGTCGTTCCCGATCTTCGTTGGCCTGCTCTCCTCCGGTGTGTTCGCCGGGACGCACATGTACTACCTGTACGGCATCGGCGCGTTTAACGAAGTGGCCTTCGTGGCGATGCTGAAAGCAGGCATCGATACCGGCGTGTACGGCGCGGTGGCGGCGTTCGGCGCGAGCTTCCTGTTCGCCCGTATTATTGAAGGATCGCTGGTCGGTATTCTTGATATCGGCGGCGCGATCCAGACCGGTGTAGGCCTCGGCGTTCCGGCGCTGCTGCTGGGTGCGGGCATCATGTTCCCGGTGACCAACTTTATTGCCTCGCTGATTACCGGCCTGGTGATTGGTCTGGCGATTGGTTACGTCATTATCCTGGCGCGTAAGTTCACCATCAATCAGAGCAACTCCACCTACGGGGCAGACGTGATGATGGGCGCGGGTAACGCCTCTGGCCGCTTCCTCGGGCCGTTGATTATCCTCAGCGCCATGACCGCCTCCATTCCCATCGGCGTCGGTTCCCTGGTTGGCGCACTGCTGTTCTATATCTGGCAGAAGCCTATTACCGGTGGTGCCATCCTCGGCGCAATGATTTTAGGCTGGCTGTTCCCGGTCGCCCTTTAATACCTGCGGGCGCATCTGCGCCCGCCTTATCAGGAGATCCCCATGTTTGATTTACTCCTGCGCCGTGCGCGCCTTACCGACGATACCCTGACCGATATCGCCATTCAGGACGGGAAAATCGCGGCGCTTGGCGAGATTGACGCGCCCGCTCATAAAACGGTTGAGCTGAACGGCGAAGTGTTCGTCAGCGCAGGCTGGATTGACTCTCACGTTCACTGCTACCCGAATTCGCCGATTTACCATGACGAGCCGGACAGCGTAGGCATTGCTACGGGCGTGACCACCGTTGTGGACGCAGGCAGTACCGGCGCGGACGACGTGGACGATTTTTATGACATCACCCGCAAAGCCTCCACCGAAGTCTTTGCCCTGCTGAACATCTCCCGCGTGGGGCTGATTGCCCAGAACGAACTGGCCAATATGGCCAACATTGACGCTGATGCGGTGAAGCAGGCGGTTAAACGCCACCCTGATTTTATTGTCGGCCTGAAAGCGCGCATGAGCAGCAGCGTGGTCGGTGAAAACGGCATTACGCCGCTGGAACGCGCGAAAGCGATCCAGAAAGAGAACGGCGATCTGCCGTTGATGGTGCACATCGGCAATAACCCGCCGAACCTCGACGAAATTGCCGGGCTGCTGAGTTCTGGTGACATCATCACCCACTGCTACAACGGCAAACCGAACCGCATTCTGACGCCTTCCGGCGAACTGCGTGCGTCCATCACGTCTGCGCTGAAACGCGGCGTGCGTCTGGACGTCGGCCACGGCACGGCGAGCTTTAGCTTTGAGGTGGCGAAACGCGCCATCGCGATGGGCATTCTGCCGCACACCATTAGCTCGGATATCTACTGCCGCAACCGTATCAACGGCCCGGTGGGCAGCCTGGCAAGCGTGATGTCGAAATTCCTCGCTATTGGCATGTCACTGCCGCAGGTCATTGCGTGCGTGACCGCGAACGCCGCCGACGGCCTGCGCCTGACGCGCAAAGGGCGTATTGAGCCAGGGCTCGACGCCGACCTGACGCTGTTCACCATTAAACGCCAGCCGACGGTGCTGACGGATGCTGAAAACGACAGCCTGCAGGCTGAACACATTCTGGTGCCGCTTGCCGCGATCCGCGCGGGCAAGGGCTACATGACCGAACAAGGGAGCACGGAACATGCCTTCGATTTATGAGAAGTACCACTTAAAGCAAGTTATCAATACCTCTGGCCGCATGACGGCGCTGGGCGTCTCCACGCCGCGCCCGGAAGTGGTGCAGGCGGCGATGGACGGGATGAACCACTATTTTGAGATGAAGGATCTGGTCAACAAAACCGGCGAATACATCGCGAAACTGCTGGATGTGGAAGGGGCGACGGTGGTTTCCTGTGCGTCGGCAGGCATTGCCCAGTCCGTGGCGGCGGTGCTGGTAAAAGACAGCGACTGGCTGCTGGAAAACCTGCATGTCACCCCGATTGAGAACAACGAAATCGTTCTGCCGAAAGGCCACAACGTCAACTTTGGCGCGCCGGTCGGCACGATGGTGGCGCTGGGCGGCGGTAAGCTGGTAGAAGCAGGCTACGCTAATGAGTGCTCTGCCGATCAGCTGGCGGCGGCGATCACCCCACGCACCGCGGCGATCCTCTACATCAAATCTCACCACTGCGTGCAGAAAAGCATGCTCAGCGTGGAGCAAGCGGCAGTGGTGGCGCGTAAACACGATCTGCCGCTGATCGTCGATGCTGCAGCAGAAGAAGATCTGCATGTTTATTACCGCTCCGGTGCTGACCTGGTGATCTACAGCGGCGCGAAGGCGATCGAAGGGCCAACCAGCGGGCTGGTGATCGGTAAAGCTCAATATGTTGAGTGGGTAAAACGCCAGACGGCGGGCATTGGCCGTGCCATGAAGGTGGGCAAAGAGGGCATCCTCGGCCTGACCTGCGCCATCGAACACTACCTCACGGCGACCAAAGAGAGCGGTGCCGAGATGGTCGCCAAAATGACGCCGTTTATCGACGCGCTGAATACCCTGAACGGCGTCACGGCGCGCGTGGTCTGGGACAGCGCCGGTCGTGACATCGCCCGCACCGAGATCAAGTTCGACGAAGCCACCACGGGTGTCGGCACTGGCGAACTGGTGAATGCGCTGAAGCAGGGTGAATACGCCATTTACTTCCGTGGCTACAAGGCCAACGAAGGGATTATCGAAGCGGATGTGCGCAGCGTGAACGCTGATCAGCTGAACATCGTGTACCGCCGCATTAGCGAAGTGTTAGGACAGGAGAAAAACGCATGAAACTGACCCCCAATTTTTACCGTGACCGCGTCTGCCTGAACGTACTGGCTGGCTCTAAGGCCAACGCCAGCGCCATTTATGAGGCGGCGGAAGGTCATGTGCTGGTGGGCGTGCTCTCCAAAAACTACCCGGACGTAGCGAGCGCGGTCGCGGATATGCGTGAGTACGCGGCACTGATTGATAATGCGCTCTCTGTGGGTCTGGGCGCGGGCGATCCAAACCAGTCGGCGATGGTGAGTGAAATTTCCCGCCAGGTGCAGCCGCAGCACGTCAACCAGGTCTTCACCGGCGTGGCCACCAGCCGCGCGCTGCTGGGGCAGAATGATTCCGTCGTCAACGGTCTGGTCTCTCCGACTGGCACCGTCGGGATGGTGAAAATCTCCACAGGCCCGCTGAGCAGCGCAGCTATGGACGGCATTGTGCCGGTTGAAACCGCGATTGCCCTGCTGAAAGATTTCGGCGGCAGCTCGATCAAATACTTCCCGATGGGTGGCCTGAAGTGCCGTGATGAGTACAAAGCAGTGGCGGAAGCCTGCGCCCGTCACGATTTCTGGCTGGAGCCGACCGGCGGTATCGATCTGGAAAACTTCGAAGAGATCCTGCAGATTGCGCTGGATGCAGGCGTGAGCAAAATCATTCCACATATTTACAGCTCGATCATCGACAAAGCCAGCGGCGACACACGCCCGGAAGATGTGCGCACGCTGCTTGAAATGACGAAGAAGCTGGTTAAATAGCAAAAACAACACCCCTCACCCTAACCCTCTCCCAAAGGGAGAGGGCCGGGGTGAGGGGAAACACACCGCACAAACCTGAAGGAGCCACCATGCACACCCGAAACCTGCTTGTCGCTTCACTCTCTTTACTGGCTACCGCCGCTGTCGCTCAAACCCAGTATGCCTGGGTCGGCACCTATAATCCGAACGGTGAAGGGCTGTACCGCTTCACCGTCGATCCACAAACCGGTGCGCTCGGTAATAAGACGCTGGTGAGCAAGTTGCCGAACGCCGCGCAACTGGCCGTCTCGCACGACGGCAAAACGCTTTATCTGGCAAGTGAAGTAGAGCAGGGCGTGGTGCAGGCGCTGCGGGTGGGCGAGAACGGCGAACTGAGTGAGCTGAATCAGGTTTCCTCCGGCGGTGCGGGGCCGGTTTATCTCTCTCTGACACCGAACGGCCAGCACCTGCTGGTGGCGAACTACGTCAGCGGATCGATTGCCGTTCTGCCGATCAAAACAGACGGTAGTCTGGGTGACGCGACGGACACACATCAGGATCAAGGTGAACCGGGTGCGGCGAAACCGGAAGCCGCTGTTGAGGGTAGCTTCGCCATCAGCGATCACAACGGCCCCCATGCGCACATGATCGCCGCCGATCCGAGCGGGAAGTCTGTTTTTTCTACCGATCTGGGGCTGGATCGTATCTATCAGTACCGCTTTGACGATCAAAGCGGAAAGCTGACGCCGAACGATCCGCCATTTATCAATGCTTCCTCAAAAGGGGCGGGGCCGCGCCATTTTGTCTTTACGCCGAAAGGTGATGCCCTGTGGCTGATTAACGAAGAGGCGTCTACGCTCACCCATTATGTGATGGACAGTCAGGGGCGGCTGAAAGAGGGGAAAACGATCTCAGCCCTGCCGGAAGGTTACAAAGGCACCAGTTTTGCCGCTGGATTGGTACTGAGTGTGGATGGAAAACAGCTGTACGTAGCTAACCGTTTGCATAACAGCATCGGGCACTTTACCGTAACAGCGGATGGCACGCTGACGCATCAGGATGATGTCTGGACGCGTGGCGACTACCCGCGCACCCTGACGCTCGATAAACAGGGGCGCTGGCTGTACGTCATGAATCAGCGTAGCGACAACATTACCCGTTTCCGCGTTGGGCGGGACGGCAAACTGAGTTTTGAACCGGACTATACGCCGGTCGGCAGTCCATCCCAGATGGTTATTTCACCCTAAGCAGTAAGAGGACAACCCCGTGCGATTTCCGAACCAACGTTTAGCGCAACTTTTCGATCTGTTGCAAAACGAGACGCTGCCGCAGGACGAACTGGCGCAGCGGCTGTCGGTTTCCACGCGAACCGTCCGTGCTGATATCACCGCCCTGAACGCGCTGCTGGCGAGCCACGGCGCGCAGTTTATTCTGAGCCGCGGCAATGGCTACCAGCTTAGAATTGACGATGCAGCGCGTTATCAGCAACTTCAGGAGTCTCACCCGCGCACCTTGCGTATCCCCCGGACGGGGCCTGAGCGCGTGCACTATCTGGTGGTGCGTTTTCTTACCTCGGCATTTTCCCTTAAGCTCGAAGATCTGGCGGATGAGTGGTTTGTCAGCCGTGCCACGCTGCAAAGCGACATGGTGGAAGTGCGCGAGTGGTTTCACCGTTACAACCTGACGCTGGAAACCCGCCCGCGCCACGGCATGAAGCTGTTTGGCAGCGAGATGGCGACCCGCGCCTGCCTGACTGACCTGCTCTGGGAGCTGGCGCAGCAGGACAGCCTGAACCCGCTGGTGACCGACGTGGCGCTGAATGCGGGTGTAGCTGAACAGATGGTGCCTGTACTGCACGACGCGCTTACGCGCCATCACATCCGCCTCACCGACGAAGGTGAACTGTTCCTGCGTCTGTATTGTGCGGTGTCGGTCCGCCGCATCAGCGAAGGCTACCCGCTGCCGGAATTCCATGCGGAGGATGTGGAAGAGAACGTCCGCGAGGCGGCGAAAGATATCGCGGTGACGATTCAACAACTGGCGGGCAAAGCGCTTTCTCCGTCGGAAGAGAGCTGGCTGTGCGTCCACATTGCCGCCCGTCAGATTCAGGAGATTGCGCCAAGCGCGATTAACGCCGACGACGATGAAGCGCTGGTGAACTATATTCTGCGCTACATCAACACCCACTATAATTACAACCTGCTCAGCGACGAACAACTGCATGCGGATCTGCTCACGCACATCAAAACCATGATCACCCGCGTGCGCTATCAAATCATGATCCCGAATCCGCTGCTGGATAACATCAAGCAGCACTACCCGATGGCCTGGGACATGACGCTCGCGGCGGTCTCTAGTTGGGGCAAATACACGCCGTACGTGATCAGCGAAAACGAGATTGGCTTCCTGGTGCTGCATATCGGCGTCGGGCTGGAGCGTCACTACAACATTGGTTACCAGCGTCAGCCGCGCGTGCTGCTGGTGTGCGACGCCGGTAACGCGATGGTGCGCATGATCGAGGCGGTACTGCAGCGCAAATACCCGCAGATAGAGATCACCCGTACACTCACCTTACGCGAGTATGAACTGGCCGAATCCATCGGCGAAGACTTCGTGATTTCAACTGCCCGCGTGAGCGAAAAATCTAAACCGGCGGTGATGATCGCCCCGTTCCCGACCGATTATCAGTTAGAACAGATCGGCAAGCTGGTGCTGGTGGACAGAACACGTCCGTGGATGCTGGATAAATATTTCGACGCCGCCCATTTCCGTATTATCGATAAGCCGATTGACCAGCAAACCCTGTTCCGCGAACTGTGCGAACAGCTTGAAAGCGAAGGCTTTGTTGGCGCGGAGTTCCTGGAGTCCGTCGTCGAGCGTGAGGCCATCGTCAGCACCATGCTGGGTGACGGCATTGCACTGCCGCACTCCCTCGGGCTGCTGGCGCAGAAAACGGTGGTCTATACCGTGCTGGCCCCGCAGGGCATTAAATGGGGAGACGAAACCGCGCATGTGATCTTCCTGCTCGCCATCAGCAAAAGCGAGTACGAAGAGGCGATGGCGATTTACGATATTTTCGTCACCTTCCTGCGCGAACGTGCCATGACGCGGCTGTGTAGTTGCGGGGATTTTGCCGAGTTTAAGGCGGTGGCAATGGAGAGTTTGAGCCGGTTTTGAGGGAAGGGCGGATGAAAAATATCCGCTCTTAGTTAACGCAAATGATGCACAACCTGGTTACTGCTGCCGCGCCAGATAAGCATAGGGTCTTTTAAATCCTGCACAAACTTGCCGTCGACCAGCACGTTAATCAGATCCACCACTTCCATTTGATGCGCATTCAGTTCATCCAGTTTGTAGCCCGTCCAGACCCAGATGTCTTTGCCCTCACATTCGCGGCGAATGCGTTTTACCAGCTTCAGGATCTCCGGCACGTTTTGCGGATGGAGCGGGTCACCGCCGGAGAGCGAGATCCCCTGGCGTTTGATACGCGTGTCGTTCAGATCGTTAATGATCCGGTCTTCCATCTCAGCGGTAAACGGCATGCCTGAATTTAAGCGCCAGGTGCTTTTGTTGTAGCAGCCGGGGCACTCGTGAACGCAGCCTGATACAAACAGGGTACAGCGGGTGCCGGGTCCGTTGACGATGTCGACGGGGTAGTACTGGTGATAATTCATAGCGTTAACCTGATGCCCTCACCCCGGCCCTCTCCCACAGGGAGAGGGAGAAAACTGGGGCCGGCATAACAATGTGCTCGATCGGTTCCCTCTCCCTTGAGGGAGAGGGGTAGGGTGAGGGGGAGAACCCGGCAAAGCACTTACCCGATCTGCCCATTCCCCAGATGTTTCACCCTGCGCTTCACCTCTTCCTGCTTACCGGCGTTGAACGGACGCGCATCCGGGCTACCGAGATAGCCGCACACGCGGCGAGTCACGGAAACGCGAGCCGCGTCGTGGTTGCCGCATTTCGGGCAGGTGAAGCCTTTGCTCGTACACTCAAACTCCCCAGTAAAGCCGCACTCATAGCACTCATCAATAGGCGTGTTGGTGCCGTAATACGGCACGTGCTGATAGCTGTAATCCCACACGTCTTCCAGCGCTTTCAGGTTGTGCTGGATGTTCGGATACTCGCCGTAGCAGATAAAGCCGCCGCTGGCGATAGGCGGATAGGCCGCTTCGAAGTCGATTTTGTCGTATGGATTCACCTTTTTCTCGACGTCAAGGTGGAAGCTGTTGGTGTAGTAACCTTTGTCGGTGACACCTTCAACGATACCAAATTCCGCAGCGTCCAGACGGCAGAAGCGGTCGCACAGGTTCTCGCTCGGCGTGCTGTACAGGCTGAAACCGTAGCCGGTTTCGTCTTTCCACTGGTCTACCGCATCGCGCAGACGCTGCACGATAGCAATACCTTTCTCACGCAGAACATCGCTGTCGTAGACATGCTTGTCACCAAACAGCGCGTTGATGGTTTCGTGGATGCCGATATAGCCCAGAGAAATAGACGCGCGACCGTTTTTAAAGATTTCCGATACGTCATCGTCCGCTTGCAGACGCACGCCGCAGGCTCCTTCCATATAGAGGATGGGTGCTACGCGGGCTTTGACCCCTTCCAGACGCGCGATGCGGGTCATCAGCGCCTTACGCGCCAGCTGCAGGCGTTCATCAAGCAGTGTCCAGAAGGCGTCTTCATTACCTTTGGCTTCCAGCGCGATGCGCGGCAGGTTGAGGCTGATCACGCCCAGGTTGTTGCGCCCGTCGTGGATCTGCTCACCGTTTTCATCCTCGTAAACGCCGAGGAAGCTGCGGCAGCCCATCGGTGTTTTAAACGAGCCGGTGACTTTCACGACCTGGTCGTAGTTGAGGATGTCCGGATACATGCGCTTGCTCGCGCACTCCAGCGCCAGCTGTTTGATGTCGTAGTTCGGATCGCCAGACTTATGGTTGAGGCCATCGCGGATAGCGAATACCAGTTTCGGGAATACCGCCGTTTTGCGGTTTTTGCCCAGGCCAGAAATACGGTTGCGCAGAATGGACTGCTGAATGAGGCGTGACTCCCAACTGGTGCCCAGCCCAAAGCCGAAGGTGACAAACGGCGTCTGACCGTTAGCGGTATGCAGTGTGTTGACCTCATACTCCAGCGACTGGAAGGCGTCATAGCACTCTTTCTCGGTGCGGGAATGTGCATAGCCGTCGGCGTCCGGGATCTGCCACTCTTCCGCTGTTTTACGGTGCTTGTTAAAACTCGCGGTGACGAACGGCGCGAGCACTTCATCAATGCGGTTAATGGTGGTGCCGCCGTAAATATGGCTGGCGACCTGAGCAATAATCTGTGCCGTTACCGCCGTGGCCGTAGAGATGGATTTTGGTGGTTCAATCTCGGCGTTACCCATTTTAAAGCCGTGGGTCAGCATACCTTTCAGGTCGATCAGCATGCAGTTGAACATCGGGAAGAACGGCGAGTAGTCGAGATCGTGGTAGTGGATTTCCCCACGCTCGTGCGCGGAAACCACATCGCGTGGCAGCAGATGCTGGCGCGCGTAGTGTTTAGCGACAATACCGGCCAGCAGGTCGCGCTGGGTCGGGATCACTTTGCTGTCTTTATTGGCGTTTTCATTGAGCAGCGAGGAGTTGGTCTGCTCCACCAGACCGCGAATTTCCTGGTTCAGGCGACCACGTTTTTCACGCTGAACGTCACGGTCGTGGCGATACTCAATGTAGGCGCGTGCCAGTTGCTTGTAGGGACCAGACATCAGTTGGTTCTCTACTGCGGTCTGGATATCGTTGATATCCACCTGGCTGCGTTCATTCATCTGGCTGCTAACGACTTCTGCGACGGTGGCGCAGTAATCTGCGTCATCGACTCCCGCTGCTTTAGCTGCACGCAGAATGGCTTCTTTGATGCGCTCTGATTTAAACGGCACTTTACAGCCATCACGTTTCATCACATGCGGTGTCATGATCACTCCATTTTAAAAACAGGTTATCCACAGAGGTGGAGAAGACTGCGGCGGTCGGATTACCAACCAGGCCAGAGACTTCCCTCGTTCCCAACACGTGTTATCCACAATTCCGGAGAGCTGAGTCGCCGTGTTGTTGTTGGAATAGTAGACGATAAATACAAGATGTTGGGTCGGCATGCATTTTAAATGCTACATATAGTGATTTGCATCAAACATGTTTGCGATTTTCTTGATTCAGAACAAAGTAAAAAGAGGAGAGTACAAATGGCGGGCATCACAGCGTTTGTAAAAAATAGACATCAAATTTTCGCTTAAAAATTCAACAAAAACAGGCGCTCAGCGTATACGCCGCTGAGCGCCCATGATATTAGCTGCCTGCAGCCCAACTCAGCCCTGCGTTGACAAAAGCGATGGCGGTGATAATGCCGAGCAGTAAAGGAATCAACATCGTTCGCGCCGGCTTAACGTCCGCATCCGGGTGGGCTTTTGCGGGCTGCAGAACGGCCAGTGCTTCTTCGCCTGTTCGCGCCGCGACCAGATTTGCGCGAACGCTCTCTTCCATAAGCGTACACGTGAGCGTTGTTAACAATTGCATGTGGGTGGTTCCCGCTTCGGCTTCAGGAATCGCCAGCAGGAAGACGATCCTGACCGGTTCATCCCCTTCAAGGCCAGGCCACATCACCGGCTCATCAAAGAGCGCCATGCAAAATGCAGCCTGCCGCACGGCGGAGGATTTACCGTGTGGTACAGCAAGTTCTTCGCCAAGCGCCGTCGGTCCTTCATTTTCTCGGTGTAAAACGCTCTGGACAAAAGCTGCTTTATCATCAATGACCTTCTGCCTGAACAATGCTTCAGACATCAGCCGGATGAGTGATTCCGGCGAACGGGCAGGTGGATTGATAAAAATAAGTTCGGGGTGCGTCAAAGCAAGCAAGTTCATGTCAGGCCTCAATAAGGAAATCGCAGGTACTGCAGGGTTGGATTAGCTTCACGGGCGGTACTTTTTCTTCCAGATAATTCACCTGAGCCCGTTCCGCCAGGCCCGGTGGTACGGGCACGGGATGTGTCCCGGCGTTAAAAACACGCACAAGCGTGCCGCTCAATACACGGGCGTGTGGCAGAGCGGAAAGCACCAGAGGCGCGGGTATTTCCAGCAATGAAAAAACAGCCGGGAGGGGGCGAGCATTAACGTCCAGGGCAAAACGCTCAAGACGATTATCGAGTGAATGTAATGTTTGCCGTTGATAGGTAAAGGGTTGCCCGAGCGCCAGGTTTTCCAGGTTACGTAACGTGGAATGCTCCGCGTTGTCCGCCAGCGCCAGCGTAAAGGAAAAGTGCAGCGGCTTAAGCAACTGAGCATCCGGTGTTTCAACCACCGTATTGTTAATACCCGAAGCACGTCCTGGCCGCCATTCAAGATCGCTACGACCGAGAACGCCCGTAGATTTAAACAGTGTCAGCGCGATTGTGGCAGGCTGACGATCGAGGATCTGAAACTCTTTCATCCCCCGGCTGTTGATCGCTAACGCTTTGCCAGGCTCAGCAATGCCGATAATGCCCTCGCTGGTTTCAATATCAACAGGTAACTCCCGGTAGCGCGCCTGCCAGCGATTGGCATCATGCCCGATTGTGCGCTGTATCACCGAGAAGGGCTGGGAAGCAACAGAGTGTTGCGTGCTGATATCACTGTTGATCAGCAAGCGTAACCGGTGATCGCAACTGTTGTTTTCCAGCGAAATGTCGACATACAGGTTTGGATCATCTTTACGTAATTCACACTCCATGTGAATGTGCAGCGGTCTGGTACTGTTTTGCCCGCGTGAGGATAAATCCGGCGGCAGGTGCAAAACTACCTCAAGGTACATTCTCTCAAGGAGTGGATTTTTGATGCAGTTGATGAGCGTGAAATCACTACTCAGGATCGGTTTATCCCCCGCAAGTGGCGAGAAATCGTAACTGTCCCCGGCATCGGCGCAATCTTCAAAGCTAAAGATCCCGGCGATGCGCCTGTCGCGGCATTTATCTACAAGCGTTAGCACTCCCGCATCACACTCAAGCCGATAAGCTGTGTTTTCAATCGTCCGGCCGGGTTCGGCCTGGGGCAATGTATAAGGAAGCGCATTCTCTTCTACGCTGACTGACAGATAACCCACGGGCGGCAGAGCTGGTGTCTCCAGGGCGATGTGCCAGCGATAATACGGGGGAAGGTCTGTTTCGTTTTCGCCTTCAGAGGTGAGTGAGATAACACTGCCTCCGGGAAGCGTCTCGCGTGCCAGAACCTCAAACGCGACCGGTTTTCCCTGGTGCGAGAGGGCAATATGCTCAGACCGGCTATAGAGCGTGGTTTTTACGATCCGTTGCGTTGTTGTGCCCAGAGGGTTAACGATCAGCAGATCATTTTCCTGGCAGCAGGAAGCCGCCAGCGCTTTTATCACCAGATTCCACAGGCTGTGACAGCGCTGCTCAGTCTGCTCCAGGCGATGAAGGATGTCGCGGTTCGTGGCATCGCTGTTACAACCGCCGATAGAGTCGTGCGCATGGCAACGCAGCAACATTTTCCAGATGCTGTCGACCAGCGCAAGATTCACCGCGAGGCCCTGATGGCGAGCCAGCGCAATGGTTGGCTCCAGCTGGCGGAGAATGAACTGTTCAATCTCATAATTTTTCTTTTTGATATCGTAGCGAACCGATCCGATGGTTTTGTGGATGCGGGTATAGCGCGGTGATTTCAGTTCTCCTTCCCAGACTTCAAAGTCCTGGCTCTGGGCACGTAAAAGTTCGACATAGTGCTCTAAGGAGTCAATCTGATAGTCATCGTGAGTGGGTGAACGCTCACTTGCGAGTTTCAGTATATGAGGCAGTGTCGGATCGATGTTGACCTGATCGCCACCGCAGGGCAGCAGCAGGTCGGTGATACCCGCACGTTCGCGTAGCAGATTAACGGCAGGATAGATTTTTTCTTCTAAGCAGCTCGCCTCTGCGCGGATGTTTTTCGCTGCGCCATATCCCATCGCCATTGCGCAGGCGATGATGGTTGCGCCCGATGGCGCGCGCCAGAGGAACTGACTGTTTTTGGCCTGTTCATCGTGATTCACGCCGCGCCAGAAAACAATATTGTCGATATTGCAGCCGCGCAGCAGGGCTGGCATCTGTGCATTGTGACCAAACGTATCCGGCAGATAGCCCACCTGCATAGCGTGCCCCAGCGCCTCTGCTGCCGATATGCCGTATTTCAGGTTGCGAATCATTGATTCGGCGTGAACGTTGTAGGTATCCGTCTGGCTATACCACGGCCCCACAAACAGGCGCTTATCCCGCACCAGCTTTTGCAGGCGAGGGGTATAGTCAGGGTTGATCGCCAGAAAATCGTCAACCACGGCCATCTGACCATCAAGGTGATAGCAGATATACGCGGGGTCGCGCTCCAGCGTAGCAACCACCTCAGCGAAGTTATATGCCGCCAGGACGGTGCTGTCCTGATGGGTGAAATACCACTCCTGATCCCAGTGCGTATGTGCAATAACGTGAATTTGGCTCATGATAGTGTCCTTAGTCAGTGCTCTTCGGGCTGAGATAAAGCACGCCCAGCGCACAGATCAGCGACCCTGCTAAGACACTGACCAGATAGCCAACGATGTTGGTCGCCAGCGGCCATCCCCATATTGCTGGCAGTGGTAAGGTTTGCTTTACCCCTAACGCAATCGCCAGTAACGCACCGGAGACGGCTCCTGCCATAAACACGGGGATCAAACGCGGGTTTTTCAGAATGAAAGGAATGGCACCCTCTGAGATACCAATGACGCCCAGCAATAATGAGGTACTGCCGACCGTTTTCTCTTCGCTGCTGAAAACGGCGGGAAGGCCAAACCGCCCGTTAAGAAAGGCGGCGAAACCAACGCCGATGGAAGGGATGACAATCGCCAGTTCACGCGCGGTTAAGTCGAACGTTTCGCTTACACCGTTCAGGCCGAGTGCCACTGAACCGGCGGCTTTATTGATTGGCCCACCCAGGTCAAACGCCGTACCTGCGGCGATCATGGCCGAATAGAAGCCTCGTCCGGTGTCCCCCGCAGAGGTGAAAAAAGTCACCATGAGCTGATTAAGCGAACCAAAGACAGGATTAATCAGATATTCCATCACCATCACCAGCGTAATACCGGTGATGAGCGGCACGATAAGCATGGTCTTAATGGTGGTGAGTTGCTGTCTGACGTGAATGTTATCGTTGAGCCAGCGCACGAGGTAGCCCACAAAGAACCCGATACCAATGGCACCAAAAAAGCCTGAAGGCATAAAGTTTTCGATGTCAAAGAAACGTTTATAGACCTCGTCCGACATGATGCCGCCAACAAGCCCCGGAATGAGCGCGGGTTTTCCGGCAATGGAAAATGCCAGGTACATGGCAAATACCGGATACATAAACTTAATCGTCATAAAGCCGAGCTTATCCAGCACGCTAAACGGCGAATTCTCAATCCCGATAAACTGGCCTGTGATTTTTGCGGTCGCCATCATCAGGCCGCCCATTACCACAACCGGTAACATATAGCTAATGGCGGCCATGATGTGACCGATAAAAATCTGGTATGCCGAGCGGTGGTTTTCCGCGTCGTTCTCAATGTGGGCGACCGTTTTGTCCAGCGACAGTGCCTGGTCCAGATAGCGATCGGTATGTTTAATCAGTTCCTGAGTACGGACCTTGAGATGAGGCACATTATCGAAACGTTCTGCATCTTGTATGGGGACATCGATCGCCAGTACGACGGCAGTGGCGCTGGCAATATCCTGCGCGGTGAGGCGGTTTTTTACACCATCGCTTCCCTGCGTTTCGACCTTAACCTCAATATTGTGCTGTTTCGCCCATTCAGTAATTTTATTTGCCGCCATAAACGTATGGGCAATGCCTGTCGGGCAGGCGGTTATCGCGACAATTTTTTGTTTCGTCATTATAATGGCTTCCTGCTGTGAAAGTATCGGCAGTATAAGGAGAATCAAATACAAAGATTAATGTTTGATAATACTTATTACGTATCGTGATACTTATTCAGGAAATATGTGAAGCGCCTTCCAGCGCGTATTAATGAAAGCTGCTAATATCAAAGCGGTTTTTAAAAGGATACACAGCATGAATTCTTTCCAGGGAAGCGAACGTTTGATATTTGAATACATTCAATATCACGCTCATAATATTTCTGATATATCGGCAAAAGAGATCGCTCGTGATACCTATACCACGACAACGTCTGTTAACCGTGTCTGTAAGAAAATGGGGTATAAGAGCTACACGGAGCTGCGGTACCGGTTTCTGCGCGACCAGCATGCGGCGGCACCGTCACACACGCTGTTGCGTGTGGAAAGTGAAGAGATTGAGGCGGACGTTTCCGGGCAACTTATTCATTCCAGCCATATCTATCTTTATGCGCGCGGGGCATCACTCACCAGTCTTAACTATTTATCACGCTTTCTGTCGCTCGCGAGCCTGCCGCATCTGATTCTGAACGATATGCACCAGCTAACCCGTGTATCAAAAGGTACGTTGGTCCTTATCAGTAAATCGGGTGAGACGCAGTCTTTAATCGAAATGGCGCGCAACGCACTGAGAAAGGGGCTGAAAGTTGTCGCGATAACTCGCCGTGGCTCAACGCTGGCGGCGATCTCAACGCTGTGCTGGCCTTTAGACATTGATATCAATGCCATCTCGCTTTATCAGCGGGAAGGCCAACTGGAACTGCTGAGCGCCGTTGACCGTATCGGCTGCAGGTTGTTGCAGCACGATACGGTGTAGGGGCGTTTAAAGTTGTTTCACAATGCCCAGGCGGACGGCGTAATCATTTTCATGGTTGCCGTCATCGTTGATATAGGTTTTATCCAGTGAAACCAGCTCAACGTAAGGCGTCCAGCCGTCGTCGAGTTTATAGTTGAAGGCGAGCGTGTGTTCCCAGTAGGTATCATCACCGGTTCCCTGATCGACATTATCCTGCCAGCGGAAGCGCGGGTTATAGGACATACCGAATTTCCCGATGTTATAAGCAAACCAGATATCGAACTGGTGAGACTCACGTCGGGTGTAGCCGCTACCGTCTAACGCCTTGTCGCTGTGCGCGTCATTAACGGTGTTATAGCGATAACGTGCCGACAGATTCAGGCCGTTATCAAAGGATTTCCAGCCCTGAATAAAGGGACGATAGTGTGTATTGCTGGCGGTAAACACGGTCACCATGCCGGGGGCGACAGCGTAGCCGTTGCCGAGGTCAAAACGCCAGCGGGTTTCGATCTCTTGTGCGGCCTCTGTTAAGCCTTTATCGTCGGAATTATAGCGGTCTGTATCACCAAAAAAGGTATCGTTGTGGTTTTGCGCGGCTTCGACGGAGAAATAAAAACCGTTATCAGCCTGATGCATGACTTTAATGCGAGAATCATTGACGTCGGAGCGTGTGTTATGTCCAAAGCGAAGATCGACCGAGGTATTTCCACACCAACCCTGACTGCTTAACAATAATGCGCTAATACACGTTGCTTTAATAATAATGTTTTTCATAATGTCCTGCCGAGGTTATTTTATTGGCAGGGCTATTTTTATTTTGGCTGATATAAAATGTAAAAGTTATCGTCGTACATTTAGCGTATCGTTAAACCTGATAATAAAAGAGAAACGGCCTTTGAGCCGTCTCTCCTGAACATTAACCTTGCAGCCACCACACGGCTTCAAACGGTCGTAGGGTCATTGCCAGCGGATGATTTGTCGTTTCGGTGTAGTTGCTCATGACCACCTGCCACTCGCCGTTGAGCGCATCTGGCCGCCATTGCTGGCATTCAGCGCTGAGGTTCGCGATCACAATCAGGGTTTGCCCCTGCCACTGGCGACGATAGCACCACAGGGAAGGGTGCTCAGGCAGCAGATCCTGATAATCTCCCCATGTCAGCACCGGCAGGGTTTTGCGCAGGCGGATCAGCGACTGATAAGTGTAAAACACCGAATCCGGGTCATCGAGCGCTGCACGAGCATTCACGGTTTCGTAGTTATCACACACGCCAATCCACGGTTCGCCTTCGGTAAAGCCCGCATTGTGCGAGGCGTCCCACTGCATCGGCGTGCGGCCGTTATCGCGGGATTTACTCGCCAGGATCGCCAGTAATTCGTTCGGATCGCGGCCTTTTGCCCGCAGTTCGGCGAACATGTTCAGGCTTTCCACGTCGCGGTAATCGGTAATACGCGAAAAGTGCGGGTTGGTCATGCCAATCTCTTCGCCCTGGTAAATGTACGGCGTGCCCTGCATCCCGTGCAGCACCATGCCGAGCATCTTCGCGGCGGGAACGCGGTATTTTCCTTCGTCGCCAAAGCGTGAGGCGATACGCGGCTGATCGTGGTTACACCAGAACAGCGCGTTCCAGGCTTTGTTGTGCATCCCCTGCTGCCAGTGGCTGAAGAGGGTTTTCAGCGCTACGTAGTCCGGCTTTGCCTTCGTCCATTTTTCGCCGCCGGGATAATCCACTTTCAGGTGGTGGAAGTTGAAGGTCATGGACAGCTCTCGCCCGTCGAGAGACGCGTACTGCTGGCAGTTCTCCAGCGAGGTCGAGGACATTTCGCCCACGGTCATCAGGTTGCGCGGGGTAAAGACGTCGCGGCTCATCTCCTGCAGATATTCGTGGATGCGCGGTCCGTCGGTGTAGAAACGACGACCGTCACCAGCGTCATCATTCGGGAAGGCCTGATCTTTCGAAATCAGGTTAATTACATCGAGACGTAAACCGTCCACACCGCGATCTGCCCAGAACTCGCACACTTTTTTCAGCTCGGCGCGCACGTCCGGGTTTTCCCAGTTGAGATCGGCCTGCTCCGGTGCGAAGAGATGCAGGTAATACTGCTCGCTTCCGGCGTGCCAGCGCCAGGCGTTACCGCCAAATTTGGAGCGCCAGTTATTGGGGAACTGGTCCGGTGTGCCGTCGCGCCAGATATAAAACTGTCGATACGGGCTCGCTTTATTCAGCGATTCACGGAACCACGCATGCTGCGTTGACGTGTGGTTAAACACCATATCGAGGACGATGCGGATGCCCCGTGAATGCGCCTGTGCGACCAGCTCGTCAAAATCATCCAGCGTGCCAAAGGACGGGTCGATGGCGGTGTAGTTCGCCACGTCGTAGCCGTTATCCACCTGTGGGGAGATATAAAATGGCGTCAGCCAGATGGCATCAATGCCGAGGGTTTTCAGGTAGTCCAGGCGTTGCGTGACGCCGCGTAAATCGCCGGTGCCGCACCCGGTGGTGTCCTGGAAACTCTTCGGGTAGATCTGATAGATGACGCCGTTTTGCCACCAGTGAGGAAGGGTATTCATAATGCGTTCCTGCAAATGCGAAGGGGCGCAACTGCGCCCCGAAAGATAAGGTTAAACAATCTGCAGCGAGCCCTGACGGAACTTACGCTGGTAAACCACAGTGGTGAGTGCCATTGGGACGATAATTGCTACCGCCATTGCCAGTGCGAACACCTGCCAGAACGTGGGCTGGATGGAGAGGATGCCCGGCAGGCCGCCGACGCCAATCCCGTTCGCCATTACACCGTTCAGGCCGCACAGCAAGCCCGCCAGACCAGAGCCGATCATCGCGCAGAGCATCGGGAAGCGGTATTTCAGGTTGATACCGTACATTGCCGGTTCGGTGACGCCGAGGTACGCAGAGATGGCCGCCGGAACCGAGATTTCGCGTTCGTTGTGTTTACGGCTGACGATGATGATGCCTGTTACCGCAGAGGCCTGCGCAATATTAGAGAGCGCAATGATAGGCCAGACCGGCGTGCCGCCCAGGCTCTGAATCATCTGCATGTCAATCGCCAGCGTGGTCTGGTGGACACCGGTGATCACCAGCGGCGCATACAGGAAGCCAAACAGCGCGGCACCAATCGGCGCGAAGCTGCCGGTCATCAGGTGGCGAACCGCGAAGGCCACGCCATCACCGATCATGCGACCAAACGGACCGATAAAGGCATGCGCCAGGAAGACGGCCAGGATCAGGGAGCAGACGGGTACGACCACCAGATAAAGGTAATCCGGCACCATGCGTTTTAAGCGGGTTTCAATAAAGCCCAGCGCCAGACCTGCCAGCAGTGCCGGGATGACCTGCGCCTGATAGCCCACTTTCGCGATGGTAAACAGACCGAAATTCCACACTTCCGGAACCTGCTGCCCAAGTAAGTAAGCGTTCATTAACTGTGGAGAGACCAGCGTGACACCGAGTACGATACCCAGAATCGGCGTACCGCCCATCTTACGCACCGCGGACCAGCAAATCCCCACCGGCAGGTAGAAGAAGATCGCTTCGCCAATCAGCCACAGGAAGTCGTAGATGCTTTGCAGCGCCGGATACATCTGCGCCAGGGTTTTACCGTCGCTCATCGGGACATCGCCGATGACGTTACGGAAGCCTAAAATCAAGCCCCCGCTGATCAGCGCTGGCAGCAGCGGGAAGAAGATCTCCGCAAAATGGGAGATTAACTGCTCGTGCCATTTCATATTCTGGCGTGCCGCTTTCTTTGCCTGCTCTTTATCGGCAGAAGAGTGCCCCGTGGTGGCCAGCAGCGCCTGATAGTAATCGCCCACTTCGGTCCCGATGACGACCTGGAACTGTCCGGCGTTGGTGAAGCAGCCTTTGACCATCGACAGCTCTTCAATGGCTTTCGGGTTGGCCTTTGCCGGATCGTTCAGCACGAAGCGCAGGCGGGTTATGCAATGGCTGACGGTGGCGATGTTTTCGCGGCCGCCAACCAGGACGATCAACTGGTCGATATCTGCTTGTTTGACTTTACTCATCATGAAACCTCATGACAGATGGAGAAGGGGGAAATGACCTGAGCGCAAGCCTACTCCTTCAGCGTAACGGCGAAAATGGGAACGTTCCCTAAACCGGGCGAAGATCACAATAAACCATTCAAGTGGGTTATGAGAGATAGGCGGGAATAACGATCTGACGCGGCTCTGCGCGCCCGTTGATTTGCTCGATGAGCTGCGCAGCAGCCTGTCTGCCGGACTCGGCGTATCCGGGATCGACGGTGATAATTTCCGGATGTAAAAACTTCATTAGCGGCGTGCTCCCCACGCTTGCCACCTGCAGTCCGTCGATGCGTTGCTCCTGAAGATATTTGCTCGCCCCCAGCGCCAGGGTATCCGTGGCGCACACCAGCGCGGTGGTCTGTGGTGTGAGCACACTCGCGACCTGCTCGTAGCCTTGCTTCATGCCCAGCCCTGGCAGGGAGGCGACAGCGGGCAGATTATGCTTTTTGCAAAACGTCAGATACGCTTCATGACGACGCTTACCGGTGGTGACGTCCACATGCGGGACGCCCAGATAGCTAATGTGGCGATGGCCGTCATCGTACAGGCGCTGCATCAGGGTGATGATCGCCCCCTCGTCGTCGTAGCAGACAGACGCAAAACCCTGGGCATCGCGCGCCAGCAGCACCAGCGACGGCTGCCACGGTTTCAGCATCTCTTCTTTAATGCCGGTAAAGCCAAACAGCACCACGCCGTCAATGTTGCGCCGCTGAAGCATGCCGAGATGCTCCTCCACCAGCGGCGGCGAAAACTGGCTCTCCATCATGATCGGGTCATAACCCTGCTCATAAAAGGCGGGCAGCATGGTCTGAACGGCGAGGTTTTCTGACAGGGAATCCAGACGCGAGACAATAATGGCGACCACTTTGTCACTCTGCCCGCGCATGGCGCGCGCCGAGCGGGAAGGGGAAAAGCCGTGCTGATTCATCACCGCTTCGACGCGTTCGCGCGTGCGTTCGCTGACACCGCTTTCGTTGTTAAGCACGCGCGAGACGGTGGATTTCCCCACGCCGCTTAAACGCGCGATGTCTTTAATCGTAAGGCGGTTCTGCATGCTGATTTCCCTGTAACAACGACAATCAATAGAGCCTAATGCTATAGCGTGATTTCGCTATGGGCAAAGTCTGGTTTACGTTCGGTTTATTTATGTGAAGTTATAATACCGCCCGATTTGCCACAAACGGTATGGATAAATCCTTATACTGCGCGGCGACACCCTACTTTTTACTTACCGGAGGCGACATGGACCCTGATCCCACACCTCTCCTGAACGGGAGAAAACCTTCTTTCCGGTAAGCCAGCCCTTTGCTGTCTCACCGGTGATGTGAGGCAGTGACGCTCAAACGTTCCTGCTTGAAAAATTAAGTGCCTCTCAGGTACGGCATTGCCACGCCTGAAGGAATAACTGTGTCCGCCTTCGCGGATGCGGGGGAATGACTATGCTAAAAAATATCACCCGGCAGCTCCTTGCACAGCTGAGCCGCCATTTGCCACATCGCCTTGTCCAGCGCGACCCGCTACCGAACGCCAAAAATCTGGCGGGGGCAACGATCCCGGCCAGCCTGACCGAGCGCTGCCTGAATGTGGCCGCAATGGACGAAAACGAAGTCTGGCGCGCCTTTGGCGGGCATCCGGAAGGGCTGAATGCGGCCGAAGTGGAAAAAATCCGTGCCGTGCACGGCGATAACCAAATCCCGGCGCAAAAACCCTCTCCGTGGTGGGTACATCTCTGGCTCTGCTATCGTAACCCGTTCAACCTGCTGTTAACGGTGCTGGGCATTATCTCCTACGCGACCGAAGATCTGTTTGCCGCAGGTGTGATCGCCCTGATGGTGGGTATCTCCACGCTGCTGAACTTTATTCAGGAAGCCCGCTCCACCAAAGCGGCGGATGCCCTGAAAGCCATGGTGAGCAACACGGCGACCGTCTCGCGTGTGATTAACGATCTCGGTGAAAATGCCTGGGTCGAACTGCCTATCGACCAACTGGTGCCGGGCGATCTGGTGAAGCTGGCCGCCGGAGATATGATCCCGGCTGATTTACGCATCATTCAGGCGCGCGATCTGTTCGTGGCGCAGGCGTCGCTGACCGGTGAATCGCTTCCGGTTGAAAAGGTGGCGCGCAGCCGCGATCCGCAGCAGGTTAACCCACTGGAATGCGACACCCTGTGCTTTATGGGCACCACGGTGGTGAGCGGGACGGCGCAGGCAATTGTAACTGCAACAGGCGGAAACACCTGGTTTGGACAGCTTGCCGGACGCGTGACCGAGCAGGAAAGCGAGCCGAATGCCTTTCAGAAAGGCATTGGCCGCGTCAGCATGCTCTTAATTCGCTTTATGATGGTAATGACGCCGATTGTGCTGCTGATCAACGGCTACACCAAAGGTGACTGGTGGGAAGCGGCGCTGTTCGCGCTCTCCGTGGCCGTCGGCTTAACGCCAGAAATGCTGCCGATGATTGTCACCTCCACGCTGGCACGCGGGGCGGTAAAACTCTCTAAGCAGAAAGTGATCGTCAAGCACCTCGACGCTATCCAGAACTTTGGCGCAATGGATATCCTTTGCACCGACAAAACCGGCACGCTGACGCAGGATAAAATCGTGCTGGAGAACCACACCGATATTTCCGGCAAAACCAGCGATCGCGTGCTGCACAGCGCCTGGCTGAACAGCCACTACCAGACCGGGCTGAAAAACCTGCTCGACGTCGCCGTGCTGGAAGGTGTCGATGAAGAGTCTGCCCGCACGCTCTCAGGACGCTGGCAAAAGGTGGATGAGATCCCGTTCGACTTTGAGCGCCGCCGCATGTCAGTCGTGGTGAGTGAGCAGCAGGATGTGCATCAGCTGATCTGCAAAGGCGCACTACAGGAAATACTCAACGTTTCCAGCCAGGTGCGTTATAACGGCGACATTGTGCCGCTGGACGACACCATGCTGCGCCGCATTAAACGCGTCACTGATAACCTGAACCGTCAGGGGCTGCGCGTGGTGGCCGTCGCGAGTAAATTCCTGCCTGCGCGTGAAGGGGATTATCAGCGTATCGACGAATCCGATTTGATCCTCGAAGGTTACATCGCATTCCTCGATCCGCCGAAAGAGACCACCGCACCGGCGTTAAAAGCGCTGAAAGCGAGCGGCATCACCGTCAAAATCCTCACCGGCGACAGCGAGCTGGTGGCCGCCAAAGTGTGCCACGAAGTCGGGCTGGACGCGGGCGACGTGGTGGTGGGCAGCGATATTGAGCATCTCACGGATGATGAGCTGGCAAAACTGGCCCAGCGCACCACGCTGTTTGCCCGTCTGACGCCGATGCACAAAGAGCGCATCGTGACCCTGCTGCGCCGTGAAGGGCATGTGGTGGGCTTTATGGGTGACGGCATTAACGATGCACCCGCACTGCGTGCGGCGGATATTGGCATCTCCGTAGACGGTGCGGTGGATATCGCCCGTGAAGCGGCCGATATCATCCTGCTGGAAAAGAGCCTGATGGTGCTGGAAGAGGGCGTAATTGAAGGGCGTCGTACCTTTGCCAATATGCTTAAGTACATCAAAATGACCGCCAGTTCTAACTTCGGTAACGTCTTCAGCGTGCTGGTGGCGAGCGCGTTTCTGCCGTTCCTGCCGATGCTGCCGCTGCACCTGCTGATCCAGAACCTGATGTACGATGTCTCCCAGGTGGCGATCCCGTTTGATAACGTTGACGATGAGCAGATCCAAAAGCCACAGCGCTGGAATCCGTCCGATCTGGGCCGTTTTATGCTCTTCTTCGGCCCGATCAGCTCCATCTTCGACATTCTGACCTTCTGCCTGATGTGGTTTGTGTTCCACGCCAATACGCCAGAGCATCAGACGCTGTTCCAGTCCGGCTGGTTCGTGGTGGGGCTACTGTCGCAGACGCTGATTGTGCATATGATCCGTACCCGTCGCATTCCGTTCATCCAGAGCCGCGCCGCGTGGCCGCTGATTATCATGACCGGCATTGTAATGGCGCTCGGGATCGCGCTGCCGTTCTCGCCGCTGGCAAGCTATCTGCAGCTGCAGGCGCTGCCGCTGAGCTACTTCCCGTGGCTGGTGGCGATCCTCGCGGGTTACATGGTGCTGACGCAGATGGTGAAAGGGTTCTACAGCCGTCGGTATGGGTGGCAATAAACACATACCCTCACCCTAACCCTCTCCCTGAAGGGAGAGGGAACCGCTCGGTGCTGCCTTTCACCCTCGCCCCTTTGGGGAGAGGGCCGGGGTGAGGGGTCTGGCTTTCCTCCCAAATTCAACAACCTGTGATCTCCGTCATGCCATTCGCTTGACGACAAATTAAGCGCATGTTAACAGAATGTTTTGCCTCTTTTCGGCCCGTCAGATAAGGAACATTCATGTTACGGTACAGCCTCTTAACCGCCGGGCTTATGCTCGGCGCGTCAGCGTTTGCCGCTCCGGCAGGCGATCTCCCCCTGATGCCCTGGCCTGCAAAGGTCGAACGTCCGACGACCCAGGGCGCGCTGGTGCTCAGCAACACGATTTCCGTCAGCGTCAGCGGGGACGATCTCGGTGACGCGGTCAACCGCCTGCGCCAGCGTATCGCCATGCAAACCGGCTGGACGCTACAGCCGCAGGCCGACAAGCCTGAAAAACCGACCATTCGCATCGCGATAGCTAAAAAGGTGAAGCCGCAGCCGCTGCCGGACAGCGATGAGAGCTATAAACTGACGGTGGACGCTAACGGTGTAACGATTTCCGCCAACACCCGCTTCGGTGCGCTTCGTGCGATGGAAACCCTGCTTCAGCTGATGCAGAACGGGCCGGAAAATACCTATCTGCCGTGGGTCTCCATTGAGGACTCCCCGCGTTTCCCGTGGCGCGGACTGCTGCTCGACTCGGCGCGCCACTTTATTCCTCTGCCGGATATTAAACGCCAGATTGACGGCATGGCTGCCGCCAAACTCAACGTCCTGCACTGGCATTTGACCGACGATCAGGGCTGGCGGTTTGCCTCGAAGCGCTATCCAAAACTGACACAACTTGCCAGCGACGGGCTGTTTTATACGCCAGAACAGATGCGCGATATTGTGCGTTACGCCACCGAGCGCGGCATCCGCGTGGTGCCGGAAATAGACATGCCGGGCCATGCTTCTGCCATCGCTGTTGCTTACCCGGAACTGATGAGTGCGCCGGGGCCGTACCAGATGGAGCGTCACTGGGGGGTGCTGAAACCGGTGCTGGACCCGACAAAAGAGGCGACCTATACCTTCGCCGATGCGATGGTCAGCGAACTGGCGGCGATCTTCCCCGATCCGTATCTGCATATCGGTGGTGATGAGGTTGACGACAGTCAATGGAAAGCGAACGCGGCGATTCAGACATTCATGCGCGACAACCGGCTTGCAGACAGCCACGCGCTACAGGCGTATTTCAACCGCAAGCTGGAAACAATCCTCGAAAAACATCACCGCCAGATGGTGGGCTGGGATGAGATCTACCATCCCGATCTGCCAAAAAGCATTCTGATCCAGTCCTGGCAAGGGCAGGATGCGCTGGGACAGGTGGCGCAGAATGGCTATAAGGGCATTCTCTCCACCGGTTTCTATCTCGATCAGCCTCAGTCCACCGCCTATCACTATCGCAATGAAATTGTGCCGCAGGGTCTGAATGGTGTGGATGTGATAGCGGACACCGACAGTGCCCAGAGCTGGGCCTTCTCTATGCCGCGCCTGAAAGGTAAACCGGTGGAAGGGAGCTTTACGCTGGTGAAAGGGGATTCCGGCTGGCGTGGATTTATTGATTTTGCGGGGAAATCCCGTCGTGCGGTGGATAACATTCAGTGGCGTGATGACAATCAGGTGACGTTTACCGTCGACACCTGGATGGGGGAAACGCGCCCGGTCGTCTCCGTTGATAACGACAAGCTAAGCGGTTATTTCCTGGTGGGCAACGCCCGCTACCCGATCAGCGGCACGCGTCTGGACGAGGTGCCGAAAGGCATTCCTCCGGTGGTACCGGATGCTGCTAATCAGGTCAACCTGCTGGGCGGTGAGGCTGCACTGTGGGCCGAAAACGTGGTCGCGCCGGTACTGGATATCCGCCTGTGGCCGCGCGCCTTTGCGGTGGCGGAGCGGTTATGGTCGGCGCAGGACGTCAACGATGTCGACAACATGTATACCCGCCTGCAGGCGATGGACACCTGGTCGACGGTTTCCGTCGGGCTGCAGCAGCACACCCAGCAGCAGGTGCAGTTCACACGTCTGGCGAACAATGCCGATACCTTGCCGCTGCAGATCCTCGCCCAGGCGATTGAACCGGCGCAGTATTACACGCGTCAGCATCTGAAATTCCAGGCCGGGAATTACCATCAGTTTGAGCCCCTTAACCGCTTCGCTGATGCGATTAACGCCGAAAGCACCACCGTGCGCCAGATGAACAAGTGGGCCGACAGGCTGGTGAGCGACGCGGAAGATACGGAAAGCGCTGAGGCGCTGCGCCACGTGTTTAACCGCTGGCAGGGCAACACCAGCGATGCGCTGGCGCTCAGTGAAAACAGCTATCAACTGAAGGCGCTGAAACCGGTGATCGAGGAGGTGGATAAGCTGGCCTCCATTGGTCTGAGGCTGACGGATCTGGTGGCACGCCAGGGCACGCTGGATGATAAAGAAATAGCGTCGATTCAGGGCGAGCTGGATAGCACCGCGAAGATTCAGGATGAGGTGGTGATTGCAGCGGTCTATCCGCTGGAGACGTTGCTGCGCGCGACGCGAAATCCGTAACAAAAGCGCCCGGTGGCGCTACGCTTATCGGGCCTACGTGACGTGTAGGCCCGGCAAACGAAGTGCCGCCGGGCGTAAAGGCAACTCAGTTCTTCAGTACCCACGCCTCTTTCCAGTGGGAGCCTGTACCCGGCTCAAACTGGGTTGATGTTTTACTGTACTGCTTGCAGTAGCCGCTGTACGGGAACGGTTTGCACTCATAGGTTTTGCCGTTTTTCGGCTGGAATACGGTTGTACCCGTGGTATACGAAGAGATGTTCTCCGGGAAGGTATAATCGTACTGTCCGGCTGGTGCGGATGAGTCTGCATTTTCCAGCATCATATCGATCACATCCTGAGCAAACAGCGTCCCGGATTTGTTGGTGGCGTAGTATTTCAGCATATGATGACCCGCGGTTACGCCTGTCAGGGTCATAGTGACGTCCTGATTGCTGTTATTCATATCCTGTTTCAGATAGCCCTTATCCGCCCCCATGTGGTTCATCACGTGGGCTTCAAGGTTTACGTCGCCGCTGGTGTTGACGTGGAATGTTACCGTCGCCTGGCCATTGTCGACTTTGCTGTAGCGAACGTCAGAAATCTGCAGGGTTTCGTTGACCTGCGGTTTCTGCTCCTCATACGAGATAGCCACGCTGCGTAGTGGGCTGCCTTCGCGCACAAACACGCTGTTTGCGCCATGCGCCGGATTTACCGTACCGCTCTCGTCTTTCACTCCGACGCGCACATCGTTGTGCTCCGCGTTGATCTTTTGAGCCAGATCGAATGCCCACTGGTTGGCGTCGCCCTGTTCCGCGGAAGCAATAGTGAGTGAGGTACTCATGGCTAACACTTCGCCGTTGGCATCGAAGAAGCGGGCAATGACTTTATCGCCAGCGTTGAGATTATTACCCGCAATCTGGCCGCTCAGCGTTTTGCTCCATTCCGAGTGTTGCGCGGGCGTTTCGTCTGGCGTGGTGTTACCCCCATTACCGAAATCCACATCGATTGCCTGGTAGAAACTGTTCTGCGTATCGGCAATTTCCCACACGCCATAAATCACCTGATAACCGGTTCGCTGCGGCACATTACAGTTCATGGATTGCGTCATCGCAGGGGCTTGCCCGTTGCCGTTAACGGTACAGAACGGCGTCAGTTCAAACTGATCGCGGGTTAGCGGTTTATTCGGGTTCCAGTTCTGTTTGGTGATGTAGTAACGCCAGTTGGTGGTTTTATGGGGCGCGGTGTGATGCCAGACGAACGCATGCATGCCCGCTGTCATCGGCGTTTTAGTCCATGCGTTGATGCTTTGCTTGTCTAACTGGGAATAATTGGCAATCCCCGCGCTGGCGAGTTCACCGTCGGGCGGCAGTGCTCCCGCCGGAAAACCCGAGGCGCGCTCCACGCTCTGAGGTTCATATTCGACCAGCCCGCAATCAATGTTCTGGCCCAGTTTACACATATAGGCGCGGCTGGCCGGGGATTCAATATATCCGTGTGCAAGGGCGGAAGAAGCGACGGTCAGTGTGGCAACCGCAAGCGCAATGTTTGAGATTTTCATTTTTAGTCCATAAGCGGGGAAAGAGTTTGCTGCCGCGCAGTGTAGAGAGGGACCAGCGGGGAAGTCATGCTGTTACGAGGAGAAAAAGAGTCGAAAAAAAAGGCAGCGCAGGCTGCCTGTTTGCAAATGAAACCGACTTAGCGACGAACGGCGATCGCTTCGATTTCAATTTTCACGTCTTTTGGCAGACGCGCCACTTCCACGCAGGAGCGCGCCGGGAAGGTGGCATTGTGTTCGGTAAAGAATGCTTCGTACGTGGCGTTAACGGTGGCGAAATCGTTCAGATCTTTCACGAACACGGTAGTTTTCACGATATCGCCCACTTTCAGGCCAGCGGATTCGACGATTGCCTGCACGTTTTCCAGCGACTGACGCGCCTGCGCTGCCACATCTTCCGGCACAGCGCCAGTTTTTGGGTTAACCGGGATCTGGCCTGAAGTGATGATCATGCTGCCCAGATCGACGCCCTGAACGTATGGGCCGATAGCGGCTGGTGCATTTTCCGTCGCGAGTACTTTGCTCATGTTTTCTCCAGAATAACAGCGTTAAGAATGTTCCCGGCCATTATAACAGCCGGGATTTCATTACCAACCTCAATTAGTTGGCCAGCACCACATAATGAGAAAACTCTTTTTCGCAGTATTTGCATTTGAGTGCGATGTCATCGGCGCGTTTTTTCACTGCAAAACTGGATGAAACCGGCTCAGCATGACTGATGCAGTTGCTGTTCGGGCAGACCAGCACGCTTTCAATGCGCTCCGGCAGGCTCGGACGGGATTTACCCACCACGTCGTAATCGTCGATGCGGTTAACCGTGGCGTCCGGTGCGTACAGCGACAGCTGGTTCACCTGCTCGTCGGTCAGGAAGGTATTCTCGATTTTAATCAGGTCCTTGCGGCCCATTTCGCCCGACGGCAGGTTCAGGCCGATGGTGATGCGCTGGTCGGTTTCGGTCAGTTTGAACAGCGTCAGCAGCTTAAAGCCCACCTGCGCAGGGATGTGGTCAATCACGGTGCCACGTTTGATGGCTTCAACCTGGAGTTTGTTATCGTGTGTCATGGTCGTCTCCCCTTACAGAGCTAATTCGCGATTCAGAACCAGTGCCAGTAACGCCTGGCGGGCAAAGATGCCGTTTCCGGCCTGCTGGAAGTACCAGGCGTGCGGCGTTTTATCCACGTCTGTTGTGATCTCATCAATGCGCGGCAGCGGGTGCAGCACCTTCATGTTGCTACGTGCGCCTTCAAGATCGCTGGCGCGCAGCACAAACTGTGCCTTCACGTTGGCGTATTCGGACGGGTCCAGACGCTCTTTCTGCACGCGGGTCATGTAGAGAATATCCACGTTGCCCATCACCTCTTCGATGCTGGCATGCAGGCTCCACGCAATGCCTTTCTCGTCCAGCATATCGAGAATGTACTGCGGCATCGCCAGCGCGTCCGGGGCGATGAAGAAGAAGCGGTTGCCGTTGAACTTTGCCAGCGCTTGGGTCAGCGAGTGAACGGTACGGCCATACTTCAGGTCACCGACCATCGCGATGTTCAGGTTCTCAAGCGTGCCCTGAGTTTCCTGAATGGTGAACAGATCCAGCAGCGTCTGCGTCGGGTGCTGGTTAGCGCCGTCCCCGGCGTTGAGCACCGGAATGCCGCCAGAAAACTCCGTCGCCAGACGCGCCGCGCCCTCCTGTGGATGGCGCATCACAATGGCGTCAACGTAGGTGCTGATAACCGAAATGGTATCCGCCAGGGTCTCGCCTTTTTTACCCAGCGACGTATTGCTGCTGTCCGAGAAGCCCACCACACTCGCGCCCAGGCGGTGCATGGAGGTTTCAAAGGAGAGGCGCGTGCGGGTGGAGGCTTCGAAGAAGCAGCTCGCAATGACTTTATGCTTCAGCAGCTCCGGTTGCGGATTCGCTTTCAGTTTTGCCGCGGTTTCCAGAACCAGTTCCAGCTCTTCGCGGCTGAGGTCGTTTATGGAAATGATGTGTTTTTGATAAAGCGGATTCATGTTTATCTCCTGACGCCGGGCAAAAAAAAGCCCCTCAAATGAGGGGCTCTGGGAATAGATTGTGCAACGGGAAGAAAAACGGCAGGCCAGCGTCTGATTTCAGACGCGGTAAGACGATATGTCGTACACGCTTGACCATGCTTCCTCCCGGCAAATTGTCGGGCATTATACGCACCCCGACGTTCGGATCAAGCGATTTAATGCACACTTTACTCAATGCAAACGGTTCTTTGTGAATATTAATGCGTTCTGAGTAAATAATTAATTTGTTTGTGCACCAGCGCGGTGCGCTTAACGAAACGGGGCGCAACCCAGACAATACTGCTTCCGGCAACCACGCCTAAAATTTCCGGTAACTGGTGATAATCCAGAATTCGCGCTACCGCACGGCCATATCCGGCGACGGTATGGATAAGGATAAATTCGCTATTATGCTCCACGCTGACCACCATTTCGGAAACGGTGCGCGCGGCATCGGGGGCAGGGCGCAGCTGAGGATTCAGCGAATAAATCTTTAGCCCTTTGGCATTTCGAATTTTTATGACGCCGAGCAACTTGAGCAGACGTGAAACGGTGGACTGGCTGATGGTCTCAAAACCATGCTCCTGCAGGTCGCGGCGGATCTCTTCCTGAGAGAGATAACTCTTTTCCGCGATCAGACGCTGGCAGACCGTCAGCTGTAGCTGTTCTTTTGGAGAGTAATCACCATATTCCGTCATAACTATTTCCCATGTAAGTGGCTGAAAAAACGCCCGGTGGCGCGACGCTTACCGGGCCTACAACTTCAAAATGTCACAACAACGCCCCCAGGCTTAATGCCACCATAATCACCACCGTCAGGATCGCCAACAGCGGCGCGACCCACTTCAGATAACGCACGTAGGGCACGCGGGCGATAGCCAGCCCGCCCATCACGACGGCAGAAGTAGGAGTGATCAGGTTAACAATACCGGACGCCGACTGGTAAGCCGTAACCACCAGGTCGCGGTTGACGTTAGCGAAATCGGCAAGCGGTGCCATGATCGGCATCGTCAGAACGGCCAGGCCGGACGAAGAAGGCACAAGGAATGACAACACCACTTCCAGCCAGTACATCACGTTGATAAACGCCACCGTCGACAACCCGGTAACCATCCCCTCAGCGCTGTGCAAAATGGTGTGGGTAATCATGCCCTTATCCATGATCACTACGATACCGCGCGCGATGCCGATAATCAGCGCGACGCCCAGCAAATCTCGCGCGCCGTTGATAAAGGTTGAGGTTAGCTCCTCTTCGCTCATGCGGGCGATCAGGCCGACGATAATCGCGCTGGCAAGGAACACCGCCGAGATCTCCGCCATCCACCAGCCCAGCACCGCCACGCCGTAAATCATGACTGCGAAGGCGAGGGCGAAAATCACCAGAATGAGTTTGCGCACCGGGGTAAATTCCAGCGACTGCTCGCCTTTGTTGCCGAGGAAATGGGCGAGGTTTTCTTCCTGTTTGTCCGCGACGATGGAGAGCGACGGATCGCGGCGCACTTTGCGGGCGTAACGCATGACCCACGCCACGCAGATTACCCAGCCGATTACCAGCAGCGCCACGCGCAGGGCAATGCCATTGGTAAAGGGGATACCGGCGGCGTTGGCGGCGATGACGGTGGCGAACGGATTGATGGTCGAGCCGAGCGTGCCGATCCCCGCCCCGAGCAGCACCGTAGATGCCGCGACAACCGGATCGAATCGCGCGGCAAGCATCACCGGTACGAGTAACGTATAGAACGGTAGCGACTCTTCGGCCATGCCGTAGATGGTGCCGCCTGCGGCAAACAGCGCCATCAGGATCGGGATCATCCACTCTTCGCGGCCGCGTAACCGCGTGGTGACGCGCTCGATCCCGGCGTCAATCGCCCCTGTTTTAGTGACGATCCCGAGAAAGCCCCCGATGATGAGGATAAACAGCGCCACGTCGATCGCCCCGGCCTGGCCGGACTCCGGATCGTACAGCCCGGCAATCGGTGCCATCAGCACGGAAACCAGCCCCTGCGGGTGTGCCGCCACGTGCGCATAAGTACCGGCAACCGGCACTTCTTTACCGAGCGCCTCGTTCATCGCCATATGGTACTGCCCGGCCGGAACAATCCACGTCAGCACAGCAACAACAGCAATCAGAAAAAAGAGAATGGTGTAAGCGGAGGGAAATTTGAACTTGCCCATGATGTTCTCCTGAACCCGGCGCACCAGTGGCGCGCCGGGCGGTGGTTAGTCGCCGAGTGTCGCCACCATGACCGCTTTAATGGTGTGCATGCGGTTCTCTGCTTCGTCGAAAACGATAGAGTTCGGTGATTCAAAGACCTCTTCCGTCACTTCCAGCCCTTTCAGACCGTAGGCTATTTCGATTTCGCGGCCCACTTTGGTGTGCTCGTTGTGGAACGCTGGCAGGCAATGCATGAACTTGACGTTCGGGTTGCCGGTGGCTTTCATCACCTCGGCGTTGATTTGATACGGCTTCATCAGGCTGACGCGTTCGGCCCAGGCCTCTTTTGGCTCGCCCATAGAGACCCACACGTCGGTGTAGAGGAAATCGGTTCCCTGCACGCCTTCTTCCACGTCGTCGGTGAGAGTGATACGTGCGCCGGTCTCTTTGGCGATGGCGCGGCACTGTTCCACCAGCCCCGCTTCAGGCCAGAAGGATTTCGGCGCGACGAGGCGGATATCCATGCCCATTTTGGCCGCGCCGACCATCAATGAGTTGCCCATGTTGTTGCGTGCGTCACCCAGGTAAGCAAAGCTCAGCTCCGGCAGGGTTTTGCCCGGTGCGTGCTCCAGCATGGTCATCAGGTCTGCGAGGATTTGGGTCGGGTGGAATTCGTCTGTCAGGCCGTTCCACACCGGCACGCCCGCGTACTCGCCCAGCTCTTCAACGATGGCCTGGCCGTAGCCGCGATACTCGATGCCGTCATACATACGCCCCAGCACGCGGGCGGTGTCCTTCATCGACTCTTTATGGCCGATCTGCGATCCGCTTGGGCCGAGGTAGGTCACCTGCGCACCCTGGTCAAACGCCCCCACTTCAAAGGCGCAGCGGGTGCGGGTGGAGGTTTTTTCAAAGATCAGGGCGATGTTTTTCCCGACCAGGGTTTGCTTTTCACGTCCGGCTTTTTTGGCGGCCTTCAGCTCAATGGCGAGGTCGATCAGGTACTGGATCTCTGCCGGGGTGTAGTCCAGCAGTTTGAGGAAGTTGCGGTTTTTCAGGTTAATGGCCATGGTGAAATCCTTTTTAAAATTTAGCTGTTTGATGCCCTCACCCCGACCCTCTCCCTCAGGGAGAGGGGGGCTTACATTCCCTCTCCCTTTGGGAGAGGGTTAGGGTGAGGGGAAAACGACTCAGTTACGAATCAACGTGCCTTTCTCGCCCGCCAGGATCTCCGCGCCGTCGGCCAGCGCGCCTATCCCGGCAATGCCGTTGCAGGCTTCAACAAACTCACGGCAGGCGGCCACTTTCGGCCCCATCGAACCCGCGTCGAACTGCATTTCTTTGAGCAGTTCCGGCGTGACCTGCGCCAGCGGTCGCTGGGTCGGTTTGCCCCAGTCGAGGTACACCGCGTCGGCATCGGTGAGGATCAGCAGGGCATCGGCCTCTATCTGGCGCGCCAGCAGTGCGGCGGAGAGATCTTTGTCGATCACCGCCTCAATACCGTGGTAACCGCTGGCGTTCTCCACTACCGGCACACCGCCGCCACCGTTGCAGATCACCAGGTGGTCGCGCTGGATGAGTGCCGTGATGGCATCGCTCTCGACGATGCGTTTCGGCTTCGGAGAGGGCACCACGCGGCGGAAATAGCTGCCGTCGGCCTTGAATACCCAGCCTTTTTCCGCGGCCAGCGTTTTCGCCTGCGCTTCGTTGTAAACCGGGCCGATGTATTTGGTCGGGTTGCTGAATGCCGGGTCGGCGGCGTCCACTTCCACCTGGGTAAGCAGCACGCTCACCTCGCGCTGGGGCAGATTGTTTTTCAGCGCCTGCTGGAGCATGTAGCCGATCATCCCCTGGCTTTCGGCACCGAGGATATCCAGCGGGTAGGGGGTCACTTTGTCGTAGGCGCTGTTTTGCAGCGCCAGCAGCCCGACCTGTGGTCCGTTGCCGTGAACCAGTACTACGCGCCACTGTTCCGTTAGCCCGGCGATAGTGCGGGCGGCCAGCGCAATGTTCTGGCGCTGGATCTCCGCTTCCAGCGGCTCGCCGCGTTTGAGCAGGGCGTTACCGCCGAGTGCCACAACCAGAGTGGGTTTTCGTTCCATGATGGCTCCTTTAAATTCCGTCACGTTCCAGTGGGCAGCTCATGCAGCGCGCGCCACCGCGCCCGCGTCCCAGCTCGTCGCCTGGAATGGGCAGCACGGTAATGCCCGCTTTGTCGTACTTCTCGTTGGTCCAGACGTTGCGCTCGTAGCCGATCACCACACCCGGACGGATGGTCAGGACGTTGTTGGCGTCGTTCCACTGCTCGCGTTCGGCTTCAAAGGCGTCGCCGCCGGTGGTGATCAGGCGGACCTGATTAATGCCAAGCGCTTTTTCGATGGCGTGCAGCAGGTCGGCTTCCTGGGTACGTTGCAGGCCACCGCGTCCGTCCGGGGTGAGCGTCCAGCACTGGGCGTCTTTGCGCACCACTTCCGGGTAGACGGAGAAGGTATCTACGTCGATGTGGGTCATGACGGTGTCGAGGTGCATGCAGGAGCGGTGTTTTGGTAGCTCAACAGCAATTACGCGCTCGGCCTGGCGATGTTTGAACAGGCTGTTAGCGAGGAATTCCACACCCTGCGGCGTAGTGCGTTCCGACATGCCGATTAATACCGCGCCACGGCCAATTACTAATACGTCGCCGCCTTCTAAGGTGGCGTGATCGTAATTAATATTCTCGTCACCGAAATATTTAATAAAATCACCGTCAGCAAACGCCGGGTGCCAGCGATATATTGCACGCAAATTATTGGTTTCACGCTGACGCGCGGGTTTGGCCATTGGGTTAATGGAGACACCGTTATAAATCCAGCAGGAAGTATCGCGGGTGAATAAATGATTAGGCAGCGGCTTCATAATAAAATCATTCGCCGTGTGGGTATCAACCACCATATTTTTAATCGCGGCAGGAATTTCGCCGTAGGTTAATCCGCCGCTTAAACGACGCGCCAGTTCGCGGTGTGACATATCCGCCAGCCAACTGCGAACGTCAGCGGCAAAGGTAGGCCCGAGACGATAATCAGAGATCTGTGTCTCCAGTAACCAGGCTTTAGCCTCCGCAATATCAAGCGTTTGTGTCAGAAGGTCGGTCAACAGCAGGACTTCCACACCCTGCTCGCGCAGCGTGTTTGCGAAGATATCATGCTCTTCACCCGCCCGTTCAACCGAGAGCACATCATCAAATAACAGCTCCTGACAGTTCGACGGGGTTAACCGTTTCAGACTTAAATTTGGGCGATGCAGCATAACGCTACGCAATTGACCAATTTCAGAACCGACGTAGTGCTTTTCCATAATTATTCCTTTGACTTTTTTTCAGAATAAAAAGGGCATGCGCCATGTGTGTATGTTTATTTCATGGCGGCTAAGCTCAATTGATTTCAGGGCCAATACTAGGCGGTTAAATAATTCGTATTGTGATGTTGCTCACGCAGAAATGGATATTAAGCGGTTTGTTTTCATTTGCATGATTCGCATCAGATAATGATTAATTTAATATTAATGGCAGGTGAATAGCTAAGCAGGATCTGTTTGCATTATTTGTGTTTGTTATTATTTTGTAGAGTTTAATGTTTTGAAGTATTCATTTAACCTATTGATTTTGAATAATTAAATTAAGGTGCTGGAATGACTATGCAATTATCGCAATTAACTATTTTTGACTTAAGAGAAATCAATAAATAATTATGGGTTTAAAGCGCAAATTACCAAAATGACAAAATGTGAAGCGGTAGCGGTTTTTGTTGTTAAGGCTTTTAATTCAACGGGTTAAAAATTCCGACTGGCGAGTGCAGGCAGATGTTATGCATAACCACTGCATAATTGCCCGTGAGGGGTTAACAGCGTATTAACACATTTTTCGATAAACATGCGCTTGCGCAAAACTGTTCTAAAAAGGAGTGGTATGGCAGTCTGAATTCTCGTATAAAAGACAAAAATGAAACAATGTTTTATATTGAGGGTTTAATCATGATTGTTGGCAATATCCACCATCTGCAGTCCTGGCTGCCACACGAGCTGCGTCAGGCCATTGAGCATGTCAAAGCACACGTCACCGACGCCACACCGCTCGGTAAACACGATATCGACGGCAACAACCTGTTTTATCTGGTTTCCGAAGACATGACTCAACCGTTTGCCGAACGTCGCGCCGAGTACCACGCGCGTTACCTGGATATTCAAATCATTATGCGAGGCCAGGAAGGGATGACCTTCAGCACCCTGCCGCATGGCACGCCGGACACCGACTGGCTGGCGGACAAAGACATCGCGTTTCTGCCGGAAGGTGAGCAGGAGAAAACCGTGGTATTAAGCGAAGGGGATTTTGTGGTGTTCTGGCCGGGCGAAGTGCACAAACCGCTGTGTGCGGTGGGCACGCCTGCGCAGGTGCGTAAAGTTGTGGTGAAGATGCTGATTAGCTAAACGGGTTTACTCCCTCTCCCTGTGGGAGAGGGCCGGGGTGAGGGCACCAGCGCGCAGAGGAGTCCATTACTCCCCGAGCGTCGCTACCATCACCGCCTTAATCGTATGCATCCGGTTTTCCGCCTGGTCGAACACAATGCTCGCCGCCGATTCAAACACCTCATCCGTCACTTCCATCCCGCCATGCAGATCAAACTCTTTCGCCATCTGTTTGCCGAGCGTGGTCTGGTCGTCATGGAACGCAGGCAGACAGTGCAGGAACTTCACATTCGGGTTGCCGGTCAGCGCCATCATCTGTGCATTCACCTGATACCCGCGCAGCAGCGCAATCCGCTCCGCCCACTTCTCTTTGGCCTCGCCCATCGACACCCATACGTCGGTATAGATGAAGTCTGCACCCTTCACGCCCGCCGCCACATCTTCCGTCAGGGTGATCTTCCCGCCGTGCTTCTCTGCCAGGGCGCGGCACTCCGCCACCAGGCTCTCTTCCGGCCAGCAGGCTTTCGGTGCCACCAGACGCAGATCCAACCCGGTCAGTGCCGCCGCTTCCAGCATCGAGTTGCCCATGTTGTTACGCGCATCGCCCGCATAAACCAGCGTCATCTCGTTAAACGCCTTGCCCGGCAGGTGCTCCTGCATGGTCAGCAGGTCTGCCAAAAGCTGCGTCGGGTGGAACTCGTTGGTCAGTCCGTTCCACACCGGCACGCCCGCATACTGCGCCAGCGTTTCAACCACTTCCTGACCGTGACCGCGATACTGAATGCCGTCGTACATCCGGCCCAGCACGCGCGCGGTGTCTTTAATTGACTCTTTATGCCCAATCTGGCTGCCGCTCGGCCCTAAATATGTAACGCGTGCGCCCTGGTCAAATGCGGCAACTTCGAAAGAGCATCGTGTACGGGTTGAGTCTTTTTCGAAGATGAGCGCGATATTTTTACCGGTAACTTTTTGTACTTCCTTGCCATTTTTCTTATCAGCTTTTAGCTGTGCGGCAAGGGTCAGCAGAGAGGTGAGCTGTGCAGGGGTAAAATCGAGCAATTTCAGAAAGTGTTTCTTGTACAGATCAGACATTTTATCCTCACATGGCAAACGCCACTTATTGAATTAAAATTCACTTTATATGTGTAATTATTCATTTGCAACCCCGTTTCACAAATCTTTCTAACAAAGGTGGAGGCAAACACATCCGTGTGTGAAAATAGAAGTATCTGCCGCACTTTAAAGAGGAATGAGCCATGGCAAACCCGGAACACCTGGAAGAGCAACGCGAAGAGACGCGTCTGATTATTGAAGAACTGCTGGAAGACGGTAGCGATCCGGACGCGCTGTACACCATCGAGCACCATTTCTCTGCTGACGATTTCGACGCGCTGGAAAAACTGGCGGTAGAAGCGTTCAAACTGGGTTACGAAGTGACCGAGCCGGAAGAGCTGGAAGTGGAAGAGGGTGACACCGTCATCTGCTGCGATATCCTGAGCGAAGGCGCGCTGAACGCGGAACTGATTGACGCCCAGGTCGAACAACTGATGAACCTGGCCGAGAAGTTTGACGTGGAGTACGACGGCTGGGGAACCTACTTCGAAGATCCGAACGGTGAAGACGGCGACGAAGACGACGAAGATTACATCGACGAAGACGACGACGGCGTGCGTCACTAAGCGATTCAGGCGGTGGCGATGGCCACCGCTTTTTCAAGGCAGAACCATGGATTACCCGCAGATACTTGCCCCTGTTCTTAACTTCCTCCAGTGCCCGACCCCGCAAGCATGGATTGATAAAGCCCGCGACCCGGCTAACCTGCCGCTGCTGCTCACCGACCACATGGTATGCGAGCTCAAGGCCGCGCAGACCGCGCTGCTGCTGGTGCGTAAATACGTCGCCGACGAGAGCGGTGCCGATGCGTTGCTCGACTGGCTCAAACCCTACGAAGCCTTCACCTTCCGTGAAGGGCCGGAGCCGGATTTCATCGCCCTGCATAAGCAGATTGGCAAAAGCGTGATGCCTAAAACTGACGACCCGTGGGGCCAGCAGCTTATCGACAGCATGGTGCTGCTGATAAAAGAAGAGCTGCACCATTTCTGGCAGGTGCGCGAGGCGATGCTGGCACGCGACATTCCGTACGTCAAAATCACTGCCAGCCGCTACGCCAAAGGGATGCTGAGGGAAGTGCGCACCCACGAACCGCTGACGCTCATCGACAAACTCATCTGCGGGGCGTACATCGAAGCCCGCTCCTGCGAACGCTTCGCCGCTCTGGCCCCGTTCCTCGACGACGAGCTGCAGAAGTTCTATCTCTCACTGCTGCGCTCGGAAGCGCGCCATTATCAGGACTATCTGACACTTGCCCAACAGGTGAGTGGCAACGATATCTCACATCGGGTGCAGCATTTTGGCGAAATTGAAGCCACACTTATCTCAACACCGGACAACGAGTTTCGCTTCCACAGCGGCGTGCCGGTGTAAACCGGCATAGCGAAAGGATAAGGATGCGAGATGAATAAAACGTGGACCCGTATTGTCGTTGTCACCGTCCTGGCCGCCGCCGTGGCGTTCTGGGTGTACTTCGACAAACAACGCCAGCAGCAAACCCCCGAACAGCAGCTTGATTCGACCCTCAACGCGATGCCCGCCTGGCAGGTGATTAAAGAGCAGGAGCCCGCGTTCCAGAAGCGCATCCGCGAGCAGATCCTCACCATGCAGAAGATGGGCGAGTCCGAGCAGCACATCATCGACGTGATCCAGCCGCAGATCCTGACGCTACAAATGTCGCGTCTGCAGCACGCTCCGGACGCCAACGTGGTGGATTATATGAAGGCCAATATGGAGCAGACCGCCGCTATACAGAAGGTAAGTGATGATGCTTGTTTCCGTTTCCTCTATCCGGCAGTGAAGGGGGGCGTCAACCCGATGCGCGTGCTGGATAAACAGATGATGGCCCGCCGCATGCAGGCCGACGCCGACATGATGCGCGCCGCCTACGGCAAAAACCGCCACACCGTGACCCCGGCAGAACGTGAAGCCGCCGTGACGACCGTCCGCCCGATTATGAAAGAGCTGGCCGACAAGTACGGCGAAGACATTCAGCTGCTGCAGATGCCGGAGAACGCGGTGGGCAAAGAGAAGCTCTCCTGCGATATGGTACAGGAGATGTGGGCGAAGGTACTGAAGCTACCGGAGCAGAAAGCGGCAGGCGTGATTCGGCTGGCGGTTTCCGAGCTGGACTGACGAAGGGCGCTGGTTTTTTGGGCACTTAGCGCGGGTTTAGCGCGTCGCCGCTTGCATGGCGGCGCGCGACAGGTATAATCCAGAACGTTTCCGCATCCCCTTCAGTGCCGAAGTGGCGAAATCGGTAGACGCAGTTGATTCAAAATCAACCGTAGAAATACGTGCCGGTTCGAGTCCGGCCTTCGGCACCATTAGTCCTTCCAGGACCATCCGAGAAAGTCCAATTATCCCTTAAAAATCAATGCTTGCAGCGATTTTTACGTCCTGAGTTGTCCGAGGTTGTCCGTTGAAATCCGGATGTCATTGGGGGCATAATTGGGGGCATCTTAACTTCGATTAGAAATGTGCCCCCAAATGAAGCTCAACGCCAGACAGGTCGAGACCGCAAAGCCAAAAGACAAAACCTACAAAATGGCCGATGGCGGCGGTTTGTATCTCGAGGTTTCGACCAAGGGTTCTAAATACTGGCGCATGAAATACCGACGCCCCTCTGACAAAAAAGAGGATCGCCTCGCTTTTGGTGTTTGGCCAACTGTGACTCTTGCTCAGGCTAGAGCAAAGCGCGACGAAGCTAAAAAACTATTGGTGCAGGGCATTGATCCAAAAGCCGAACAGAAAGAAGCTCATGCCGAGAATTCGGGGGCATATACTTTCGAAACTATCGCTCGTGAATGGCATGCCAGTAACAAGCGCTGGAGTGAGGACCATAGAGCGCGCGTTCTTCGCTATCTTGAGCTTTATATCTTCCCTCATATCGGCTCGTCCGACATTCGCCAGCTCAAAACTAGCCACCTGTTAGCCCCGATTAAAAAAGTTGATGCCAGTGGTAAGCATGATGTTGCGCAGCGTCTTCAGCAGCGTGTCACGGCTATTATGCGTTATGCCGTACAGAACGATTACATCGACTCTAATCCAGCCAGTGACATGGCCGGTGCGCTATCAACAACCAAAGCGCGACATTACCCCGCCTTACCCTCCAGCCGGTTCCCTGAGTTTCTTGCACGTCTTGCTGCATATCGTGGCCGCGTAATGACACGGATCGCGGTCGAGCTTTCCTTACTCACTTTTGTGCGTTCCAGTGAGTTACGTTTCGCGCGCTGGGATGAGTTCGACTTCGATAAATCTCTTTGGCGCGTGCCTGCTAAACGAGAAGAAATCAAAGGGGTGCGTTACTCGTATCGCGGCATGAAAATGAAAGAGGAGCATATCGTTCCGCTTAGTCGTCAGGCGATGAATTTGTTAGAACAGTTAAAGCGGATTAGTGGTGATAAAGAGCTGCTTTTTCCAGGGGATCATGACGCAACTAAGGTTATGAGTGAAAACACGGTAAACAGCGCATTGCGTGCGATGGGATATGACACGAAAACCGAGGTCTGCGGGCATGGATTTAGGACGATGGCGCGTGGTGCATTGGGTGAGTCAGGATTGTGGAGTGATGATGCTATAGAACGTCAGTTGAGTCACTCCGAGCGTAATAATGTGCGTGCGGCATACATTCACACATCTGAGCATTTGGATGAACGTGGGTTGATGGTGCAATGGTGGGCTGATTATCTTGATGCCTGTCGCCATGGTTCCCTCACACCATACGAATACTCGAAATTATAATCGACCCATTGATGTATAGAGCCTAAAAGTTGAAGTGGTTGGCGCACAATTCTGAGTTTGTTGAGAGGATCTTCTCAAGAAGATCTGGTATGTTTTAATCACATTTTCAGTTTATTTTATGCGTGGGCATGGAGAAAAGTTGAGTGGCGAAGATTCCCTTTACAAACAGAGAATTAGTCAGGGCTTGGCGTAATTCTTTAGATGTCTCAAAATCGGACCAAAGAACAAATCCTCATAGGTTATTATTATTTTATGCAATTGAATGTGGTCTAAAAGCCGCGTATTTAAAGCAAATAAATAAAACAGTGATTGACTCTGATATTGCACAACAGTTTTCTCATGATATTAACAAATTATGTGAGAAGCTATCTATAAACAGTTCGTTTATGCTTCCTCAATCTTTACGTATGAAAGATTGTAAGGTTGATAGTAAAGATGTTATTCGCACATGTAGTCCGTCAGAAATTAACCAAATATGGAGATACGGCGGTACGTTAGATGGTGCTGAAAATGACATTTTTCTTGAAAGCAAATTGGAAAAATTAAACGAAATTATAGAAAAGGAACTTACAAATGGCTGAATTTATCACTTGGCTCGATATTGAACGAGAAGTTAAACGAAAGTTCAAGTTCAAGAATGAATTGCTAAATATCAAGGCTATCTATTGTTATTCATCAGGAATGGAAGTTGAATATACTAATGATCGAGAGTTGGCTATTTCTGATTTAAATAAAATATTCGATAATTCCATTGTACGTAAAGAAGAAACGTTGTTATTGTCTGTGGAAATAGGCGGGCCAGAATATGTGATTGAGTTAATTCCTGCTATTGGGGTAAAGAAAGAAAATAATATTGTATATCCATTGTGGCGTGAACATGTTTATATTGAAAACGCAAATTTCAAACAGCCAGAAAAATGGGGAGATGGACCTAAATTTTGTGCATTCCATTCATTTAAGGGGGGGGTGGGGCGTACAACTTCTTTAATGACTTATGCAAGCGCAGCATTAGAAAGTGACAACATTAAAAAAATATTGTTGATTGATGGTGATCTAGAAGCTCCGGGTCTTACTTTATGGCTTGATTCGGAAAATTTGGGGAAAGTAACCTACACTAATTTTTTAGAGGCAATTCAATACTCAGAGGGAAACTTTGACTCAACAATAGATTTTTTCGCAAAAGAGTTGAGAAAAAGTTCGATTAGTATTGATGGTAATTCTAAAGAGATTTTTGTTCTTCCCTCGGCATTATCTTTAGAAAGCATAATGGATATGCCTGTAACACCAGATCATATTTCTAAGAACATTGATAATCCATATATACTCAGCGATTTGCTAAGACTTTTAGGAAATAAACTTGAGGTGGATGTTATTCTAATTGACTTGCGTGCTGGGTTGAGTGAACTTTCCAGTCCTCTAATTTTTGATCCAAGGGTTGAGCACTTTTTTGTTTCAACAATTGCTAAGCAGTCAGTTGTTGGTATTGGCGAGGTATTGAAGAAAATCCATAATTCAATCAAAAATACCCATCGTAATGTTAGTGATAAGCCGACAGTAATAATAAGTATGCTCACAAAATTGCTTAGAGAATCAGCTAGTTATACACAAGCAATTCAAATTGTGAATGAGGCATATCCTGCTATCGAAGATGAAGATATAATTTCTCAATCAATTGAGTTACTAGAGTTTGATTTTGATGAGAATTTAATGAGTGTGTCTAATATAAAAGACGCACTCTCATTATTAAGAAAATCAAGTATTTATGATAATGCTAAGGATTGGATTTCCGACGTCGAATCGATTGAATCGAGTGAAAGTAAAGAAGATTCCGATGGTAACGATAATGGATTGCAAAGATTGTATGATACTTGTCAGTCCTTCCAGTTTGCAGAGAATACTAGTGAAGATGATATGTTAGTCATCGATCCAATTCGTAATCTTGCAAAAAGTTATGCCGACTCACTACCAAATGTTGTATCAATTGGGGCTAAAGGAGCAGGCAAAACATTTACATATTTGCAAGTATGCAAATCTGAAAGCTGGAGTAATTTCATATTTAAGGTAAATAACAACGTCACGTCTAATGTCCAAGCTAACATATTACCATGGATCTCCTCTACTAACCTTAATGAGAATGTTAGGGAGAAAGTAGCTGAGCAGCGTGAAAAATGTTTGACTGCAATTTCAGCGCAATCACCACGTAGTTTATTCCTTAACGTCAAGAGAATAACGGATGCATTGGCAAATAATGCCACTAATTGGGATGAGTTTTGGCAGGAGCTATTAGTTTCTGAAATAGTCGGTGATAATAAGAGTTTAAAAGATTTGAATGATTATCTTATAACCATTGATAAATCTATTGTTTTATTAGTCGATGGTATAGAAGATGTGCTTTTTGCGCCGGAAAAAGATTCAAATCATAACTCTGCAATTCGAGCACTACTGAATTTACCAAATGCTATTTCTGACTTGCAGAACAGAAGAATAGGATTGGTATGTTTTGTGAGGGCAGACTATGTACAGTCTGCAATTAAGCAAAACGTGAACCAGTATGTCGCTAAATATCAACAGTTTAGACTTGAGTGGACACCTGAGTCATTTTTAAGATTAGCTTATTGGATAAGTGCTAAAGCTGAAGTTATAGATGCTAATGAGTTAGATGCTGAATCTGGTAGTCTCAATTTCCTACTGAACAATCTTGAACGTCTATGGGGCAAGAAATTAGGGCGTGATAATTCTAAAGAAGCCAGCTCTGCAAGGTGGGTCTTTGCCGCTCTCTGTGATTTAAATGGCCGTCTCCAAGCCCGAGATCTCGTTAGATTCTTGAAATTCTCAGCTGATAATATGCTCAAAGCACCCTCTAATGGTATCAAAGTGGAATTTTGGTTAGATCGACTTTTAGCTCCAGAGGCAATCAGACGTTCCTTAAATTCATGCAGCCAAGAAAAAGTCGATGAAGCTGAAAAGGAAATCAAACCTTTAGAGCAGTGGATGAGCAACTTAAAAACGGTATCGCCAGATTTGAAAAAAGTTCCTTTCAACCCACAAGAGGTCGGATTAGACCTGCCTCTTTTAACCTCGTTGAAGGAACTTGGTGTTATTTATGAAGATACAGATCAACCTAATGAAGAGCGTTTTTATTTGCCGGAGATTTACCGTACAGGCTTGCAGTTCTCCTCAGCGGTAGGTGGGAGGCCTCGAGTTCAAGCTCTATTAAAACGCAATTTGGGTGGTATACCGTTCTAAAAAATAATGCGCGCTGCTGGTTCAGCGCGCAATGCTCTCCCCGCCACGCCTGCCCGCTTAATGGGCCGCTTTTAATGCAGATGCAAAGGCGGCCTCAGGCCGCGCCGGGACTAGCGCTGGTCGGGAGTACAGGAGCGGGAAAACGCATGCAAAACCATGCACCCTTTGGATGCATGGCTTAATTCGGGAAAAATGGTGGGAATTACGGGGATTTTTTGACAGGTTACTGCTCGGCCAGTTCGGCGCGTCGACGGGTGTAAATCATGCTCTGTGCAGGGGTGAATTTTTCACGATTATCATCCCGCGAAGGCGCGTCAGGCCTGTATCCGATTGCCGTTAAAATGTCATTGTCCTGTACGGAATAATTAATTTCATTTTCTGCGACCAGCCAGACGGAAAGAGCTTCTCGCAGGTATGCTATTGAACGGTCGAGCGCACGGTTTTTTATCATCGTGGGCTGGTTCTTAATCTCCATCAGTTCTGGTGCCAGCGCGGCGGCCAGCTCTGGGCCGTTCTGCTGCATAAAATCGTGCAGCCGGTTACGGATGCTGATGCGCTGCACCTCCTCATGCGAGGAAATGTAGCGACCGGCGGCCTGATTAACCTCCCATTTTTTTACGTCAATCAGGTCACGCAGCGCCTGTAATCTGCGGGATCCTGATGCGTTGTTATCCAGCAATAATGCCTGATATTCCTGCTCTGCGGCGGCCAATTCAGCTTTACGGTTCAGCCACGCGGTTTTGTTTGTCTGACAGGCCTCAAATGCCTGCTCTAAGGTCAGGGTGGTCACGGGTTGTCTCTCCTGATTAATGGCGGAACGGTGAGCTGTAACAGCCTTTCACCTGACGTGGAGCTGCGGTAGCTGTCGGCACCGGTGCGGGTTTCTCATCGACGACCGGGGAACGGATCACCTCAAAGATGGACTCATGCGTTTTGAATGTCGCCGAGCAGTGCACATTCTGGCACTGCAGGTAACTTTCTTTGACGCTGTCAGACATATAGCGGCTGGTGCGAACGTGGGCCGCCGTGCGGCAGAAAGGGCAGCGCATCATGACAGTAATCCCCGTGCTTTCAGGTCGGCCTCACGTTCCCGCATTTTTTCCTGCCAGACCTTGCGCTGGCCGGGTGTGGTCGCAACGTCATGCTCCATATGCGGCAGCGTGGAGGCCGACAGACCTGTTTTAAACAGCACGGGTTCATCAGTCAGACGGATATTGCAGCCCCTCACCGCCTGCTCAAGCCACGTTTTCACCTGCTGCATAACGACATGCTCTGGCTCGACATAGCCCTGATGGCCAATGGTATTGGCAAGCGGATTTTCTTTAACCAGAATGCTGAGTTTCATTGCTCTGACGAGGGCACCGCAGCTTTCACGCAGGGCAACATCGAGTTCATGCTCTGCATACTGACTGAGGGCGCCGTGATGTGCCTGACGGTATGCTCTGGCCGTGCGGTCACAGGCTCCTTTGAGGCTGTCCAGCTCGAAAGACAGAACCTCAGCCATATTGTCACATTCCTGCGCCAGCTCCCGCCGCGCCACGCGAGTTATATGGCGTTGTTTCAGCTCGTCGGTAATGACAGCACCACCGGCACGAAAGGCGGTGCGCCATGCACCAGAATCATTACCGTTTTCCTGCTCCAGTGCATTTTTTTGCGTTTTCACCTGGCTGATGGCCGTCGTGGTGTCGTCCATACGTCGGGCATTCGAGAGATGCGCTTCTCTGGCCGTCTCAAGGCGCTCCATTGCGGGTTTAAGGTAGTCGGGAATAACAGCGGTCTGAGTCATGTCGGGTCTCCTCTTCGTTTCAATCTGAGGAGATTCTGCCGCGCCAGACACAACAACACGATTCATTGCCGTTGTGGCAAAAATGGCACAAACAGACCTTAAAAACCGGCTGGCCAGAGAAAGGTCTCTGGAAAACCATAATCACTGTTTGTTTTTTTACTAATAACTATTCACTTCTGTTCACTGAAAAGAAAAAGATAAATAATACAGTAAGATAAGGAGTGAACAGTTGAAGGTATAAGTGTTCACCGACTGTTCACTACTGTTCACCCTCCGATTTTATTGCTGATGGCATAGCTTAGACTTTATTTCGATTGATATTGATAAACATATAACTAAAAGGAATCGAAATTGCTGCAATGTAATGCAATGATTTGCATCTGTTTGCCAGCGTTTGCCTTTGTTTGCCATAGCGAAAAGTCAATGTTTGTTTCCCCAAAAATCTCACATGACCTGAGGGAAAATATAACCATAATAAGGAGCTACCTGACGCCGGAAAGACACAACCGGCACTGTATGGACTTTATGAGGTAGCCCGATGCACACTGTTTTTTCTTCCCCTTCTTCAGCACCTGCAGCCCCATTGATGCCGCTTTCTGATGTCGTCCAAGAGCGTTTTATTCGTCTGCCCGAAGTGATGCATTTATGCGGCCTGTCCCGTTCGACTATTTACGATCTCATCAGCCGGGAAGCCTTCCCGAAACAAATCTCCCTCGGCGGTAAAAACGTGGCGTGGGCGCAGTCAGAAATCACCGCATGGATGGTGGATCGCATCGCCGAACGCAACCGGAGTTACGATGCATGATGATGACCGTCCAGCAAACAGCCCCTTTTTCTGGCTTGCTTCCATTCGTCATTTCCAGGTATAGTTTTTCCGCTGTCGCAAAATCGGCAGCCGGGATTTGCAGCCCGTGTAACTCAATGGCGACAACAGACGCGCCATGCGTCTTTTTTTACGTCGTAGCTCAGGCACACCCATTTTTCGGGCTGTGGTGTTTACACCGTGGTTCCTGTCAGATAATGGTGGTTCGGGCGGGGCAGCCTTCGGGCTGGCCGGTATCCATTGAGGCCGGTACTGCAAACCCTGTCCGGGCCACCACCCATGAGATTTGCAGCTCCGGTGGAGGCGATAACCGCTACTCAATGGAGGTTGCCCTTATGTCTACGATCCTCAACCCGTCATACCCGCAGTTTGTCTTTGTGTTTGCCGCTGTTCGTCGCGCTGATCGTAAACCCCGTATTTTTATGCTCCGCACCGTTGCCGGTGATGAGCAAGCCGCACGCCTTTCCCTTGTTCGTGATTACGTCCTCTCGTTTGCTGGCCGTCTGCCGGTTCCGGAGGTGTGTGCATGAGACACACCACCATTACCGCCCGTGACCTCGAGTGCCTTGAGCATATGCGCAATGTCGGCCAGCTCGTCGGCGACCTGATGCAGGTGCAGGACTGCGCGACCATTCGCCGTGATCCGGCGCAGCAGTTACAGCTTAACTCTGTGATTTACCTCATGACCGCCCAGCTCGACGGCGTGGTTGAACGCTGCAATCAGCGCTGGCTGACCGGGGAGGGCAACGTATGAAAACCGTATTATCCCCAGTTCTGCGTGCTGCGCTATATCGCCGGGCAGTCGCCTGTGCGTGGCTGACCCTGTGCGCCCGTCAGCACCGCTACCCGCACCTCACCCTCGACGCGCTGGAAAGCGCCATTGCCGCCGAGCTGGAGGGCTTCTACCTGCGCCAGCACGGCGAGGAAAAAGGCCGCCAGATTGCCTGTGCACTGCTGGAAGATTTAATGGAAGCCGGACCACTCAAGGCCGCGCCGTCGCTGTCCTTTCTCGGGCTGGCCGTGATGGATGAGCTTTGCGCCCGCCATATCACCGTACCGGTACTGCATTGAGGGAGAAAATAACAATGAAAATGAATGTAACGGAAACCGTAAAACAGGCGTGCGGCCACTGGCCGCGTATCCTCCCGGAGCTGGGTGTTAAGGTGATTAAAAAACCGGCATCAGTCCTGCCCGGTGTGCGGCGGCTCTGACCGTTTCCGGTTTGACGATAAAGAGGGGCGCGGCATGTGGTTCTGTAACCAGTGCGGCGCGGGTGACGGCCTTAAACTGGTTGAGAGGGTATTCGATGTATCTGCCTCAGAGGCCGCCCAAAAGGTGAATACTGTCACCGGTAATTTGTCACCGGTTGCCCCGGAGGTGATTATGGCCGCAGAGACTGAAACCGATACCGACCGTAAAGCGGCGGCCGGGCTGGCCGCGAAACTGATGGAGAAAACCCGACCGGCCACCGGCAACGCTTACCTGACCCGCAAGGGCTTACCCACTCTGGAATGTCTGACGCTCACCGCCCTGCATAAAACCGGCGGCGTGACGTTCCGCGCCGGTGATGTGGTGGTGCCGCTGCATGACGGTACCAGTGCACTGGTTAACCTTCAGCTTATCAATGCTGACGGTCTCAAACGCACCCTGAAAGGCGGTCAGGTCAAAGGGGCATGTAATATCATCGAGGGGCAGAAACAGGCCGGAAAACGCCTATAGATAGCGGAAGGCTATGCGACCGCACTCACCGTGCATCACCTGACCGGGGAAACCGTCATGGTGGCGCTGTCTTCCGTGAACCTCCTTTCTCTGGCGAGCCTTGCCCGTCAGAAACATCCGGCCTGTCAGATTGTCCTCGCCGCCGACCGTGACCTGAGCGGCGATGGTCAGAGTAAAGCCGCTGCGGCAGCAGACGCCTGTGGGGCATCGTCGCCCTGCCGCCGGTGTTCGGTGACTGGAATGATGCGTTTGTGCAGAAAAGCGAGGAGGCGACGAGGAAAGCCATTTATGACGCCATCCGGCCACCGGCTGAAAGTCCGTTCACCACCATGAGCGAAGCGGAATTTACCGCCATGAGTACCAGTGAGAAGGCGATGCGGATACATGAGCACTACGGCGAAGCGCTGGCCGTCGATGCGAACGGCCAGCTCCTTTCCCGCTATGAGGCGGGTATCTGGAAAATCATACCGCCGTCGGATTTTTCCCGCGACGTGGCCGGGCTGTTTCAGCTTCTCCGCGCCCCGTTCTCATCCGGGAAAATCGGTTCGGTCGTCGACACCCTGAAACTGATTATTCCGCAGCAGAGCTCACCGGCGCGGCGGCTAATTGGTTTTCGCAACGGCGTGCTCGATACCGGCACCGGAATATTCAGCCCTCACAGCAAATCGCACTGGCTGCGTACCCTGTGTGACGTGGATTTCACGCCCCCGGTGGAAGGTGAAACACTGGAAACCCATGCCCCGAATTTCTGGCGCTGGCTCGACCGTGCAGCCGGTTACCGGGAAGAAAAACGCGAGATTATTCTTGCCGCGCTGTTTATGGTGCTGGCCAACCGCTACGACTGGCAGCTTTTTCTGGAGGTGACCGGCCCTGGTGGCAACGGGAAGAGCATCCTGGCAGAAATCGCGACCCTGCTCGCCGGAGAAGATAACGCCACGTCAGCGACCATCGAGACGCTGGAATCCTCGCGTGAACGCGCAGCGCTGATTGGCTTCTCTCTGATACGTCTGCCTGACCAGGAAAAATGGAGTGGTGATGGGGCCGGGCTTAAGGCCATCACCGGCGGTGATGCGGTGTCGGTCGACCCGAAATACAAGGATGCTTATTCGACGCATATTCCGGCGGTGATACTGGTCGTGAATAACAACCCGATGCGCTTTACCGACCGCAGCGGCGGGGTATCACGCCGTCGGGTTATCCTGCACTTCCCGGAACAGATTGCCCCGGAAGAGCGCGACCCGAAGCTCAAAGACAAAATCGCCCGTGAGCTGGCCGTCATCGTGCGGCAGCTCATGCAGAAGTTCAGCGACCCGATGGCCGCCCGTACTTTGCTCCAGTCGCAGCAGAACTCCGATGAGGCGCTCAGTATTAAACGCGATGCCGACCCGACCTTTGATTTTTGTGGCTATCTGGAGGCGCTGCCGGAGCCTGACGGGATGTATATGGGGAACGCCAATATTATCCCGCGTCAGCCGCGCCTCTACCTGTACCACGCCTATCTGATTTACATGGAGGCGCACGGCTATAAAAACACGCTCAGTCTGACCATGTTCGGTAAAGGGCTGTCGGCCATGCTCAAAGAGTACGGGCTGAACTATGACAAACGGCGAACGAATCAGGGTATGCAGACCAATCTGGCACTCAGGGAGGAAAGCAACGCCGACTGGTTGCCAAAATGCGACGAGCCTACAGCGAAATAATCAACCTCAGACCGGCGATGCCGGTCTTTTCCTTTCTGGCCATCTGCAAGGGTACACATTCCTCTGTTCACCGTATATTTATCCTGTATCACAATGAAAATTTTGATACAAACAAAGGTGAGTAGTGCGAGCAGTTAAAGTCTGAAAAATATTTATCAGGCTCTAAACTATGCTCAGAGATATATAAATCCGTACTGTGTTCGCGGTATTCTGTTGAAGGTAATTTTACAATATTAGGGACGGTTAAATCGTCCGCATTCAATGAGGTTGACAATGGCGCAGGATGCTTGGATTGTGCAATTACAGACGCTATTAGCTCATATACCTATCAAGGATGTTATGGTTAATGCAGTTGGAAGTTTTGTGGGTGGTATAGCTCTCATTTGGCTCGCAATGAGTAAGCACGGCGTTCGTTTTTTAAGGTCAAAGTTAGCAAGACCTAATGTTCGAATCGAACTACGTAGAACACCTGAAAATATATTTACAGGGATAGAACTTGGTGCTCCATCTCGCTGGGTTGAGCAGCAACTAGGTGTTCCTAACCGAATAGGTGATAAATGGTGGGGATACAGGTTTTCAGACTCACTGGTTTCTCTGACATTCGACTCAAATGATTCTATCAAAATCGTCGCAGTGGCATTGATTGACAATGATACAACTTTCGAATTTCCTTCTTGTCACCTTTGCTGCCCTCCACTGGGAAAATTAACCCTAAAAGATCTTATGGAAGAGGAGCACTTAACTTTGGAGTACAGGGATTCCTTACGGCACCAAGAACTGGTACTTTCAGGAAGAGAAGGACCGCCAGGTGCATGGAATTATGTTGCCTTTGGAGCATTGTCGCCTCATGCCCCTGGTCAATTGTTACCCAGTGATTTCGAATGGGATAGGGATAGTGAAACTCTTCTTAGCAACTCACAAGACGTTATAATCAACTGGGCAGCAGTGTCGACCACCTCATATATTGATGTTTTTCCATGGGACTTAGGTTTAACGCTTCGCCCTTAATAGCACCGATTTGGTGTATCTGCTTATGTTGGTCAATGGGGCAGATAATTGCGGAGAGTGATTAAACTTCGTGTCCAAATTTAGGACTCATGAGGATGCATGAAAAGAGAGTAAGTCAGTTATTGTGCCTAGGAGTGTGTGGTTATGCTTTTTAATTTTCTTTATTATTTACTGTTGGAACGAAAAGGAAGTCATTCATGAAGGATAAGGTTTCGAGTAAAGTTCATTTTCTCCAACTATGGGTTCAAATTTTCTCTCAAATTGTAACTATAGTGGCTGCGATTGCTGTAGGGGTTTGGGGAGTGTACTCTACAATTTATGTAAAAAAAGAAAAGGAAGTTACAGATTATACTCTTCAAGAGTTAAAGCAGAAAACGACTCAAACGCCACATATTCAGGCAAAGGTTGAACCGGTTGTTAAGAAAGGAACTAATGGGTTGGTTTTATTGACTGTTAAGATAACTTTATCAAACCTTGGCACCAAGGAAAGCAGAATTACGCTCGACGATAATTCTTTGGCTTTAATACCTGTAGATTTTTCTGCGGGAAAGCCAGTTTTCCAGGAACCGATAAATATTATTTCAAGTCGCTACGCTGGTAATCTTCACAGGGTTCCTCTTCAATTCGTAGATATTGGTGCTGGTGAAAACTATGAGCTTACCTATGCATATGGCATGAATACTAAAGGTACTTACCTGATTCATTTTCTGGCTCTTAACGGCACTAAGCCACCTGAAGGTGATTTGTTAATCGCCCATGGGATTCCATATAAATATTCCGTCGGAGCGGATGAATACGTTATTGTAAAATGAAAAAAATGTTATCGGTAAAATTTATTATCATTGCAATTCTAATATTTAGTTGTGGCGATTAATTTCAATGTGCATTGGTATCCTAATGGTATGAGCCAACCGAAATCCATTCTGATTCTAGACCTATGGCTACATCTGCGTTGCTCTGCTCATAATGTGCCCGTATCGGACTGTAATGATGGGTTAGAGATGTTAGGTTTTGGAGCAATAGCAGCAAGGTGAACAGTAAAGTGTTCACTGTTCACCAACCGTTCACGACGTATGGCAATGAAATTAAAGGCAAAAAACACTTAGTGAACAGTGTGAACAGTTTTTCTAAAAAAAGTTTTTTCTGTTCTGGTTCGGATCCGAGCAACGGATCCGAACCGAAAATGATGTTGATGTATTTTTTTCTTTTAAACCAATGTGTTGATGATGAAATGTTCATAATTATGGATGGGGGCACAAAAGGGGGCATATTAGATGGTGATTATAATAAATTCTTTATAATTCATTTTATTGGGTAGCAGTTTGAGTCCGGCCTTCGCCCGGCAATACCGGGGCGAGCGTGACCAGTAGCGTGCGTCAGTTCATGCAGCAGCGTGGCGTAATACGCATCGCTGCTTTCAAACTGCTGCGGGTGCGGCATCATCACCAGGTCAGTCGCGGGTTTGTAATACGCTTTCGACTGGCGGCGATGGCGCAGCGTCACGCCGCTGTTCATCGCAATGGCTTCGGCGGTTTCCACCGGTTCTGCGGGCCGGGTAAACGGCTCAGACAGCGACTGCGGCAGGCCGTCGCACTGCGACAGATTAAACAGCCGGAACTTGCGGATGATCCCGAAATGCCGGATCTTTGGCTCGCCGTTTTCATCGAGCAATGGCTGACCAAGAGCGTCGGTTTTCGCCTGCGTGCGCGGCAGGTACAGCACGGCCAGGGAAGATTTTTCCCCTTTGCGTACCTGTCCGCCAAGCGCGCTGACCTGATGGAACGTCAGCCAGCGGTCTCTGGCGAAACTCTGCTTATCCGCGCTGTTCCACAGCAGTGGCACGTTAATGCCGTGATACGGACGACCGGATAACGCATTGATCGGGAACGGCGGTTCGCCGTCGCGCCACGGGCGGATCCACGGCACATTGCCGTTTTCCAGCTCAGCAATAATCTGGTCGGTGACTTTCTGGTAGATATCGATGCTTCTGTCCATTGTGCGATCCTCATGGAAGCAGCCAGAGCTGCCTCCATCCGGAAGCGACTCCGGCGGGGAGAGGTTATGCCTGTTCAGCCATCGAGACCTGCACATAGTGGCCGTGATAGTTGAGCGACAGCGGTAATGCGACAGGGACTTTCATATCGCCCTGCGGCGGCTGGCAGTAGATCGTAAAGGTGACTTTCTTGCGGGATACCCCTGCGGTGCGCAGGGTCAGCAGTACGGCGAGCAACAGATTGCCCAGCCGTTCTTCCACCTGCTGCGGGTCGGCGGGAAATTCCACAGCGGATTGCCAGACATCAGGGGCGATAACCACCGGCATTAACGACGGTTTTTTATCGAAAAGCGACATGGTGTTTCTCCTGTAAATGAGCAGGGAACACCCTTCGCAGGGCATTTCCCTGCGGGATGGAATGGTACGGGTATCCTGCGCATTTGCGCCGTTCGCACCTTCCGGATACATGCCGAGCTTACTGCATGGCTGGCGGTAGTGTTTTCTGCGCGGATGATAAAAGGGAGGGGAAAATCATTACCGGGGCTGAAGAGTTTTGTCGTTCCTGAAATGTGAATGCAGGCAGATTGATGCGCACGCATCGCTCAAAAAACGATCTTTTTCAGGCGGATACTGAAATCAGAAAAGCATATGACCTTGAACAGTAATCACAATGACTGGAGGGATATGCTAATGAACCGACAAGATATAAATGCATTAAAGAATTTTGATTTTCTGGCGCGCAGTTTTGCCCGTATGCACGCCCTGGGCCAGCCAGTGGATATCGAGGCCGTGACCGGCAATATGAGTGATGAACAGCAAGCATGGTTCCGGGAGCGATACGACCACTACCGAAAGCAGGCTGAGCGGGCGAGAGTGATAGAACTGCGGTGATGTAACGAACAACGGGCTTAACGGCCCGTTGCGTATTTTCAGGCTTTGAAAATCTGTTTACGGTGCCAGCCGACATACTGTTCAGCAGGCCACTGCGTCTTGTCATAAGGGAGGAATAACTGCTGGCCGTCCCGGTGCCAGAACAGATGGTCGACCACCGGACTGCGACTGACGCCGCCGGAGATGCGGATGGTCATACTCTCATCCAGCCCGAACGCCCCCATATCAAACGCGTCATGGTATAATGTACAGAGCGCCAGGCCATTGTTTACCACGCACGGACCACCGTACGCTTTCCAGTGAATATGCGCCGCTTCAATACCAACCAGCGCGCCATCCAACCTGAGATCGTAACCGCAGAACGCGCACCGTGAGTGGTAAGCGCGAAGAACGATATCCCTGAAACGCGGATCGCGGTTCCTGGAGCGATCGATAAAATCGAATCCCAGTTGGTTGGCCAGGATCCGCTGAATACTTTCCGGGAAGCGATCGGTGAGGATCTTCTGAGCCAGTTAGTCGATCATCTCTGGATGTGCCAGCAATTGTTGGTAAGCTGCCTCATCGAAGCCGTCCGCCACCTGGTTATCAATCAGTTCTTTCTTTGTTGGCTGAGTATTGCCCTTACGCGGTTTGCAACCTTCTGCGTGAGCGATCTCCCAGAATCCGTCTGTTCGCAGTCGCCAGAACGGCATATTGGGGTAATCGGTGCGCCGTTTAGGGCCAAACTCTTTCAGCAGACGAGTAAGCGGTTCGTGGATCTCCAGGCCGTAGTTAAACAGGCGCGGATGGCCCGCTTTGTACTGCGACAGTACGTACAACAGCAGTAGCGGTTTATGCGGCGCGCATACGTCACCCTGACGCCAGACAGAGACGTTAGAGATGGCGGATTGCAGCGTTTCTGGAGAGATCATAAGAATAAACCGGGTAACAGGCTGGTGTTATTGCGATCATGCTCGCAAAGTTTGATTGATTCAAGACGAATAACATAACGTTGATTTGCTTCCGGTAAAGCTAATTGTGTTGTGCTAAAGTGCCGATTAACAAGTTCATTCAGAAGGGAACATCATGGCTGGCAAGATGTGGATGATTCGTGGCGATGGTGGAAAACTATATGATGATTTTCGTGATAAGCAAGTCGCGGCGATAGGGTGGTCACCCTTTGCACCACATGTAAAACCGGGGTTATCCAGAGAACAGTTGTTCGATTTATATCAAGAGCTTGAACCTCAAATTAAACCGGGAACTGCACGTTCTGGTACTTCTCAGATTTGGCGATTTGTGAACGAAATGCAGAAAGGTGACTGGGCCATTACGTATTCTCCCTCTAACCGAACCTACCTGTTAGGGAAGATCGTTTCAGATTTTGAATATCACGCAGAGTGGCTTGAAGATGGCATGGGCATTGCCCGCCAGGTGAAATGGAATACGGAAGAAATTGATCGTGATAACTTGAGTGATGCTACCAGAAATACATTGGGTTCAACACTGACGGTTTTCCGTGTGCCGGATTTTGCTGTGAATGAATTATTGCAGGGGAAAAAACCTGCTCCTGACGTTACGCCAGAGGTTCTTGGTTCAGTTAACGAGGAAGACGCCGTATCTAACCCCTTACGCGATATGGAAATGATCGCCTTTGAAGGCATCAAAGATCGTATCAATCGACTTGATTGGGACGAGATGCAAAATCTGGTGGCAGGTGTTTTACGTAGCATGGGATATAAAACTCAGGTATCACCTGCTGGCGCGGATAGGGGAAAAGATATTATTGCTTCTCCGGATGGTTTCGGTTTTGAAAACCCACGTATTATTGTTGAAGTGAAGCATCGCCGTGAACAGATGGGTAGCCAGCAGATCCGCAGCTTTATCGGTGGCCGCCATAAAGACGATCGCGGGTTGTACGTCAGCACCGGAGGATTCAGCAAGGATGCTCGCTATGAAGCCGATCGTTCAACGATCCCGCTGACGTTGTGGACACTCGACGATCTGGTGCGGGCGTTGGTTGAAAACTACGAGCAGGTTGATATTGAAACCAAGTTGTTAGTTCCATTGAAAAGAACCTACTTACCTGCCTAACGTCGTAAATTTAAAATTATCCTCCGCAAATTGAGATTGACATAGAATTGATGTTTACCTATCGAAAAAATGATAATCACACCCATCAGGTACGTTTATTATCTCCGCTTGGGGTTTATCCCATTAAAACATTTATTATGGATGATTCTGCTCTATTTATTAGCGAGGATATTTGTTTTTCGGTTACACCTTTAGTGACTTTCGTTGACTCTGAATTTGAAGATGAAGGGTATTATACCGAGATGGAATGGGCCTCTATAAATGAAATAAAGTTATACTCGTCGGTAATGCTAAGCCTTGACAGAATGCATGGTTATTCAGTTATTTATCCTTTTTCAACCTGCCATTATGTGAAAATGAGTGGTGATGTATCTGGCTATCTATCTGAAATAAAAAAAGAATTGATTAAAGCAATAACTATGCCTGCAGGAGTTAATGGATGGCATCCATTTATAGGACAGATAAATAGAGGTCTGTCTCTTCCTCCAGTGACAAGTGATGGGGAAAAATATGATTTAAGAGATCAAGGATTCGATGTCAATATACAGGAAAAAGTGTTTGAGAAAATTGATGTGAATAATTTTATTCTAATTAGAGGCCTATCTACCTTACTGAGAAGTAGAATGTTATTGGTTCATGGGTATTTTATGGAGGAAGCCATTTATTCTCTATTCATATCACTTGATGCTTCATTTAATATGGTATTAGATAAGCTAAAAGAAGTTGGAATATCTAACCCAACCTCGAAAGATGCAGCTATGTTTATCTCTAAGACATTTAATGCTCCAGAAACAGAAAAATATTTTGGTGAGTATTACGAATATAGAATAAAAACATTTCATCCAAAATCTAGATTTGGTGCATATCCTCATGCCCCATTGACAATAGATGACTATTTTTTTCTTTCTGAGGATCTTATTACTGTTTATTTGTATCTTACATGTGGATATGTATCACAAGAATGATTTAATTTTTACTAAAACTTATTGAATTATTATTTGAGTATAATTTTGCCAGTTTGCCCACCACCATTCTTAACATCTCTACTTCCCGCAGACACAACCCCGGCCACAGCACCGCCAACCCTCACCCTGCCCACGCCAGTCCCCCTAGCCAGAATGCGGGCAACACAACAAACATCGTCCCCATCACCATATTGACGATCAAATCATCAGAAGTGTTCTGTAAGCCGTACAGGTTGAAATGCGAAGCTCCGTTCTCGCTATAAATCATCTCCATCAGCCAGCTATCCAGCCAACGGGCCAGTTCCCACCAGAAGTTAAGAAAGAACAGGGCGAACTGCACGAAGCTCAGCGTAACCACGGTTTTTAATTCCCACGCAGAGAACAGCAGGATCACAGGAATACAAATCACAAGGGCCATTCCAAGGAATGCCTGTACCATCGGCAGCGCCTGACGCACGCTATCGAAGGCAGGGAACAGCGCGAGGCTGGATACCGACATTCCGGCGATACTCCCCAACCGGCTTAACGCTTGCGATACATTCAAATTATCTCCCGCACTCCCACCAGACCCGTTATACACCAGCCCACCCTGTGACACCTGCATATTGCGCGGGCTCACCAGCGAGCGCAGTACCGCCTCTTCATACTCGTCTTTCGACTGCTCCAGTTTTTGTAGTTGCTGCCAGAGCGTGGTATCGACTTGTTTTAACAGGCGGTTTTTCAGCCCCGCATCGCCATCGGACCACCACTCCTTACATGCTGGATAGCCACTGCCACCCGTATCGTTCAGGCCATCATCGCGGCTGGCGTCATAAGGCCAGGTGGCGTGGGGCGCACGCGAATGATCGTGGTCGTAATAGCCCGGTGTGGAGAGGTAAAAAGACGAGCCCACCCAGTCCAATTCCCGGCTCTGTTCCTCGCTGATATCACTGCCCAGCCGCTTGAGTCGTACCCGCGATGGCCCATAGCAGTCGTTAACGAAATCCTGTAGCTCCAGCGCCAGCGCTGGATCGGCGATCCGGGTGTGCTGCACCTCAAAGCGCAACTGGCGCAGGTCCGGCTTGCAGGGGAGCACCGCGACGGCGGCGCTGGTGATGCCTTTGCCAAGCGCATGAGTGAAGTACCACCACACCGGCACCGAGGCGCTCTGGCCGCTAAGTTCGTTGATCAGCGGCGCATAGCCGGAATCGCCGGGTTGCACCACCGACCAGCCACACTGTTTTGTGCGCTGGCTGTCGTAGGTGAGGGTATTAATATCAACATTGAGGAACGGCACACCCGCAAAGAGGATCACCAGCAGGGCGCTGTAGAGCGAGTGCTCCACCCAGACGACCAGCAGAGGCGGGCGAAGTTGCCTTCATCCGCCCCCTGGCCGCGCGCCTTCAGCCACAGGGCAATCAGTTTTGCCAGCAGGGGCAGGGCGAACAGCCCGGTGGCGGTCAGCGTCTGCCACACGCCGTTGTTCACCAGCCAGCCGTTCGGTGAGGACGGCGACATCCGGATCGTCGCACAGTGCCTCAACTACGCCGCGGGTCAGTTGCATGGAGCCGCCGGAGGATTTCGCCAGATTGTCGAAGCCGGGTTTATGACTGCCATTAACCAGAACTGTCAGAAGTGGCAGGATCTTCGCTTTTTCTTCGTCGATCAGCGAATACAGGCCGATCCCCACCTGTGCACCGGAACGTGCATCCGGATCGTCGGGGGTCTGCGCCACGCTGATGGTCTGCTCGCCAACGACGCGGGGCGGCATCTTCAGGGGATTTCCAGGTGCTACAAAGTTCCCAGTCCACGGTCTCTAACATCTGACTGTTTTGCGACTGGCTGACGGGATAGCCATCGCGGGTGAGTTGCTCCGCCAGCGCCAGCTGCGTCAGGCATTCAATACCTGCCTCGTGGTAAAGATCGCGCAGATGCAGAATGCCTTCCGCCCGTTCGATAAACATCAATCCGTTATGCAGGTCGCTTTCGGCCAGATGGCCGATCAGGCACTGGACTTCGCCTTGCTGCGGTGACAGCGTTTCAGGCCACGGTCTGAACGGCCAGCAGACGCGGTGGTAACACTCATCCTGCGTCTCCTGCCACAGTTCATTGAGGATGGCGAGGCGCGTATTCCCGCCGCTGGCGAGCATATATTTTTCATCACCGGGGCGACGGGTCAATACCGGCGGGTTATCCAGCCCACGGGCGAGAATTGACGCTTTCAGTACGTCATAGCCGGGGTTGCGGGTGACGCGGGGATTGAGGGAAAACGGCTGGATTTGCTCCAGGCTGACCTGGACCATTTCCTGTTCTCCGGTAGTGCTGGCACCGTGAAGCCAGCGGTTGAGCAGGTGTGAAGCGCACATAATCTTCCTCCGGCATTCAGACATCGCGTGTGAGGCGGATGCGCTGGTGGATCCACGCGTCCACCTCGCTTTCCAGACAGGCGACATGGCGGCTGTTGAGTCGAATGGACGGCGGAAACTGTTGCAGCTGGATTTGCCGATAAATCCTCGATTTACCGAAGCCGATTTTGTCTTCCACCTGGCGTAAGCGTAAAAATCTGTCGCTATTCATAACCATTCCTCCTGTGTCCAGATTCGTTCACATCAGCACGATGGGCGTGGTTATCAAAGCAGCAGCGTCCCTGCCAGGCAGTAAAAATCCTTATCTGGGTTAGTGAGAGTTGTTAGTTGAAAGGGGTAGTTGATCGCGTTACGGCGGTGCGCCGCGCTGGAGTGCGGTTTTCAACGTTTCGGGGCTCAGCGGCAGGTGCATACCTTCCTCGCGCGCTCAGCATTCGAAAATGTTCAGCAGTTTGTAGGGATGCTCCAGCATTTCATCGTCCAGTTGTGGGTTGTGCTTGCAGGCCAGCCACAGCAAACGGGAAAGCGCAGAGCTTATCCGCTCCTTTGATTCCGGCTGATGACGGGTCAGGAAGGCTTCGAGATGCGTGCGACGGATGACGAACAGTGCGTCAGGAGGCAGCGTGTCCTGCAGGTAGCAGACGGACAGACTGAGCCGGGATTTCAGGTCATTGCGGCCATTACCATATAACTGGCCAATCAGTAGATGTAGCTCTTCCTGAAGGTTGTTTTGCGTGGCGAGCAGTTCCAGTAAAAGCTCCCTCAACGATTTGCGGCAACAGAGTTGGTAGTAACTGTCGTTCTCATCGCAGACCACGATGCCAATCTGGTTGCAGCAGTGGGTATCTTTGGGGCAAGGACGATTCAACGTTTTCGCCAGTTGCTGGTGGAGCAGCAGGCGCTCAAGGCCGATTAACGGCAAATTCCATAGATGGCTGGTGGTCAGTTGCAGAGTCGGGTCGCGTCTGCACGGCGGAGAGTTCGCCATCACTTTGCGGTTGCCGGGTTTATTGCACTGAGAAGGTGGAAAGGGCGGCTTGCTGAATAGGCAGGCAAAGCGGCAAGGGGGATTGAGTGGTCTCAGAAGTACGGGTGAAGGGAAGTAGACCGAGAGTGGCAGATCGCCGTGCAGGGCATGGCGGATCAGGTCGGCAGGCAGCAACGTGATATTGTGCTGCCGGATGACTTCTGCGGCCTCGTCCAGCGTCAGCCACTCCTGGCGGATTTTGTGTGGGGGCATGGTGTGTTCCTTTTTGTGTTGTTGGTTGCGTGTCGTGCTTGTTGATGGTGAAAACCGGTGTGAGATGTTTTTGCTAAAACAACTAACCTGATCAGTTTAGTTAACGATCTTTTCAGACATAATCTGGTGATGATTTACGCTGGAAAAACAGGATGTAACATTGAATAGTTCGGAAGACGATTTGCTTGAAGTGGCGTGGTATTTGTCGAAGTACGGTAAATCTCAACCACCCGTGGGACTGGGGGTTCAGAAATGGAAAGAGGCTTATGCCTTGTTTTATCCCTGTTTCGGGGCGGGCAAAACCGCTAGTGAGTTTCGCAATAGTCTGAAAAATAGTCGTGACCGTTTTGATTCCTGGCTTAGTGATGTGCGTGTCGGCTGGCTTGACGAGCAGGGCGCTCCTGCTGCGCTTTCTCATTCAGCGCAGCGTGTGCATCAGCGATTGAGTGTGCTTTCTGATAGTGCAATTGAGCAGCACGTTCTTTCGTTAATATCGTCTGATGGAGATGAACAGGCGCAACGTGACTGTCTTATTATTCAGCAGGATAAAAGTATTGAAGATACCGTACGCGAGCAGCTGATTGCGGCACGGCTGGGGCAGGGTATCTTTCGGAAAAATTGTCTCATGCTGTATCCGGCATGCCCTGTTACGGGAACGACGTTTGCGCCGTTACTCCGTGCCAGCCATATAAAACCGTGGGCCGCCTGCGAGAATGGAAATGAACGCCTTGATGCTTATAATGGAATTATACTGGCTGCGCATATTGATATTTTATTCGATCAGGGGTGGATTTCGTTTGAGAACGATGGGCGTTTATTAATTAGTGATGAACTGGATATTAGCATTAAAGAGCAGTGTTTGTTGCCAGAGAAAATAAAGGCGTTTCCTGTTGAATCGCATTGTTATCTGGAATGGCATCGGGAGAATTTACTGAGATAGTTAAGTTTTGACGAGAATGCCTTTGATATAGGATGTCATGATTCGTTTGGTAAGGGGAAAGGTACAAAATGAAGATGGTAAAAATATATTCAACAGGAAGTTGTGATGCTGCAACACGTGAAGGTTCGGCGGAAGTTGTGCTGGAATGCGAAGGGAAAATAAAATATCTGACCTTCTCCTACAGTGATGCGACCGCAAATAGATGCATTCTCCAGGGCTTTATTGATGGTGTGAATTGTTTGAAGAAACCCTGTAACGTTGAATTAATCAGTTCATGTGAGCTCGGTGTGAAGAAAGCGCAGAAAGGAAAGGGAGTTAATGTAGATTTGCACAAGGAATTATGTGGAATTTTGATAAAGAAAGAATGTGAATATTCTTTTTCTGTCATGCATGGTGAAGGCGACATTTTGAATGCTTTTATTCGTAAGCATCGGACAAAACAATAGCTGGAGAGCCTACGTACAGAACCATCTTCGACAGCGCTATTTTCTGAACTTACAAGTTCCAATATTGCATTGAACGTTGTCCAGTAGGGCTCACGGGCTTCTGGAGCGTGCTGTGCAACCGGTAGCCCTCTGCTGCTTCAGTTATACAGCTTTTATGTGCCATGCAGCAGGATATGGTCGTTTTCTGAACTCCGTATAACCTGAGTATTTGTATCGAAGCGTGAACAAAACATTGCAGCCAGCCTTTCAACGTGGACAATAGTTATCCATACGGTGATTTTATATTCGATAAATCAATGAATTCCATTGATTCATAGGACTGGTAATGGATGAAAATGCTTTAGGGTTTGCCTCATACTGGCGCAATTCGTTGGCAGATGCTGAGTCAGGAAAGGGCAGTTTTGAACGCAAAGACGCCAAAAATTTCACTCACTGGCATGGGATAGCGGCGGGGCGTCTCGACGAAGCGAGCGTCGATAAATTTTTTGAGGGAGAAAAAGACGACGTCGAAACAGTCGATGTCATCTTGCGGCCAAAAGTTTATTTCCGGTTGCTGCAGCATGGAAAGGACCGTTCCGCTGGTGCGCCTGATATTGTTACCCCGATAGTGACGCCAGCTCTGTTGAGCCGTGAAGGTTTTTTATATCCGACGCCAGCGACATCCATTCCCAGAGACCTGCTTGAACCTTTGCCAAAAGGGGCATTTTCGATTGGTGAGATTGAGCAGTATGACAAATATAAAACGACACATACGTCATTCTCTATCAACTTTGATGACAGCGTTGATAACACTGCCGAAACGGATGAAGAACGAGAAGCACGATATGCAGCCTGGCAGCAGGATTGGCGTCGATATCTGGATGATTCAGAGAGGCTACTGAAGAACGTTGTCGGCGACTGGATTAAAAATCCCGAGCAATATGAACTCGCTGAGCACGGTTATATTGTTAAAACGGCGCAATCTGGCGGCGCCAGTTTCCATATCCTTTCGCTTTATGACCACCTGCTTGTTTGCAAAAAGGATGTGCCGCTTTTCAATCGTTTCGCCTCGCGGGAGGTTCATGCTGCAGAGTCTTTGCTCGCTCCGGAAGCAAAATTCAGCGACAGGATTGGACACTCCGGAGATAAGTTCCCGCTGGCAAAGGCTCAGCGCGATGCCTTAAGCCATTTTCTGGATGCCAGGCATGGCGATATCCTTGCCGTTAACGGCCCTCCGGGAACCGGGAAAACCACGCTGGTGCTTTCTATCATCGCCACGCAGTGGGCCAGAGCGGCTCTCGAGAAAGCGGAACCTCCGGTTATTATCGCGGCTTCAACGAATAACCAGGCTGTAACGAACATTATCGAGGCGTTCGGGAAAGACTTTTCCCAGGGGACTGGTGCAATGGCCGGACGATGGTTGCCAGAGCTGAAAAGCTTCGGCGCTTATTTCCCCTCAAGCACTCGTAAAGCCGAGGCAGCCAAAAAATACCAAACTGAAGATTTTTTCAACCAGGTTGAGTCAAAAGAGTATGTAGAGGATGCACTGCTGTTTTATCTGGAGAAAGCTAAGGCAGCCTTTCCTGAAAAAGATTGTTCATCCCCTGAAAAGGTCATTGAACTCCTGCATGGCCAGTTGGCAGAAAAATTCGAACAACTGGTAAGACTGAACGCAACATGGCAAACGTTAAGCCAGGTTCGGGCGGCGCGTGAGCTTATTGCTAACGACATTGAGCAATATCTCGATAATTTAAATAAATTACTCTCCGGGCAAGAACAAAAAGTCACTCTGCTGAAGAGTGCTAAAACGGAATGGAAAAAATATCGGGCCAGTGAATCCCTGATCTATTCATTATTTTCCTGGCTTCCAGCGGTTCGCAGTAAGCGGCAGTACCAAATACAACTGTTTCTCGAAGATAAATTAGGTGCGCTGATTGCGGGAAATCAGTGGTCTGATCCTGAAACCATCGAACGTAATATAGATGGACTGCTCAACTCCGCTGAGCGCGAGCAAACAACATACCGGCAGCAGATTGACTCCGCCCATGAAATTGTTCTTAAAGAACAGCAGGCGGCTCAGAAGTGGCAGAGGCTGGCACTTGATTTAGGGCATGAGGGCGACGAGGAACTGAGCTTCTTACAGGCAGATGAACTGGCTGATACGCAGATTCGCTTCCCTGCATTCTTACTGACGACCCACTACTGGGAAGGTCGTTGGCTAATGGATATGGCGAAGATCGATGATCTGCAGAAAGAGAAGGGCAAGAAAGGTGCTAAAGGGGTAACAGCTCGCTGGCAACGCCGAATGAAACTTACCCCATGTGTGGTCATGACCTGCTATATGCTGCCCGGCAATATGCAGATAAGCGAACACAAAGGTCAGCGTAAATTCGAGAAAAGCTATTTATATGACTTCGCTGATTTACTCATTGTCGATGAAGCCGGGCAGGTGCTTCCTGAAGTGGCTGCTGCCTCGTTTGCCTTAGCTAAAAAGGCATTAGTGATTGGTGATACGGAACAGATCCCGCCAATATGGAGTATTGCTCCTGCTATTGATATAGGTAACATGCTGGCGGAAAAAATTCTGTCAGGTAGTTCGCAAGAAGAGATTACTGAGAAATATACGGCAATCGCAGAGCTTGGTAAAAGCGCCGCATCTGGTAGCGTCATGAAAATAGCGCAGTGTGCTTCGCGCTATCAATATGATCCCGAACTGGCTCGTGGGATGTACTTGTATGAACACCGCCGGTGCTTCGATAATATTATTGGATACTGCAATACGCTCTGCTATCACGGTAAGTTGTTGCCTAAAAAAGGGTGTGAAGAGAGCAATTTAATGCCCGCAATGGGTTATCTCCATATTGATGGTAAAGGAGAGTTGGCAAGTAGCGGAAGTCGATATAATTTGCTTGAGGCTGAAACGATAGCTGCCTGGCTGACAGATAATCAGCAAGATATTGAAGCGCATTACGGCAAATCGCTTTATGAAGTTGTCGGTATCGTGACGCCTTTTAGCGCTCAGGTATCCACCATCAAACAGGCGCTAGGTAAACAAGGTATCAGTGCTGGTACGAATGAAAAAGCGCTCACGGTGGGCACAGTCCATTCTCTTCAGGGGGCGGAAAGGGCAATTGTTATATTCTCGCCAGTCTATTCAAAACATGAGGATGGCGGGTTTATTGATAGCGATAACAGCATGCTGAACGTTGCTGTTTCTCGTGCGAAGGACAGTTTCCTGGTCTTCGGCGATATGGACCTGTTTGAGATCCAGCCAGCCTCATCTCCACGGGGATTACTGGCAAAATATCTCTTTGAGTCAGAGAAGAATGCGCTCACTTTTGATTATAAAGAGCGTAAGGATTTAAAAACTTCCGAGACCAAAATCTACACACTCCATGGTGTGGAGCAGCATGATAATTTCCTGAATCAGACGTTTGAAAATACTGGTAAACACATCACGATAGTTTCTCCGTGGCTAACCTGGCAAAAGCTGGAACAAACCGGTTTTCTTGATTCCATGATGGCGGCGTGTTCACGTGGTATTAACGTCACGATAGTCACTGACAGAAGCTACAACACTGAACATAATGATTTTGAGAAGCGAAAAGAGAAGCAGCAGAATCTTAAAGCGGCGCTGGATAAACTGAATACCCTTGGTATTGCGACAAAACTGGTCAATCGTGTTCATAGCAAAATTGTTATTGGTGATGATGGTTTGCTGTGCGTGGGATCGTTCAACTGGTTTAGTGCGACGCGTGAAGCGCGATATGAACGATACGATACATCAATGGTTTATTGCGGTGATAACCTGAAGGGCGAGATTGAGGCAATTTACAATAGCCTTGAGAGGCGTCAGGTTTAGGGTAGGAATTTGATTGGCCATCTTATCGACTGTTTTCAGCGTAAGATGGCTGCATGGAATGACCATATCTTGGTAGACAGTTTCTGCCCGTACGGTGAGGCATTTTCAGAAGGAATTATTGTGGCGATTAAAATGTGGATGATCCGCGGCGATGGCGGAAAATTGTACGATGACTTTAGGGACAAACAGGTTGTTGCAATCGGCTGGTCGCAGCTCGCTCCCTATGTGAAACCGGGATGCTCAAGAGAGCAATTGTTTACTCGGTATCAGGAGCTTGAGCCACAGACTAAGCCTGGCACAGTTCGCTCCGGTGCCTCTCAGGTCTGGCGCTTTGTGAATGAGATGCAGAAAGGTGACTGGGCTATCACTTATTCACCTTCTAATCGGACCTATTTAATAGGAAAAATCGCCTCAGATTTTGAGTTTCATGCCGAGTGGCTTGAAGATGGCATGGGCATCGCTCGTAAAGTGAAGTGGAACGCAGAAGAAATTAAGCGCGATAGCCTGAGCGATGCAACAAGAAACACCCTTGGCTCAACGCTGACTGTTTTTCAGGTGCCTGATTTTGCCGTGAATGAATTAGTGCAGGGCAAAAAGCCTGTCTCAGATGTCGTGCCGGAAGTACCTGTTCCAGGTGAGGAGGATGAGATCGTTTCTAATCCTCTGCGCGACATGGAATTGATCGCTTTTGAAGGCATCAAGGATCGTATCAACCGTCTCGACTGGGATGAGATACAGAATCTGGTCGCAGGCGTGTTACGCAGCATGGGATATAAAACCCAGGTATCGCCTGCTGGTGCTGACCGTGGGAAAGATATCATTGCTTCCCCTGACGGTTTTGGCTTCGAAAATCCGCGTATTATTGTTGAAGTGAAGCACCGGCGGGAACAGATGAGCAGCCAGCAAATCCGTAGCTTTATCGGTGGCCGTCATAAAGATGATCGCGGGCTGTATGTCAGCACCGGTGGATTCAGCAAAGATGCGCGCTATGAAGCTGATCGTTCTACAATCCCGTTGACACTATGGACGCTTGACGATCTGGTTCGTGCGTTAGTGGAAAACTATGAGCAAGTGGATATAGAGACTAAGCTATTGGTTCCGCTAAAGAAAACATATTTGCCTGCATGAATTTGCAACGCCTGTTTTGTATAGACAGGCGTTGCTGTATCCACCATCAGACACTTGCAGGGGAAAAAAGGTAGGTTCAGATCTGAAAAGGTAGATTTTACCAGAATATTACCAATCAATTTTATTGAGTTCATGATGTAGTACCTCTGAAATAAGAACACTCAGCATAAATGTGGCAAGTCTTATGCTGAGTGAATCACATCAAATCACATCACCAACAACATCTGTGTCACTTAAAAAATCATTTTTTTGTGCAAAAATAAACTGTTTTAAAAATTGTTCAATGCGTATATTCAACTTAAATAAAGGTATGCTTACGCCATCTTGTTTTTCAAAATAGATTTTTGCTTTTGTCTTATCTACCGATTCTTTTAATGCGTCGAAGCGACCAAAATCGTTTAGATTTTTCGCATTAACGCTATCAACCATTAATGCTAGGAGCAACTCTTTATCTAAACCAAGAGCATTAACAACACCGTTTATTTGCGCATTTTCAGCGTTATCTTTGTAGATGTTGATGTAGTCTCTGAAAGTATGGCCTTCAACGAGCTGAGCATCGCCTCGCTGCAAGTCGTGCAAGAAGAGTTTGGCGTATTTCTGCTCAATTTGGGTGAGCGTTGCAAACGACTTGTGCAGTTCATTTAATGTGGATTCAATGCTTGCAGGGTCCTGGTGTTTGTTCAGCTCTTTTAAATATTTATCGAATCGGCTATTCATATAGTCGGCATCGATTTTACCGGTATCTATTTCAGTTAAATAACCACTGATATCAAAAGGCACATCGCCACCACCTGCACCATCGTGCTCACCTTTGGCTGTTAATTCTTTATAGCGCAGGACCAGACTTAGATAAGTTTGTTCGTCTATAGCCAGTGTTACTTCATGTTCCGCATTATTTTCAGTAAAGGAATAGACCGACTGTTCCCAATGGAAGCCTTGTACTTTAGCCGCTTCCAGGTGCTGGCTAAAGGTATTAAACAACTTGGTAAATTGGGCACAGGCTTCTATATCGTCTGGCAGTTTTTCAAAATTCTCCACACCAGCGATAACAAACAGCTCGGTAATGTCAGCTACTAATTCATTTATAGCTTTAAGATTGCTTTCTAACTTATCAACAAACAAGCCGATAGGTTTATCGCCGGAATAGAGTTTTACCGCAGCATTAATGTGCTGCTCCATTGTATGTGGGTAGCGGTAATAACGGATGATGCCGTGGGGTTTGTCGGGACCAAACAAGCGATTGGTGCGTGAGAACGCTTGAATTATATTTTGGTATTTTATTACCTTGTCTAAATACAAAGTATTAAGCCATTTAGAATCAAAACCAGTGAGCATTTGATCCACTACAATCAATAAATCTAATTGCTTTGAAGGCTCGGTATGAATGCGTTCGTAAGGTTTTTTATGAGCAAGGCGTGCCGCTAAATCCTTTTTAAAAGCCGCGTGGCGGGAAAAATCAAAATCGTGACCATAGCGCTTATTGTAGTCACTCATAATTTCATCCAGCCCATCGCCTTTAAAGGTTGGGCCTCGGTCACCACTACCGTCGTTATCAATATTTGGGTCAAACAAGGCTGAGATTTTTAGCTCAGGTTTGGCCGCTTTTAAACGCCGATAATAGTCAATCGCTTCAGCGATGCTATTTGTGGCTAAAATCGCGTGAAATTTATTATTTTGGCTGAGTACATCCCATTTATCTAAGATATCACTGACCACTTTCTCCTGGTGGGCATTAGTTAAATATTGGCTTTTAGGTATATAGTCTTCAATGCCTTTGTGATATTTGCCAGTGCCATCTTTGTAGCCTGCCATAGGCACATCTTTCATAAAGTGATTAAACTTTTTCTTTTTGGTTGGATCAGCCATCGCATCAGCAACCGATTCAGCCCTAGCTTGTTCTAATGCAACTTCTTTCCTTAGATCGCTATCTCTAAAAGTAGGTACTTTGTAAGGATCAAATCCCAAAACGTTACCATCACGTATACCATCTGCTATGCTATAGCGATGCAACTCGTTACCAAATACATCAGCGGTAGTATTGCTATTGATTTTATTTTCATCATGAATTGGCGTGCCGGTAAAACCAAAAAAGAGTGCCTTAGGGAATGTTTTTTTAATGCTTACCAGCATGCCTAGTTTATTTTCTTTGCCTCCACTCATCGTTGAGCGATGTGCTTCATCAATAATAAATACCAAGCGCTTAGCACGGATGTTTTCTATATCAGCTGAATTTGTTGCTGTTCCCTCATCATCAGCTTCTTCAAAAATATTACTCATTTTTTGAATGGAGCTAACAATTAACGTATCGGAAGTTGCACTGCTTTTTAATTTGGTAATGAGTACATGAGTATTCTCTGTAGCTTGAACGGTTTCACCATCGCTAGCAAAATTGCGATATTCCGTCAGAGATTGGGTACCCAGCTCAATCCTGTCCATTAAAAAAATCACTTTATCAGCATCTTTCGATTGGGCAATTAACTGTGCCGATTTAAAACTGGTCATGGTTTTTCCCGAACCGGTAGTATGCCACACATAACCCCCGAGACGATCAGGGTTATTAGCGCTACCCAGCTGTTGCCAGTTTGTTTTGGCTACTTTGTCTGATATCGCATTAGCGGCGTAATACTGATAGCTGCGCATTACCTTTAGCACGCCGTCGGTATCGTCGGCGACGGTATAAAAGCCAATCAACTGATGCGCCATAGGGATAGAAAGCAAGGTAGAGGCGATGTCTTTCCAGTGGTTCATGGGTTCGTTATTAAAATCGGCCCAGTTAAACTGATAGTCGGGGTTAAACTTGCCGTCTAGTCCGGGGTTGGCAAAGTATTTGGTCTCGTTTGGCTCCATAGCTACAAACACCTGGATGAGCGAAAACAGGCCGTTAAATAAGCCTTCTGTACTGTACTTTTCAATTTGGTTTACGGCCTGACTAACCGGAATACCGCTGCGCTTTAGCTCTACATGGATCACCGGCATACCGTTAATCAGTAGCAACACGTCACCTCGTCTGTCGTTACGCAAAGGGCTGCCGCGTTCGAATTTAGGCTGCTGTACAATTTGGTAACGGCTTTGACCTGCGGCGATTTCCTGGCGATCGTATATTTTTAAGCTGACTTCTTTGCCCATATGCAAGGTATCGGCTGGGTTATCGCGCTTAATGGCCACGGTTTTACCATTAATTAAACCGTTCAGCTTGAGCGGGGTTTTAAGCTCTTTGATTTGCTCAATAATTTGCTGCATTTCAGACGCGGTAAGCGGAACATCGTTTAAACGATCCCGCTGGCGATTATTTTCAAACAAAATGGACGCCCAATTTTGCAGTAAATCGTCTTCGGTTTTGTTTTTGAGTATCTCTGGTTCCCAACCTTTGTTGGTGAGTACCTCAATAAAGGCCTGCTCAAATTGCGCTTCGGTTGTAAAGGTGGTCATGATGGCGCTCCCTGTTAGACAAACATTTTGCTTAAGCAAGCCTGCTTGATGTTGTTGAGCTTGGTGATTTGTTGTTGATGCTGATTGATCAATGCGTCGAGCTTTTGGAAATAATTTCCGATGGCGGTTTGCTCTTCAATTGAGTTGGGAATCGTTATTTTTATTGCACTCATAACGTTGTTCATTAGCTTAGGATTTCCGACATGTGAAACGTGCTTCCAAGCTTCTTTGTTTAATATTTCCGCGATAGCTTTATTGGCATAACCTCTATCTGATAAGAGAACACCGTTTACATTCGTACTGTAAAATTTATCGTCCCTAAAATTAACAGTCCCAGCATTTGCACCGTCTGTTGTCCATGTGATCGCGTTTTCGAATAAGTATTTGTCATAAAACCCCATCAACCCATTGTTTTTTGTTTGTGATGAATATACTGGATATCGTTTATCAGAAGTTGGTATAGAGCTTGTTTTATTTAGCGGCAATACATTTCCGCGAGTGACTGTAAACAGTTCGCAAATAGTTTTCTCCTTCCACTCTCCACTAAATCCTATAAAGCGTATTTCTGGAATGGTTTCGCCTTGTTTAGGAAACATTTTTTCCAGCATTGCTTTTTTAATGTTGCTGAGTTTGTCATGCTTTTGTTGGTGTTGATTGATTAGCGCGTCAAGCTTTTGGAAGTAGTTGCCTATGGTGGTTTGTTCCTCTGAACAGGGCATAAGAATTTTCATGCGCCCAAGTTGCTTGCCTGAAATTTCTAAAAAAGTGGAGCCCGATGCATGTTTAAGTGCGAACTCTTTGATTTGTTTACCCGCTGAATAGAGGAAGTAAGGATAAAATCCTTCTTTAACAACAAATGATTGAAAACCTTGATTAGTGGCGCCAGGTTTAGCAAGAATCGCCATATCACCTATGCCTGCTCTACTAGTAAAAAGAACAGTATTACCAGCAGGAAGTATCTTTGCAGAAGAACTTTTCAGACCTAGATCTGTAATCTTCTTCTTACTACCTTCCGCATATACATTGCTTCCAATTTCAGTTGGTGAATACCAATCAATATCACCATCCCAAAACTCAGAAATTGATGTACTAGGTGTACCGCCTCCTATAATTTCAGCGACATCAGTACCTAGTCCCTTTTCCTCCCAAGCCTTACTAAAGCCCTTAAACCGAATCTCAGGAACTTTGTTATCCATACTCATCTTATTCTCCCTTCAATAAGTTGGTAAGCTCAACTAAGCCCTGCATATCAAACTCATTACCTGTGAGTTGACCCATTATTTCCGCCAGTTCTTGCTCGGTGGTTTTTATCTCATGGGCCACTTGTGAATAGGTGACGGCGTATTTATCAGCAAGGGCTTGCACCTGGCTGGTGAGCTGGCTAATCACTGCGTTTGGCATAGCTACGAGTTCGGTGCTCAATGGCGCAATCCATTTAAGGTGCAGCAGGTTGTTCACCTGTTCATCGGTTAAGGCTTCGATGGTTGTTTTGGTTTTTAGGTGCAGGGCAGTAGCGGCATCTTTGAACGTTTTCTTCAGGGCTTTTTCTTCATCGATGAGTTTATTCGCGCGAATGATTTTGGCTTCATAGGTTTCTTCTGCGAATTTAACTTTGCTGTCTTTTTGTTCTTTCAGGAAGGCTTTGGCGGCCTTGCTTAATTCGGCATTGGCAAAGCCGTCTTTGTTGTCTTTTACCGTATCTTGTTCTTTTTCTTCTTCGGTCAGGGATTCTAAAATTTCTTCCAGCGTGCTGGCGATTTCTGTCAGGCGGGTTTCTTTAGCCGCCAGAGCCTGTAAGTCATCATTTAAGTAAGTTTGTTGTACTAGATCAAAGGGCAATATGTGGCCTTTCCAGCCGTCTTGTACTTCAGTGTCCTGGCCGTTTTTTTTCTTTATAACAATGTTAGGATCAACTTGTTTAGTGGCAGCAAAGCCTTCAGTTTGCATCATTTCTAAATCAGCGCTGATGAGTTGCCATTGGTTGTTCAGACATTGATAAGCCTGGTATTTGTCGATTAAGGCTATGGGCGCTAAACGAGCAAATAACTCGGCACTTAATACCGCCTCTTGCTGGTTACGCTTTACGCTTTGCCAGTTTTGTATTAATTGGGCGTTTAGCTGGTCATCAAAGCCATTAAAAGCCTGGTTGTAGGCGCTGATAAATTCTAACACTTGCGAGTGCCCGCTAATGCGGTCGTTGACGTCCTGTTTATCAATGGCAAGCTCACTGTAAGCAGCTGATTTTGGCGTAAACAAAGTACTGCGCAATTGAGGGAAGGCCTGCCAAAAGTTGTCTAACTCGGCAATTTCCCTATTGGGAATACCGCCGAGCATGGTGGCGTGTAAATCCCAGCTTTCTGCCGTCGCAGAGGAATCCACATAGCGCGGTATGTTGAGGTTGTAACCATTGTCGCGTAGGGTTTGTTTGCTCACCAGTTTCGAGAACTTGTCGATACTTTCGCGGTTAATCACCGCATCAGTAATGCGCTTGATATCACTGGCTTGCAGTTTGTTGTTTTTGCCTTCTTTCATAAAGTGTTTGGAGGCATCGACCACCAATACATCGGTGTTTTGGCGTTTTTGCTTGAGTACCAAAATCACTGTGGGAATGCCGGTGCCAAAAAAGATATTGGCCGGTAAACCAATAATGGCATCAATATGATTTTGTTCAATGAGTTGCTTGCGAATTTCACCTTCTTCACCACCACGGAACAAGACACCATGAGGTAGCACGATAGCCATAATGCCATCGGGCTTTAGGTGATAGAGGTCGTGCAGTAAAAAAGCAAAATCCGCTTTGGTTTTAGGTGCCAGGCCAAAACGTGAATAGCGCGGATCGCTCTCTTTAAAGCTGGGGTCCCAGTTTTGTGAGTAAGGAGGGTTGGACACCACGGCATCAACATGTAAGGCGTAGTATGAGCCTTGAGGATCGCTGTCATCAAAATACGGCCAATCCTCTTCCAGGGTGTCGCCATTACGGGTTTTAATGTTGCTAGCTTTAATACCGCGCATGATGAGGTTCATACGGGTTAGGTTGTAGGTGTTAGCTTTTAACTCTTGAGCGTAATAGGTGATGCAATCTTTATTTTTCGCGTATTTCTCGAATGCCTCACCGATATTGATCAGCAACGAACCTGAGCCAGAAGTAGGGTCGTAAATTTTGATAGTATCTTTGTGCTTTAACTCATGGGCGATGATGTTCGACATAAGTACCGAAACTTCATGAGGCGTATAAAACTCACCTGCTTTTTTACCAGCATTGGCGGCAAATTTTTCAATCAGGTATTCGTAAATGTAACCCAGTACGTCATACCCTAGATTGCCATTCATGGGAATGCTTTTGATCAGGTGTAGTAAGTCGCTGATGGCTTTGGTACGTTTGCCCGAACTTTCACCCAGTTTGCTTAAACCTGTTTCTAAGGTGGTAAAGATGCCGTCAAACAGTTTTTTGTAAGTTGGCGAAATCAAACGGCTAAAGGCCGAAAGTGCATCACGTACGTTAGATTCGTTAAATTCGGATGTTGGATCAATCCATGTAGAAAACAGATTATCGTAGGCAATAAAGTAGCCCAGATTGCTTTGCACGTATTCAACGGTGTCAGCGTCTTCTTCATTGAGAGCTTTGATGTCTTCGGGTGTCATCCCCTGTCTGGTGACAAACTGCACCAACTGGTCGCTTAGATACTTGTAGAAAATAAAGCCGAGTATGTAGTCTTTGTATTCGTTGGCTTCAATTTTAGACCGCATCTGGTTGGCAGATTCCCAGATTTTTGCAGCAAGCTGTTGTTTATTCACTATAAATCCTGTTAAAAGCAATTCTAATTCGAAAAGGGCTGTTTTAGGGTTTTGATTGTACTTTTGATAAGAGCTGCTTGCTAGCGGCAAGGCATTACGAACCTGTGTCAGTGAGCAGTCCGAAGTCTCGATATCGGTGCTTACCCTTACCTGGGGCGACCTTTGGATCTGCCTTTCTTACGACGTATCCTGTAACTACGTGGCCCCACAGGAAAGTGACTATACTCACTACGCATTCAGCATCGCGCCAGAGGATTTTGAGCTGTTCTCGTATAAGCTGAAACAGACCGAAGTGACGGTCTGGAAAGACAACAAAAGCGAAGGGCAATCTTTCTATTTTCTTGATCCGGATGGACATAAGCTGGAGCTGCATGTGGGTAATTTAGCATCTCGACTGGCACAGTGCCGGGAGAAGCCTTACTCTGGAATGCGTTTCTGTCCTGGATAATAATCACGCAACTTTGTGATCTTCCACGTAGTATTCAATTTTATGTCCCATTCTGGGGGTAAATCCCCAAACTAAAACCTCACAATCCATTAATTTTCAATAGATTGAACGAAAAGGCGAGTCCGGCCTTCGCAATCCACTTTGATTGTTATAAGGAATTTTTAACAAGCACTATATTCAACATTAGTGACAGGGCTATCACTTAACGAATCCTTATGATGCCCAGTATGCTTAGCTAATGTCGTCCGGCGCTTCAGCTTGCGGGGCCGATAAAACCCACGCAACCCATTGCTCAAAACACCGGCACCCCCAGCCCCACCTTCACCTCCCTCAACGTCGCCTGCGTCACCCCCTGCGCCCGTTCCGTCCCGCGCTTTAGCATCGCCATCAGTTCCCCCTTATCCTGCATGTACATCGCCCGACGCTCCCGCATCGGTGCAATCAGTTCCTGCAAACACGCTTCCAGCTCGTTCTTACACGCCCGGTCGCCCAGCCCTCCCGCCTGATAGTGCGCCTTCATCGCCGCGACTTTCTCCTTGTCCGGATGAAACGCGTCGAGCCAGGTAAACACCACGTTCCCCTCAATCTGCCCAGGGTCGCTCACCTTCAGGTGGTTCGGGTCGGTGTACATGGCGCTGACCGCACGGTGAATGGTCTCTTCACTGGCTGAAAGGTGCAGCGTGTTGCCGAGCGATTTCGACATCTTGGCGCTGCCGTCGATGCCGGGCAGGCGGCTGGTGTCGCTCAGCATCGCCTTACAGTGGCGCAGCACCGGGGCGGGCAGCAGGCTGTTCATCTTGTGCACAATCTCGTTGGTCTGCTCAATCATCGGAAGCTGGTCGTCGCCGACGGGCACGCACTCGGCCTTAAACGCGGTGATGTCCGCCGCCTGGCTGATAGGATAGGCCATAAACCCGACCGGCAGCGAGCGGGCAAAGCCTTTCTGCGCAATCTCGTTTTTCACCGTCGGGTTACGCTCCACGCGGGCGACGGTGACGATGTTCATATACAGCATCGTCAGTTCGGCGAGGGCGGGCAGGGCGGACTGCAGGCAGATGGTGGTCAGGTTCGGGTCGATGCCCGCGGCGAGGTAGTCGGCCAGCACTTCGGGGATGTTGTCGCGAATTTTTTGCGGGTTGCTACCGTTGTCGGTCAGCCCCTGAAGGTCAGCAATCAGCACAAACTGCTTATGCGTTTGCTGGAGCGCCACGCGCTGGCGCAGCGAACCGACGAAATGGCCGAGGTGCAGCGGACCGGTTGGGCGATCGCCGGTGAGGATGGTTTGCGCGTTCATAAAGACTCCTTAATGTGCAATTGCCGAAAGGGGTCTTAAAAATGTAAAAGCCGCCTTTCGGCGGCTATCTGAAAATGGGGAAAACTACTCCGCGCCGCCTTTAAGAAGGCAGCCACCAGCGGTTTACGGTGAGTACGGCGGAGTGTGTGTTCATTAAATTAACCTATCACGCCTGAGCGCAGGGGTAAAGCGACTCAGGTCTGGTTGCTTGAGGCGCGCACCTTCAGCCTGCCCGCCAGCGTCACGTGCGTGGCGGCATCTTCCTGATTGCACAGATACTCCACCGCCAGTCGTCCCAGCTCACTATAAGGGAGCTGAATACTGGTTAGAGACGGAGTGAGCTGCTCGGAGATCTTCTGGTCATCGTAGCCCGCCAGCAGCATGTCCTGCGGGATACGAACGCCGTTCACCGCCAGCGCCTGATAGCAGCCAATCGCCAGCCAGTCGCTGGCGCAGAAGATGGCATCCGGTCGTTCGTCCAGCGCCAATAGCGCCGTGGTGGCGGTAAAGGACTCGCTAAACTGCCAGTTGGTCTGGCGTACCAGACTCTCATCACAGGCTAAATCGGCCTGTTGCAGCGCGGCCTGGTAGCCTGCCAGCCGCTGGCGGGAGGCCTCCATCCAGCTTTCACCAGTGATATGGGCGATGCGCGTCGCGCCGCAGGCGATGAGATGTTTCGTTACCTGAAAGGCGTTGGCGTAGTCGTCCGGAATAAACGACGGCAGCAGCGGCGAGCCGGGGTCGCGCTGGTTCAGTAATACCAGCGGAATGCGGGTGCAGTCCTGGAATTCAGTCATATCGACCAGCGTGGTGACGGGGGAGGCGAGGATAATCCCCACGCAGTTGCGTTTCTCCAGCTGGCGGATAATATTCAGCGCCAGCTCAATATCATCGCCGTAGTCGTATACAGTGAGCAGGGATTCGTTGCGCCATGCGGCTTCCCGCGCCTGGCTGATGGCGTCGATAAACGGATCGTAGCTCTGTAACGAGCTGACCAGCAGGGCGATCTCTTCCTGGTTGCGCGGGGCGTGAATGGCGGGAAGGCGGTCGTAGCCGAGTTCAGTGGCGATGCTGATGACCCGCTGGCGCGTGTCGTCGCTGAGCTTGATGTTGCGGGACTGGTTGAGCACCAGCGATACCGTCGCCTGCGATACCCCCGCCGCCCGCGCAATATCGTTCATCGTGACTTTGGTCTTTCGCTTCATCCGTCTTCTCCCTCTTGCGAAAGCGCATCATACCCTAACTGGTCGCCGACGCGCCGCCGATCACGTTTCTTATTCGCCAGAGCATAAACTTTGTGAGGGCCGTCGCTTTTCTTAGCAACGCAATTTGCTCATTTATAATGCAACTAATATTTATTAGCTAAACATTATCAGTGAGAGAAGATGCAATGAAAGAGCAATGGAGCAAAGCGCAGGCGCAGGCGTGGTATCAACAAAAAGGCTGGCTGTGCGGGTTTAACTATCTGCCGTCGACGGCGGTGAACTGGACGGATATCTGGCAGAAAGAGACCTTCGATGCCGAAACGATTGACCGGGAGCTGGGTTGGGCGGCGGAGGCGGGCTATAACACCCTGCGCATTAACCTGCCGTTTATCGTCTGGGAGCACGACCGTGACGGCCTGATGGCGCGCATTAATCAATTTTTGGCGATCGCGGATAACCACGGGTTCAGCACCATGCTGACCCTGATGGACGACTGCGGATTCTCAGGCGATGAACCGTATCTGGGGCCACAAAAGCCACCGGTGCCGGGCAAACACAACAGCCAGGCGGCAGCGAGCCCAGGTCGCGATAAAGTGTGCGATCGTAACTTCTGGCCAGAAATTGAGCGCTACATTCGCGACGTTGTCCGCCAGTTCCGCGACGATAAGCGCGTGCTGCTGTGGGATCTCTACAACGAGCCAGGCAACCGCGGCATTTTTGCGAGCGGCACGGAAGAGGTGCTGTATGACGAAAAGCTGGAGACCTGCGCGCACGAACTGATGAAGCTGGCGTTCCGCTGGGTACGCGAAGAAGATCCGGTTCAGCCGCTCACCGTCTGTGCGTGGCGTCTGCCTGCGGAAGAGGAAGGTGAGACGTTTTATCAGCATCCGCTGGACCAGACCGCTCTGGAACTGTCGGACGTGGTGAGCTATCACGCCTACACCAACACCGGACGCATGACGGCGATTATCCAGCAGTTGCAGGCGCTGGGCCGCCCGATCTTCTGCACCGAATGGCTGGCGCGTCATGTGGGCGGTACCATCGAAGAGCAGCTTCCGCTGATGTATATGGCGAAGGTCGCGCCGTATCAGTGGGGGCTGGTGCGCGGAAAAACCCAGACCTGGCTGCCGTGGCCGGTAGTGATGAAAGGGTCCACGGACTACTGCCGCCTGTGGTTCCACGACGTATTCGAGGAGAACGGTATTCCGTTCTCGCGTAGCGAAATCGCGCTTATGCAGAAGCTGCGTAAGATCGCCCCGAAAGCACAGGGCTAATCATAACGACCCGGCGGGCTACCGTCGGGCAACCAGGCAGGCATATAACAATGGCAATGACAATGAAAATACCGTCTCGCGAGTTGTGGTCTTATTTTGGTTATGGGTTAGGTCAGTGTTTTAGCTTTGGTTTAGTGGGCTCGTTTATTAACTATTTTTACACCGATGTACTGGGGATCTCGGCGCTGGCAGCGAGCACCATCTTCCTGATTGCCCGCGCGTGGGACGCGGTGCACGATCCGCTGTTTGCCAGCATCATGGACACCATTAACAGCCGGTTCGGCAAGTTTCGCCACTTTTTGCTGATCGCGCCGCTGTTGATTACTGGCGTCACGCTGCTGGCGTTTTACAAAATCGAAGCGGACATGACCACCAAAATCCTCTACGCCGGGGTGACGTACATCCTGTGGGGGACGCTGTACGCCATCTCCGATATCCCGTTCTGGTCGATGTCGTCGGTGATGACCAACGACTCCGGCCAGCGCACCCGCGCGGTGACGGCGGCGATGCTGGGCGTCAACGCCGGGATCGCCTGCGCCAACATCTTCTTCCCGAAGCTGGCGGCGTTTTTCACTCAGTACAGCAACGATAAAGGCTACTTTATGGCGGCACTGGTGATGATGCTGGTGGGCCTGCCGCTGATGCTTAATGGCTTTATGCAGATCAAAGAACGCGTCCCGCCGAGCCCGGAAAAGGTGACGATACGTGACACTTTCCACAACCTGCGTCAGAACAAGCCGCTGTTTATCGTCCTGCTGTCGTTCTTTTTCTGCGTGTTCCATAACGTCGCCAATGGCCTGTATATCTACTTCTTTATCAACAATATGGGCGACGGCAGCCTGCAGATGGCGATTGGTGTGATGGGGATTGTGGCGGCGGTGGTGTGCCTTATCGCCCCGATGCTGACGCGCAAGATGCAGAAACGAAAGCTGTTTATGATCCTTTGCGGGCTGGATATCGCGGTACGCGTGGTGATGTGGTTCGCGGGTTATCAGCACACGGCGCTGCTGTTTATTCTGCTTGGCCTCAGTACCCTGTTTGTGATGATGACCAACATTCTCACCTCGTCGATGATTGCCGACACCATCGAATACGCGGAGTACCACACCCACAAGCGCTGCGCGGCGATCACTTTCTCCGGCCAGACCTTTACCGGCAAGATGTCGGTGGCAGTAGGTGGCGGGTTAATCGGCGTGTTCCTGACGATGATTGGCTACGTGCCGCAGGCGCAAACCCAGAGCGACAGCGTGCTCGCGGGGCTGTTCTTCGGCATTTGCCTGCTGCCGGCGATTGGCTCGCTGATTCGGCTTGGGTTTATGTCGCGCTTTACCTTTACCGAGGAGAAGCATGCGGAGATTTGTCGGCTCCTGGCTGAGCGGAATGCGTCAGGTGGCGGCTACGCCTTACCCGGCCTACAGGACCCCGTGAATCCACAAATCGCACGAGACATGTAGGCCTGATAAGCGAAGCGCCATCAGGCTTCGCTTTTAATCGTCTGCACCGACAAGCTCAATCCGTTTGCCGTCCGGGTCCAGAGCGCGACATGAGCAATATTCATAAACTCCCTCCTTGTTTGTGTCTGAGGACTTTCACGGGTAAAACAGGCTACACTCTGGTTTTGAGCGCGACATGCTGAGGACATAACAATGCACTACACACTGAAAGAAAGCGACAAGGATAAAACGGAAGGGTCAACCGGCGCGGGCGCGTTGCAGCAAAAACTGCTGGAGTCTCGTTCGATTGTGATCTCCGGTGAGATCAACCAGGAACTGGCGCAGAAAGTGATTACCCAGATGATCCTGCTGCAAAGCGTCAGCAACGATCCGATCAAGCTGTACATCAACAGCCAGGGCGGCCACGTGGAAGCGGGCGATACCATTCACGATTTCATCAAGTTCATTCGCCCGGACGTACACGTGATTGGCACCGGCTGGGTGGCGAGCGCGGGCATCACCATCTTCCTGGCAGCGAAAAAAGAGCACCGCTACTCTCTGCCGAACACCCGCTTTATGATCCACCAGCCGCTGGGCGGCGTGCGCGGTCAGGCAACGGATATCGAAATCGAAGCGCGTGAGATCATTCGTATGCTGGATCGCGTGAACAAGCTGATCGCCGACGCGACCGGTCAGCCGCTGGAGAAAGTTAAAAAAGACACCGACCGCAACTTCTGGATGTCACCTGCAGAAGCGCTGGACTACGGCATTGTGGGTAAGCTGATTACCCATTATGACGAGCTGAAGCTGGATTAAGTTTACCCGTCGTGTTTGTGTCGGGTGGCGGCTTCGCCTTACCCGACCTACACGCCACACGCGGTCGATTGACCCACGACAAGTTCCCTCTCAGCCTTCTTGCCTATAATCGCGCCTGTCTACCCTTTCACTGGTGCTAACCATGGCGTATCAACTGAACCTGAACTGGCCGGAATTTCTCGAAAAATACTGGCAAAAGCAACCCGTTGTGCTGAAAAATGCCTTCCCGAATTTTGTCGATCCGATCACGCCTGACGAGCTGGCCGGTCTGGCGATGGAGCCGGAAGTCGATAGCCGTCTGGTGAGCCACTCCAACGGCAAATGGCAGGCCAGCAATGGTCCGTTTGAGCACTTCGACGGTCTCGGCGAAACCGGCTGGTCGCTGCTGGCGCAGGCGGTGAACCACTGGCACATGCCGGCCGCTGAGCTGGTGCGTCCGTTCCGCGTTCTGCCGGACTGGCGTCTTGATGACCTGATGATCTCTTTCTCCGTCCCTGGCGGCGGCGTGGGTCCACATATCGACCAGTACGATGTGTTTATCATTCAGGGAATGGGAAGCCGCCGCTGGCGCGTGGGCGACAAACTGCCGATGCGTCAGTTCTGCCCGCACCCGGCGCTGCTGCATGTTGATCCGTTTGAACCCATTATCGACGAAGATCTTGCGCCGGGAGATATTCTCTACATTCCACCAGGATTCCCGCACGACGGCTTTACCCATGAAACCGCGCTCAACTACTCCGTTGGTTTCCGCGGGCCAAACGGACGCGATTTGATCAGCAGCTTTGCTGATTACGCGCTGGAGAACGATCTGGGCGGGGAACATTACAGCGATCCGGATCTGACCTGTCGCGAACATCCTGGCCGCGTGGAGCAGTACGAGCTCGATCGTATTCGTCAGATGATGATCGACATGATCAGCAAGCCTGATGATTTCACCCGATGGTTTGGCAGCTTTGTTTCCACGCCGCGCCATGAGCTGGATATTGCCGCCGCCGAGCCGCCTTATGCGTCGGAAGAGGTGCTGGATGCACTGCAGGGCGGCGAAACCCTGACCCGCCTGAGTGGGCTGCGCGTGCTGAACATTGACGGTCATTTCTTTATCAACAGCGAACTGCTGGAGACAGCAGATGCGAAGGCAGCGGATGCGCTGTGCCGCTATACCGAACTGGGTCAGGCTGAACTGGGGGATGCCCTGAATAATCCGGCCTTTGTTGAGGAGCTGACCGGGCTGATTAACCAGGGCTACTGGTTCTTCGACGAGTAACGCGTTGCGGCGTTTAGTAAGAACTAAGCGCCGCCTCTGCTATCGCTTCACAAATTTCTGTACGATTATTGTGGTTCATTATAAAAGCTCCCCGTTAGTTAATTTAATCATGACAGGTAAATTATCAGATAATAATTTGTCTGATACTTATTTTTTGACGTGAGGGCTTCGTGCCTGAATAGTCGCAATATTATATTCTGTCAATGATGTTTCAAAATGCTAATACGGCTTCATCGTCGTGATTTATACGCTACAGTTAATTTCGTGCAACAGCCATATAACCGAAACAGGAGAATAGACATGGTAGATAAAAGCGAAATTAAGGATCACACTCAGGTTGTAGCCAGCTGCGGAACGCACGTCGGCGTTGTTGACCACCTGGATGGCGAGCGTATTAAACTTGCGAAAAGCGATCCGGAATCTGGCGGGAAACACCATTATATTCCTCTCGGCTGGGTCGACAAAGTGGATGATAATAAAGTCATCCTGACCAAAAACCACAAAGAGGTTTTTGCTGAGTGGCAGGAAGCATAAATATATTTCAGATAGCGAAATATATTTCGAGGCTCCGGTTTTACGCCGGAGCTTTTAGCGTATTAAACATGGCTGGCCGCAACCAGATTGCCGTCGCGTTAAATGAGTGATACTGTCTGCTCTCTATTACACGATGCAGGCACCGCGTTATGCTCCAGAATGAAAATACGTCAACGAAACGCGTTTTCTTTGTTGAGGATTTTCATGTCTTTGGCGAGCGTTACGGCATCGACTATCGTTTTCCACAGCTGAAAGATAACGCAGCGACGGGTAGCCCGGTTCTGCACGGCGACGTGGAAGAGATGACACTCTCGTCAGGTATTTCACTTACCCACTCGGATGTTCGGGTTTTACAACCCTATGAAACCACCTCTCGCCACAGCAGCCCGCTCTATATGCTGGTGGTGCTGGAAGGGTGCGTCACGCTCACGCTGAATGGCAATGAGTATGTGGTGCGCTCCGGTATGGCGTTCAGTTCCCGGCTTAGTGAGGAACAGGTGATGAGCGCGCGCCACACGGCAGACAGCACGCTGAAAACCCTCTCGTTTGGCGTGTATCCCCATGATGTCAGGCGTGAGAACCTGCTGGAAACGTTGCTCGTGGAGTGGCAAAGCCTGAATGCGCCCACGTTCGTCTGGCAGGTGCCAGGGTTTGTGCTGTCAGGCATTCAGCATGCGCAGCAGCAGGGCCTGAGCGTGCTTTCCCGCAAGCTGCTGCTGGAAGGGTTGATGTATCAACTGCTTGGCCACGGCCTGAATCAGCGCCAGCAACATTGCCCGTGTCGGCCTGAGCATGCGCGTCTGGAGCGCGTGCGGAGCATGCTGGAACAGTCACCGGAGCAGGACTACACTCTCGCTCAGCTCGCGGCGCTGACCGCAATGAGCCAGAGCAGCCTGCGCAGCAAGTTCCGCCAGCGCTACGGCACCACGCTGTTTGACTACCTGCGCGACTGCCGTCTTGCACTGGCTCGACGCTATCTCCTGGAAGGCTATAGCGTGCAGCAGGCGGCATGGATGTGCGGTTATCAGCACGCTACCAACTTTTCCACTGCATTCCGTCGTCGCTACGGTGTTTCACCGGGCGACGTGCGAAAACATCGCTAACGCATTTTTCTCTCCCGCGCGAACGCGATCCGTGCGGTTTGGCATCGCGCATACGTAACCTGGCAGCGCGCATAGCCGTTTGCGTTCTCAAAAAGGTAATAATTCTTATTAACAATTAGAAATGCCTTTGGAGAGGACCATGTTTGCTAAGTCGCGTCTGGCACTGCTGGTGGGATGGATTACCGGTAGCGTCGCTTTTCCTTTACTGGCGCAGGATGCCCAAAAAACTGAAACCGTGGTGGTTACGTCGCAGATGCAGTCTGGTGCCACCAAACTTGAAACCCCGGATATCGAGACGCCCCAGTCGGTGTCTATTGTCACCCGCGAGCAGTTCGAAGAGCAGGGCGCAACCAGCGTGCGCCAGGCCGTGAGCTATACGCCCGGCGTTTACAGCAACCAGATCGGGGCTTCAAACCGTTTCGACTACATTGTCTTGCGCGGCTTCTCAGATGGCAGCCTGGATAACGTCTACCTCGACGGCCTGAAAATGATGGGTGACACCAACTCCCACAGCTCGCTGGTGGTGGACCCGTGGTTCCTTGACAATATTGAAGTGGTACGCGGTCCGGCCTCTGTGTTGTATGGCCGTTCATCGCCGGGCGGCATTGTCGCGCTGACCTCGCGTAAGCCCTCCTTCGATCCGGGCGGGGAGATCAAGCTGTTCGCCGGGAATAACGATCAGCGCGGCGCTATGTTCGACGTCACTGGCCCGCTCGACGATAACGACCGTGTGGCGGTGCGCCTCAGCGGCATGACCCGCTACGCCGATTCCCAGTTTGACCCGCTGAAAGAGGAGCGTTATGCCCTGATGCCGAGCCTGACCTGGCGCATCACCGATAACACCCGTCTGGATCTGATGGCTTATCTGCACCGCGATCCGGAAGGCGGTAGCCACTCCGGGCTGCCATATGACGGCACCGTTGTTCCGCACTACGGCAAGAAGATCTCCAACACCTTCTTTGAGGGTGAGGACGATTACGACAAATACGATCGTCGTGAAAACATGGTTGGCTACAACATCGAGCATATGTTTGATAGCGGCTGGTCGGTGCGCCAGAAGCTGCGTTACCTGCATACAAAAGTGGAACTGAACCAGGTGTATGCCGCAGGCTGGCTGAACGAAACCGAGCTGAACCGCGGCTATTCCGGCTCCGACGAGAAGATGAATGCCATCACCCTGGATAACCAGGTGGACGGCAGTTTTGATACCTGGGCGGTGAACCATCGCGTGCTGATCGGGATGGATTATCAGGATCGCAGCAACAATGTGACCGGCTATTACGGCGGATTCCCGCCTATCGACGCGTTCCACCCGGTTTACGGCGCGAAGCCGGACTACATCACTCAGTACAGCAAGGAAAAGCACAAGCTACGCCAGACGGGCTACTACCTGCAGGATCAGATGTCCTTTGACCGCTGGCGTCTGACGCTCGGCGGCCGTTACGATCAGGTGAGCGTGTCGAATGTCGACAATTTCAACCATACCCGCAGCGATCTGGACAAAAACAACTTTAGCAGCCGCGCGGCGTTGCTGTATCTGTTTGATAACGGCGTCGCGCCGTATGTCAGCTACTCCACCGCGTTTACGCCGACCAGCTTTGCCGATGAACAGGGCAACATCCTCGACCCGATGAAAGGCAAGCAGTGGGAAGCCGGGGTGAAGTATGAGCCGGAAGGGATGAACAGCCAGTTCAGCGCCTCGGTGTTCCGCATCAACCAGAAGAATATCGCCACCAAAGAGGAGCCGACCGATCCGTACCGCTCTATCGGGGAAATCGAGTCTGAAGGCGTCGAACTGGAGGCGATTGGTCAGTTGACCGACAGTCTGCGCCTGCAGGCGGCATATACCTACACCGATATCCGCTATAAGAAGAGCAGCCCGGAAGAGGAGGGTAAGCGCGCCGTTTATGCCCCGCGTAATATGGCCAGCGCCTGGCTGAGCTATGACGTCAAAACGGGCCCGCTGGATGGCCTGACCGTTGGCTCCGGCGTGCGTTACGTGAACGGTGTCACCAGCGATCGCCAGAACACCCATACGCTGCCGTCTTATACGCTGGTGGATATGGTGGTGGGGTATGATCTGTCGAAAGTAGGGCTCACGGGCGTAAGCGCGCAGTTGAACGTCAATAACCTGACGGATAAAAGCTACGTGGCGGCGTGTAACTCGCTCTCTTACTGCTACTTTGGTGCGGAGCGCAGCATTGTGGGCAGCGTGTCGTGGACGTTCTGAGCAGGTAATATTGCCCGGTGGCGCTACGCCTACCGGGCCTACAGGAGCAAGCAGGCCAGCCGCCTGCAAAATATTGGGCAGCTCACTGATTTCGGAGTAGAAGTTCCAGCGTCTGCTGTTTCGGTCTTTCCAGTAGCGCGATCGCCTCCTGATACGTTCGCACGTTGTTATAGCCCATCACCAGCCCGTAGCGTTTTCCCGTTCCGCGATACCACTCCGAGAGCGCATTCACCTGCAACTGTTGCGCTTGCCAGCAGCGCGCGATCTCACTGTCGCCGCTCCCTTTCGCCAGGAACGCCACGATGTGCATTCCGCCGTCGTTTTGCTCGGTGAAAAACAGATCGCCATACACCTCACGCAGGGCGGCAATCATCCAGTCGCGGCGGGTCTGGTACAGCGCCCGCATCTTCTTCAGATGACGGAAAAAATGCCCTTCGTTGAGAAACGCGGTGAGGATCTTTTGCGTCAGCACCGGCTGGCCGCTGGCGACGATATCGGCGCAGTCGGTAAATGCTTCCACCGTGCTGGCGGGCATCACCACGTAGCCCATCCGTAGCGACGGCATAATAGTTTTGCTGAAGGTGCCCATAAAGATCACCCGGTCGTGCTGGTCGAGGCTTTTCAGCGACGGCAGGACCTTGCGGGTGTAGTGAAATTCCCCGTCGTAATCGTCCTCAATGATCCATGCCTCGTTTTGTGAGGCCCAGTCGAGCAGTTGCTGTTTGCGCGGCAGCGAGAGCGTCACCGCCAGCGGGCTCTGGTGCGACGGCGTGACGATAGCGAAGCGGGCATCACGATGATTACGCAGCAGATAGTCCGTATCCATACCTGAACGATCGACCGGCACGGTGTGCAGTCGCGGCACGATCCGCTTGAGTAACTGCTGGCCCATAAAATAGCCTGGGTCTTCAAACAGCACTTTGTCGCTGCGGCTGGCAAGGGTATCGAGGATCAGACGCAGGCTGCCGCTGTAGCCGCTGGTGATCAGCACCTGTTCGGGCGTGCAGGACAATCCGCGTGAGATATTGAGGTAGCTGGCGATGGCCTGGCGCAGGGGATACCAGCCCAGTACTGGCGGGTTGAGCATCTCCTCCTGGCGCATCGAACGTGTCGCCTGGCCTGACAGCAGCAGCCATTTTTTGTAGGGAAAGCTGTCGAGAGCCGGTATGCCAGGCCGTAAAAAACCGGCGCGTTCGCGCTGGCTGATAAGCGATTCCGGCAGCGTACCGGTGGTCTGTTCTGCGGGGGTGTGGTGATCAGGCAGTAATAAATCCGGGTTCACCCGCGTGCCGCGCGCGCCCTGGCTCACCAGATACCCTTCGCCCGTCAGGATGGCGTAGGCCGTTTCGACGGTTTTGCGTGCCACCTTCAGCTCTTCGGACAGCACGCGGATGGCCGGCACTTTGTCGCCAGGCTTCAGCACACCGCGCGTGATGTTATCGCGATAGCGCGAATAGATTTCGTGATAGCCCGGCTTCATGTCCTACCTCATTTCACGCATTTTGTATCTTTTTACTATGTCATGAACGGCGTAGATTTGCCTCATCGCATGACATCTGCCGCACAAAAAAGAGGAAAGACAATGAGCACTCGCGTAAACCATCATAAAGCCACACCGGCCCTCGCCAACGCGCTGTCCGCCCTGAGCATGGAAGTGGCGAAAACTTCCATCGACCCGGCGCTGAAGCACCTGATCGACATTCGTGTTTCACAGCTGAACGGCTGTACCTTCTGCCTGGATATGCATTCGAAAGAGGCCAAAATTGCCGGGGAGCGCGAGCTGCGTCTGTACCACCTGGCGGCCTGGCGCGAGTCCCCGCTGTTTAGCGCCCGTGAAAAAGCGGCGCTGGCATTTACTGAAGCACTGACGCAGATTGGCGTTCACGGAGTGAGCGATGCATTGTACCGCAGCGTGGCGGAGCATTTCTCGGACGTGGAAATTTCAGAGCTGAACTTCGCCATCGTGGCAATCAACGCCTGGAACCGTCTGGGTATCACGTCCCGCATGGAGCCCGGCTCGCTGGATGCGGCTTACGGGTTGAATAAAGCTAACCTGGAATAATGCCGCATGCCCGCAGGCATGCGGCAGATGATAATCAGAAAGCGAGCTTATAGGTTGCGCTGACAATCTGATCGGTATCATGACTGGAGGCGTTAATATTGTAACCTACCCCGAAAGTCATGTTTCCTTTCTGGAACTTCAAGCCTGCCTGCCCGTTAAAGGTTGTGTCGTCAATGATTTCAGCGGAAAGCGCGTCGCTGCTGCGAATGCCAACGGTATGGAGAGTGCTTTTCGCATCCCGATCGCCCGTGACGGCGGTAACCCCAACGCCTGCCTGCGAGCTAAGATTCCAGCCGGAATCCAGCGCGAACGTTTTGTTGATGTTTACCCCGACCGGGAACTGCCAGATATTCTGGGTGCCTTTGTCGGTATGAAAAACGTTTTCACCGCCTTTGTTTTTAGTGTCAAAGGACTGTGTAACCAGCTGGTTATAGCGTACTGCGGCATAGGGAATGAGATCGACGACGTGAGTCTCAATCAGATATTCGCCCCGCAATCCAGCGCTGAACAGACGGGAATCCACACTGGCGTTCAGCTTACTGCCTGCGTTCATCCAGCCAGGCTGTTTCTGATAGAGGTCATTGTTGCTCTCCGTCAGGCTGACATCACCGGTGACGCTAAGCTGGTTGTGACGCCAGTTCTGGTAAAGCGAAATCCCCCAGAAGCTGAAATCATTATGCGTTGAGTTGAAATCCCCGCGCGAGTTGCTGTCGCCATTCCCGGCATGGAAGGCAGCGCCGCTACGCATGTTGCCCAGCGAGGTTTCGTACTCTTTATCCGCGCCCAGCATCAGCCCGTAAAAATCACTGTCAAGGCCGTAACGCATCGATCCGGCACTCAAATCGCGGCTGCGCTGGTTACCGTAGAGGGTCTGAACCCATACGCTGGCGTCAGACTCAGGAGCTTGTAAACCACGGCTGGTCACTGAGTTTCGGTCGATAATGGCGTTAACCGCAGACGCGCCTGCCGCCAGAGTGTTGCTTTGTACGCCGCCTGCGAAAGCTATTTGTGCGGCGCTGTTGACGGTTTTCACCACCTGATCCACGCTTGCTTGCGGCGTGTCGATGGCGACAGAAAGGAAGCGCTGTCCCGCATGCTGAGCGGTTCTGGAGTTTTCTCCACTATTGATCAGCGTATCCAGGGCGTGGGCAGTGACCACGCCAGGCAGCACGTCCTGAGCCGCTCTGGCACGAGTCGTCACCGTCACCTCACCGTTATTTTCCCCGGTGCGGGCAATCAGTAATTTATTCAACAAAAGGTTGTCTTTCTGCCAGCCATCACCGTTAAGTTGCACATCGCTAAAGCCCTTAGCGACAACGTAGGTCTGGTTAGCTTTGGCATTCGCAACGTAAAGCGCTGCGGAATCCGCGACGGTTAACGTCCCGTCAACGGCGGAAAGCGCGGCTTTGCCACCGGTTGTGTCTTGTGCGTCAACCATCAGCAGAGAATGGTCCGCGAACCCGGCTTTATTGTATTCCGCATCATACATCCCGGTGCTGCCCGTGAGCGCGCCGTCAACGCGCAAACCGCCCTGGTTTGCCGTGAGCGTCTGTGGTGCCTGGATTGCCAGCGCAGCGGTGATACCCTGTGGACCCCACTTCAACTGGCTGTCGGCAAACGCTGCTTCTGCCGCAGTGGTCGAGGTATCGCCCAGCACCAGCAACGCGTTTTGGCCTACAGTAATGCGACCATTGATTTCCGTGCCGCCGCTGGCGACTCTTGATGCGTCTGCCAGCGTGCCGCCATCTGACCATGCCGGGTCGATAAACATTCTTGCGCCCTGGAGATCCAGCGCATTCGCGATCAGCGTGCCTGCGGCGTCGGCTTTGCCAACCCTAATCTGTGCATCCTTGCTGGCAGTAAGCTGGCTTGCCTGCAGTGAACCATTGACGACAAGCTGGGCATTGTTTTGCAGATTTATATCCGCGTGCAATGTTGCAGCAGGATCGATATTAACCAGGCCGCTGCTGGTAATGCCTGCGCCATGGGAAATTATCGTATGATCGCCTGCCAGAATATTCATCGTGCCCTTTTCGGCAACATTCACGCTGCCGGTAAGCTGGCTGGTAATATTGTCGATAGCAGATGAACCGATAGAAAAAGTGCCCTGGGTGACGGCGACATTCACTTCCGCATCGGGCGCATTCACGACATCGAACAACGCGCCACCGGCAGCGCCGGTCAGCGTCAGCGCCTGATTACCGACGATTTCAATTGACGGTGCATCGTTGCCCTCAAAGCGTAATTGCGCCGCACCAAAGCCATTGCTTACGGCAATGCGATCGTCCGTAACGCTGTTTTCAGCGCCAATCGTCAGTTTATTTTTGCTGGAGGTGACCTGCGTGTTTGCCAGTACAGCCTTCGTTGTGGCCGCGTCGATGACGCTGGCCGTACCTGCTGCATTTTGCGGGTCGCGGATCACGCCCAGCATCACCAGGCTGTTGCCCTGGGTGAGATCCAGCATGTTATTGACCGCCTGAACGTATTCAAGCTGGTAGTCAGCATCGGTTAATACCAGGGTACTGTCTTTAAATGTGATACGCGCCCCGGTGTCGGTATATCCGCCAGGCAATGCAGCAGATGCGGATGCTTTAAATAACCGATCCGATTGTGTCTGCAACTGGCTGTGGTTGGTTAACGCCAGCGATGCTCCCTCTTTCAGAGACAACGTATTCGCGATAATTTTTGTCGCATCAAAAGCCAGCTTGCCACTGCTGAGCTGGATTGGTGCGGTAAGGGTCTCACCTTTGACTGTCAGCTGTTGGCCGACATTATCGTTGGTGAAGCCACCAGCAATCGCCACGTTGCCAGCAACGTTCAGGTCACTGAATTTACTGAACTGTGTACCGTTAAACTGCGATTTCCCCGCCAGATGAAGCGTGCTGTTCTGCCCGTTGCCGTAAAGATGACCTTGCACGTCACTGTTATTCAGCCATATTTCAGAGCGGTCTGCCGTGCTGGTATCCAGACGAATATCTCCTGAAACCGTGCTGTCGTCCAGTTTAAGGGTGGCCGTGTCGCCGTTGATATCGATGCTGCCGTTGAGTACGGAACGAGTGATCTCCATCGCCGTCTGCGCTGCCTGGTTGGCAATAATATTGCCGTTAATCGTACTGTTATTTACAGAGAGGCTATTGGTTCCCCCTGCGCTGGTTATTGCCAGCGACCCGGTGAGTTCGCTGTCGACAAGAGAGATCGTATTGGTTTTGCCTGCATGCGCGGTATTGTTTATTTCAATGGCGTTTTCCGTGGGAAGAAGCGCATGAGTAGTATCGATCTTACTGTTAAGCACATTGATCGTGTTGTCATTGCTGGCGTTGTACAACAACACGCTACCTGCCTCTATGACGCTGTCCTGAAGGGTTATATCATGTGTTCCTGCCCCTCCGGCCAATATACGACCATGAACAGAACTGCCGTTGGTAATATCAATGTCGGTGTTACCGTTATCGCCCGGAGAAAGATAGATAGCGTTACCCCTGGCATAATTTTTACTGAAGTTGCCCGCGGCGTTTTTATCCTTCTGATCGTAATTGATGTCGGCATCTGCACCGTTTAGCGTTGCGTTGTCGACACTAATTTGCGTATGGGTTAAGGCACCCCCCGCTTCGATCCAGTCGACGGAAGCCTTGTTTGCCAGCAGAATATGCGCAGTGCCAGCCTTACTGGCGTTGATATAATAACCGTTAAGGTTTGCACCATCGACCAGCAGTTGCTGTATATCAGATTCATTACGCGCTGAGGTTCCACTGGCAAAGTAGATATTTTGCGCTTTCGCTGTGCCATTAATTGCGGTTTCCTGGGTGGGGCTGGTGAAATACCATGCCGTAGGCACCGGGCTGAACGGTGAAGTCATCTGGTATTCTTTTAAGCCACAGACGCCATCTGCAGAAAATACCGTACAGCTGTTGGCAAATGCGGGTGCAGAAATGATAACGCTGCTACCTACAATCACGCTGATGCGTGTTGCAAGTTGGGTCAGTTGAAATACATTTTTCATCTTTACCTTCCCTCTGTTGTTTTTATGGCTTTAGTACGAACAGATACCAAAAAGCCCAAAATTGATTCATCCCTTGTTACATTTAGCAGCATATCAAAACGAAACCGCGTCATTATTCAGATTGATCTTTCTGAACCTGGATAATTCGCAAACGAAGATGTATCTGCATGTTATTACAGTTTTTTTGAGAAAATATTTGTTTGGACTTGTGAAGAGGCGCACGTTTTGCCTCATTCTGATTAAGAATATTCTTATAATTCGCGGGAAAAGTGGGAATTGAAATTTTAAACATTACCAGTGATGATTAACGCTATCCACAGAGATGGTAAGGCTTAAGCAATGATTATTGTATTGACATCCTGTAGATATTTTAGACAGGGATTTAATGTCCTCATAGAGGAATTTCTTTCAGAAACTCCCGCATTTAAAAATGTCCTTTATGTTGATGACTTAAAAAAAGTAAGCAAAGAACATTTATTAAAAGCCAAAGCAATAGTAGTGGATTATGGTCAGTCTGATACTAACGCATTGAATGCGTTGATGGAAATCAAAAATAAATATGAGCATAGCTACATAATTTTTATTACCCGTGATGCCTGTTTTGAAAGCACGATTGAAAATATTCTCATCAACACGATTGCGGACTTCACCGTAGATTGTAAAAGTTGTGTGCGAAAATTGAGCACCTGTCTGGCACATTTTGCTGAGGCGGAACAGCAAGTTACTATCATTAAAAATACCCGGTGGTATCATCTCGAAAAAGAAAAAGATTTAACGAAGATGGAGAGTATTTTACTTCCCTATATCGTCTCTGGAAAAAAGAATAAAGAAATATCACGTTATCTTAACTTAACAGGGAAAACGGTCAGTCATCACCGCAGAAATATTTATCGTAAGTTTTCTGTTACAAATTTGATAGGACTGTATAAGAAATTTGATCACAACGTGTGATGCAGCAAAGGACGAGGTAATTAAGTGGATAACATGATTGCTGTTCAAAAAAAACTGGAAGAATCGTTATTGATTCTGGCTGAAGAGGGAAGGAGTAAAGAAAAGCAGCTTCGTGTCTACCAGGAATGTTTTAGTCAAATTACCGTGGACAGAATCCCCAGGGTAATGCGTAAAGATTACTATTCAATTTTAACCTTACTTCATGATTTACATGTGGGGCAGGAGAGCGCCCATTTTCAGCCATTATCACCTGAAAAGGCGTATATTCGTTCAGTCGGGACTGAACTTCCCGCCGCCATTATTTTGCTTTATAAGCACCTCACCGAATGGATTGCAGTTGAAAATTATCTGGTGAGCCAACGGTATTTTTTAAATTAAACTTTCACAATTCCTGCTCTTTCACCTCTCGTTTCTTGATACTTACCCTGATAACCATTATCTTGAGTGTGTGATACGAGAGAATTTCCCATGAGTGAAGACGATCTGTTTAGCCGCAGGCCGATGGGCATGCGGATGGCGATGGTCGTGCGCCAGTGGCGCGCGGTGATTGATGATGCCATTCTCGATACCGGGTTAACCCAGTCGAGCTGGACGGTGATGATGCAGCTTCAGCAACTGGGGGATAACGTCTCGGTGAGTGAACTGGCGGAGGTGCAGGGTATCGAACTGCCGCCGCTGATGCGCACACTGACACATCTGGAAAAGCAGGGCTACCTGCTGCGCACCGTGTCCCCTTATGACAAGCGCATCCGGCTGCTTACCCTGACGCCTGAAGGCAATGCCGTGTTGAAAACGCTCACCCGCGTGATTGAGACGTTTCAGGCTCGCGTATCGCAAAACATCGCGCCGGAACATATTGAGATTTTCAGCGCTACCCTGAATCAAATCGCCTGCAATTTGCGGACAATCCGCGAAGAAGATAATAAGACCGAAAAATAATGACGCCTGAACAAAAGTTTGCCCGCTGGGTAAGGGTCAGTATTGCCTCTTTCCTGCTGATGTTTGTCTACTTTATCGTCGCGGATATCTGGATACCGCTGACGCCGGACTCCACCGTGATGCGCGTGGTGACGCCGGTTTCCGCGCGCGTTTCTGGCTATGTGGCGGCTGTCCATGTGCATAACAACAGCCAGGTGAAGAAGGGCGATCTGCTGTTTGAGCTGGATGACACGCCGTTTCGTAATAAGGTTGAAGCCGCACAAATCGCGCTTGAGCAGGCTCGCCTCGCCAACGATCAGCTGGACGCGCAGATCGCCTCTGCACAGGCCAGCCTGAAAACCGCCGTGCTGACGGCGCGTAACGACAAAGTGACTTTTGATCGCTACCAGAAGCTGAGCACCCTGCAGAATGTCTCGCAGGCTGATCTGGATAAAGTCCGTACCACCTGGCAGAGCAGCGAGCAGTCCGTCAGCGCATTACAGGCGAACATTCATAACCTGCGCATTCAGCGCGGTGAGCGGGATGAATACCACAACGTGACGCTGCAAAAATACCGTAATGCGCTGGATGAAGCGGAACTGAATCTTGGCTGGACGAAAGTTTACGCCGAAGTGGATGGCACGGTGAGTAACCTGCAGTTAAGCCCTGGATTTTATGCCTCGTCCGGCTCGGCCGCGCTGGCGCTGGTGAATAACCAGACCGATATTGTGGCCGATTTCCGCGAAAAAAGCCTACGCCATACGCACCAGGGCACCGATGCCGCCGTGGTATTTGATGCCTTTCCGGGACGTGTGTTCCGCGCCCACGTGACCAGCAGCGATGCCGGTATCCTCGCAGGGCAGGAGGCGGTGAATGGCGAACTGTCTGAGCCTGAAACCTCCAACCGTTGGGTGCGTGATGCCCAGCGTATGCGCATCCATGTTGCGCTGGATGAGGCGCTGCCGAAACATCTGCCGACCGGCGCGCGGGCCACCGTGCAGCTCTACAATAGCGAAGGACCGTTTGCGCGCTTCTTCTCCGGGATGCAGATCCATCTGGTGAGCTTGCTTCACTATGTCTATTAGCACTCTGGCGCGGGTGTTTACTCCGCACGGTAACATTGTCTATACGGCAAACGACTTTCGCCAGACCCTGCGCATCGTCTTTGCCGGGATGATTGCGCTCAGTATCTCCAGTTTCTACAACACCAGCTATGGCGTATTTTTTGTGGTCTACCCGATCATGCTGCTGTCGCTGGTGCCGGTCTTTAACCGCCACGTGGCGAAGCAGTTTATCTTCAGCGCCTCGCTCAACTGCGTTGAAATGGTGATTATCATCGGCTATCTGTCGCAATGGCCGGCGATCATGACGCTGGTGGTATTTGCCCTGTACGTGATGCGTTTTCGTTTTATGAGCAAGGGGCCGCTGTTTCTGTTCGGCTCAATGGGGGTGGTGTGCCAGAGTGTGATGCTCAACTTTATGAGCTATCCCACCACCGACTGGCACACGCTTCTGTTCTCTAACATCGAAGCGAGCGTGATGGCGGTGTGCCTGAGCGCGTTGATGAACTACCTGCTGCCGGACGTTGAGCCACGCAAGCCGCCACCTTTGATTGAAAAAGACGACGCGCGCGTGCGGCATGAGTCGCTGCTTTCCGGTACCGTTGCAACGATGATTTTCGTCGTTTTCCAGATCGGTGATTTAAGCGATTCGCTCTCGGCGCTGATGGCGGGGATTTTGATCCTGTTTCCGATGCACTATCGCGGCTCGGTGATGAGCTCGATCTGGCGCGTGGTCGGCGTGGTGCTGGGTTGTCTCTATATTCTGGTGGTGCAACTTATTCTCTACGATCACAGCAGCCATATGCTGTTGATGATGCCGCTTATCGGTCTTGGGCTGGCGTTTGGCGCACGGCTGCATGTGATGGAGAAGGTTGGCGCGGGCGTCGGGTTTGCCAGTATCACCACCATCGGCATTATGTTCGGGCAGAACATGCACCCGGACACTGACCTGGTGTTCAGCGATCTTTATCGTATTACCTCCGTCACCGTTGCACTGGTGACGACGCTCACCCTCGTGTTTCTGGTGCACCTGATCCTCAACCGCTTTGCGGCGACGCGCTATGTGATCGCGCCGCCAGAAGAGGATTAACGCGCTAGTACGGCGGGCAACTGGGACAAGAGAAAGAGGATCAGGCCAATCGTTCCGCCAACCAGCGTGCCGTTGACGCGAATAAACTGCAGATCTTTACCGATGTTCAGCTCAATCTGGCGCGACATATCTTTCGCGTCCCAGCTTTTTACCGTGTCGCTGATGTGGCGGGTTAAAAACGCGGCGAAGTCCGGGGCCACACGGTGCGCCGCCTGCTCAAGATGCTCGTTGAGTGATGCACGCAGGCTGGCATCGGCCGTCAGGGTTTCCCCGAACCACTGCCCGGCATTCGCAATACGCTGTTTCACGCGGGAATCGTCGCTCTGCATATCTGTCTTCAGCCACTGGCGCAGATCGGCCCACATCTCACCCAGATAGCGGTTAAACGCCTCGTCGTTCTTCAGGTAGTGTTTGATGTTCTCGGCTTTTTCCGCCATTTCCGGATCGTTTTTCAGGTTGTCGATAAGTTTCAGCGTGGCGCGGTCAAACGCCTGGCGGATCTGATGCGTGCGGTCATGGCTGATGTCGTCCAGCAGGGTATTCACCGCGTTCGACACCATCTCGGCGCTCTGATCGCCCAGCCATTCCGTTGGCAGCACCATCGCCTTGCGTGGATGTTCGGTCTTAAGCCAGTGGACTATTTGCGCGGCAATAAAATCTCGTGTGCTTTCCCGCTGAATCAACGTGATCAGGCGGTTAATGATCGCATCCAGCAGCACCTGGTGGCGGTTGTTTTTGGTCATGCTCTCCAGCATCACCGCACTGGTTTCGGTGAAATCGACCTTATCAATCGCCTTATGTACCGCCCGTTTGAGCAGGCGCTGAATGCGTCCGTCGTCGGTGAGTTCCAGAAAACCGCTCATCACCTGAATCAGATGCTGCCCGACCCGGCTGGCGTTGTCGGGCTTACTGAACCAGGTGCCAATCATTTGTGCCGGTTCATAGCGGCGGATTAGCGCCACCAGTGATTGTGTATCAAGAAACTTCTCCTGCACAAACTGACCGAGATTGTCGCCGATGCGGTCTTTATTGCGCGGAATAATCGCCGTATGACGCGAGATAAAGGGTATCGGCACCCGGCGGAACAGCGCGACCACCGCAAACCAGTCCGCCAGCGCACCGACCATCGCCGCCTCAGCAATGGCCTTCACGCCGCGCACCCAGAAGGTCTGAGGCAGGAAGAGGGTAGTGATAAACGCCGCAGCAGCAATCAGCAGCAGTGACAGCGCCAGCAGCTTGGCGCGTTTGAGTTCAGCTAATTTTTCCATGGGTTAAGGATAGAGGGAAGCGGGGGGAAAGTGCAAAAATCGCCACATCACCGCAGCATTAGGGCTTTACTCAGAACCTTCCGTATATACCCAACTTTACGCCCGTACCCAGTCATATTGACTACCCTTAATACCCTAAGCGGTAATTAATGGAGATTCGATATGGCTTACCAGACAGTAAATCCTGCTACTAACCAGCTCATCAAAGAATATCCCTCCCACACCGACGCGGATGTCGACAAGGCGCTGAAAACGGCCGATGCGCTCTACCACTCCGACTGGGCGAAAGGCGATATCGACCAGCGTTTGCCGGTGCTGCACAAACTTGCTGATCTGATTGAGGCGCGCGTTGAGGATCTGGCCAAAATTGCCAGTCAGGAGATGGGTAAGCTCATCGAACAGAGTCGCGACGAGGTGAAACTGTGCGCGCAAATCGCCCGCTATTACGCCGACAACGCGAAACAGTTTCTGGCACCGGTAAAATATAAAACCGACTTCGGCGACGCGTGGGTCGAGCATCATCCTATCGGGGTACTGATGGCTGTTGAGCCGTGGAACTTCCCTTACTACCAGCTGATGCGCGTCCTGGCTCCTAACCTGGCGGCGGGGAACCCGGTGATCGCCAAACATGCGAGCATCGTGCCGCACTGTGCTGAGACGTTTGCGCATCTGGTACGTGAAGCCGGTGCGCCGGAAGGGGCGTGGACCAACCTGTTTATCTCTTCAGATCAGGTGGCGAGCATTATTGCGGACCCGCGTGTGCAGGGCGCGGCGTTAACTGGCTCTGAAAAAGCCGGTAGCGCGGTTGCGGCGCAGGCGGCGAAACATATCAAAAAATCGACCCTGGAATTGGGCGGTAATGATGTATTCGTGGTGCTCGACGACGCAGATCTCGACAACGCGGTGAAAACTGGCGTAAATGCGCGACTCGCCAACGCCGGGCAGGTTTGTACTGCAGCAAAGCGCTTTATTCTGCATGAAAAAATCGCTGACCTGTTCCTGGCCAAATTCACCGAGGCGTTTAAGCAGGTGAAGGTTGGCGATCCGCTGGATGAAAGCACCACGCTGGGGCCGTTGTCATCCAAAGATGCGCTTGAGACGCTGACCAAGCAGGTCAACGAGGCGGTGAGAAACGGTGCAAAACTGCACTATGGTGGTAAGCCGGTACAGCGTGAGGGTAGCTTCTTTGAACCGACAATCCTGACCAATATCTCGCGCGAGAATCCGGCGTACTTTGAAGAGTTCTTCGGCCCGGTCGCGCAGATTTACGTGGTGAAAAGTGACGATGAAGCGGTTGCGCTGGCGAACGATTCCCACTACGGGTTGGGTGGGGCGGTGTTCAGCCAGGATATTGAACGCGCGAAGAAAATGGCTTCACGAATTGAGACCGGGATGGTCTATATCAACTGGCTTACTGATACTGCGGCAGAGCTACCGTTTGGTGGCGTGAAGCGTTCCGGCTACGGGCGTGAGCTATCGGACCTGGGGATCAAAGAGTTTGTGAACCAGAAGCTGGTGGTGGTACGTCAGTAAATGCGGTAATAAAAAACCTGCCTTCTGGCAGGTTTTTTTATGGGGGCGTTATTTTACTTCGATCTTGTCCCAGCCACTTTTGAACATGCAGCTGTCTACTAACGTATCCCTGCGATATTCATTAGCGTCTTCAACCGTATAGCTCGTGGAAATATCCTTTTTCTTGTGCTTTTTGTCCGTTTTTTCCGAGCTTGAACCGGTGACGACATTGTCCGGAGGCAGATCGATCAGTGCCTGCGCTTCGCATTCCGTGAGCTTTTTATTCATCTCAACATCACTCACCCCAGGTTTGACCCATTTATACTGGACGCAACCGGTCAGAAGTAACGTAGCGCTGAGAAGACAAAGCGCGGCGATGCGGTGTTTCATCAGAAGGTCACTCCGCCGCCTACATATGCGCCGTCAATGAGGGTGTGGTTTGGACGACCGTCTTTGCCGTCAACACTCACGTGGCGATAGCCCACTTTCAGAGTGACAGGTTTCACTGGCGTCCAGCTTACACCGCCGTTGGCTTCAACGTAGTTTTTCACGCTGTTGTTCAGGCCATCTGGTGCCACATAGCCTTCACCATATACGTGAATGCTGTCGGTCAGGGCAACGTTCACACCGCCACCAACCGGGAATGCGACGCCGTTATCGCCTTTTTTCGGGCCGATGTAGATAGCTTTCGCACCCGCGTTCAGCATCACCGGGCCGAGTTCCAGGTTATAACCCGCGCCAACACCGCCGGTCTGGGTGCCGTCATCGGTATTTTTGAGCCAGTTACTGTCTACATAAATACCGGATGAGGATTTCCCCATTTCCAGATTTAAATTGGTGAAGTTTTTACCTTGCTCAATGCTGCCGCCCATTGCCAGTGCGGAACCCGATACGGCCGTCAGAGCAGAAAGGAGAAGGATGTTCAGTTTTTTCATGTTTTATGCCTCATCATCAAATTAATCTGAGGCCACCTTAACAAGCGATGTTTATGACTGCAAATGTGATGGAGGACGCGGTTTTATGCTGTTTTTGTTAATTATTTTGTTTTTGAATGTTATGGGGCGGTTGATTTTTCACGACGTCAATGCGTAATGTTTTTACGTTTAGAATGAGTTTAATTTTTTCTCTAAACAGAGGCTGAATGGGGGCGAAATAATGATTTGAAGTGAAACAATTAAGGTTCTAATAATTTCCAAAAATATTTCAAATGTCATAAATTAAAACGTAAATTTACATTTTGGGGCGTGTTTTGACCACTGGAACAAAGGTTTTACTAAGGTCAGATTGACCGTCTGCGTTTATAACCTCTTTTCTACTAAAAAAGTAGCCAAAATCGTTATTTTTCTTATGTTATTTTTAATGTTGTCTCAGCCATTTTGTTATGGCTTATTCCTGGCATTCAGCGATAAAGCAAAAGGATACAGAATTTTTACGCTTTCTGGTGCCTTAATCACTTCAATATTTTTATTTGTTCTGATTCCATCTCTGCTTGGCGGTGTGGCTTATTATGTTCTAAATTCGGCTATAAATAGCGAATGGTGACGACTATTACGTCATTGAGTCTTTACCCACTAATAATATACCTAAGTGGTTGAGATAAATTTCTTTGAGCCTACAGGTAAGCGTAGGCTCAATGCTTTAGCGTCTCGTTATTTCCTCAACCCCGTAAACGCCGCCCGAATCTCATCTTCCGGCAGTTCTAATCCTATAAACACCATCACGCTTCGCGGCTGTTCATCGCCCCACGGCCTGTCCCAGTCGGCGCTATACAAACGCTGTACGCCCTGGAACAGCAGGCGGTTCGGCTCGCCGTCAATCCACAGCATTCCTTTATAACGCAGCAGCTTATCGGCAAACGACAGCAGCAGGTTCTCCATCACGCGGGAGACCTCGCTGATATCCACCGGATAATCCAGCTCGACCACGATAGAGGAGACGTCGTTTTGCTTATCGGCCATAAAGTGGAAGCGCGGTTTTGAGGTAATGTTCTCTTCCAGCATAAAACCGTTGGTATTGAACAGTTGGGAAAGGTCGATGTTACCGTGCGTCACGGTATAAATCGGTGCGCGTGAGTTAATGCGGGTCAGGCGCTCGCGCAGTTTTTCGCTATCGCCCGCCACGTCGGTTTTGGTCAGCAGGATGCGGTCGGCGTAACCCACCTGAGACTGAGCAATGGTGAACTTATTCATCTGTTCGTCGGCGTGAACCGCATCGACCAGGGCAATGACGCCGTCCAGCAGGTAGCGCTGGCAAAGAATATCGTGGGAGAAAAAGGTCTGAATAATCGGGCCTGGGTCGGCCATGCCGGTGCATTCAATCACCAGGCGGTCGAAGTCGATCTCCCCGCGATCGCGGCTGTCGAGCAGATCCAGCAGGGCATCTTCCAGTTCGTTGGAGCGGGTGCAGCAGATGCAGCCGTTGGTCAGCGTTTTGATCTGCGTGGCGCGGTCGCCAATCAGCTGATCGTCAACCGAGACTTCGCCGAACTCGTTTTCGATTACGGCAATTTTAAAGCCGTGTTGTTCGTTCAGAATATGGCGCAGCAGGGTGGTTTTCCCTGCGCCGAGAAAACCGGTCAGCAGGGTGACGGCAATCGGGGTCATGGTTTCTCCTTTAGCAGCAGCGGACGCCGCCTTCTCCACTTCCGCCGTAGCGCGCTTCCTGACGCTCGCGGAAGAATTCGGTATAGGTCATGTACGGTTTATCCGGATGGTTGGTCTTCATATGCTCAACGTAGTTGTCATAGTCCGGAATGCCAATCAGCATTTTCGCCGCCTGACCGAGGTATTTTTTCGCTTCGCCTAAGTTACCAAACATAACATGTCCTGATAAGAAAAAGCCCGGTGACGCGCAGCGATCCGGGCCTACAGTACCTGTGTAGGGCGGGTCAGCGTAGCGCCACCCGCCATTTTTTTAGTGGTGTGAAGAGGTCTTCACGCCGCCTTCCGGCACGGGCACATACGGGGTTTCTTTATCCGTGCGGCCGTCAGCGTTACGCACTTTCAACCAGGTTTTGATGCCGTAGAAGATGATGCTGTACACCACCACCAGGAACAGAATGCTCAGACCTGCGTTGGTGTAGTTGTTCACCACGATGTGGTTCATGTTGGCAATCTGCTGCGCGGTCAGGTCTGCGCCGCCTGCGGCAATCTTCTCTTTGTACTGGTTAGCCATGAAGAAGAAGCCTTCCAGCTGTGGGTTAGCGCTGAACAGCTTCAGGCCAAGTGCCCAGGTGGTGCAGAGCAGCAGCCACAGTGCAGGTACCACGGTCACCCAGATGTATTGGGTGCGCTTCATCTTCACGAGGACGACAGTGCCGAGTACCAGGGCAACGGCGGCCAGCATCTGGTTAGAGATACCGAACAGCGGCCACAGGCTCTTCACGCCGCCGAGCGGGTCGACAACGCCCTGATACAGCAGGTAACCCCACAGACCTACGCAGCCCGCCGTACCGAGAATACCCGCCACCAGAGAGTCGGTTTTCTTCAGGAACGGCACGAAGTTACCGAGCAGGTCCTGCAGCATAAAGCGGCCCGCACGAGTACCGGCATCCAGTGCGGTGAGGATGAACAGCGCTTCGAACAGAATACCGAAGTGATACCAGAAGCCCATGTCCGCCCACGGCAGCACTTTGTGGAACACGTGTGCGATACCGACAGCCAGCGTCGGTGCGCCACCCGCGCGGTTCAGTACGGACGGTTCGCCAATGTCCTTCGCGGTCTGCATGATCTGCTCAGGCGAAATCACGAAGCCCCAGGAGCTGACGGTCGCCGCAGCATGTGCGCTCGCGTCTTTCAGTTGCGCCATAATCAGCGCCGCGTTGTCGCCGCCCATCTCATGCAGGTTTGGCATGGTAATGCCGAGGCCAGCCGGAGGCGTGTTCATCGCAAAGTAGAGGCCCGGTTCGATAATGGAGGCTGCAACCAGCGCCATGATCGCCACGAAGGACTCCATCAGCATGGCACCGTAGCCGATCAGACGTGCGTCTTTCTCGTTTGCCAACAGCTTAGGTGTAGTCCCGGATGCAATCAGAGCGTGGAAACCAGAGACCGCACCACAGGCGATGGTGATGAACAGGAACGGGAACAGCGCGCCTTTCCACAGTGGGCCAGTACCGTCGATGTACTGAGTCACTGCTGGCATTTTCAGATCCGGGTTGATCACCAGGATACCGATCGCCAGACCGACGATAACGCCGATTTTCAGGAAGGTTGCCAGGTAGTCACGCGGAGCCAGAATCAGCCATACCGGCAGAAGGGCAGAGATGAACGCGTAACCGATCAGCGCGAAGGTGATGGTGGTGTCTTTGAAGGTCAGCGCCGGACCCCAGTACGGGTCGTGCGCAATCACACCACCGAAGTAGATTGAGGCAACCAGCAGCACGATACCGATGACCGACACTTCACCCACGCGTCCCGGACGGATAAAGCGCATGTAGATACCCATGAACAGCGCAATCGGCACGGTAGAGCAAACGGTAAACACGCCCCACGGACTTTCAGCCAGCGCTTTCACGACGATCAGCGCCAGCACCGCGAGGATGATGATCATGATCAGGAAGCAGCCGAACAGCGCGATAGTCCCCGGCACGCGGCCCATCTCTTCTTTCACCATCTCACCCAGAGAGGCACCGTTACGACGGGAAGAGATAAACAGCACCATAAAGTCCTGTACCGCGCCCGCCAGCACTACGCCAGCGAGCAGCCAGAGCGTACCCGGCAGGTAGCCCATCTGCGCGGCCAGTACCGGGCCGACCAGCGGGCCCGCGCCTGCAATAGCCGCAAAGTGGTGACCAAACAGCACGTAGCGGTTGGTTGGCACGTAGTTCAGGCCGTCGTTGTTAATGACCGCCGGAGTGGCGCGCGTCGGGTCGAGCTTCATGACCTTCTGCGCGATGTACAAGCTGTAGTAGCGATAAGCCACAAGGTAGACGGAAACCGACGCGACCACGATCCACAGGGCGCTTACGTGTTCGCCCCGGCGTAATGCGACAACCGCCAGACAGAAAGCGCCGAGGATCCCGAGTAAGGCCCAGGGCACGTGCTTCAGTAGTTTTTTCGTATCCATAGTAAGACCTGGTTTTTTATGTAAAGAAAAAAGGGTCAGGGTTCGTTGTGAGGAGGTATTGATTAATGCTGGAGCGATCTTGCCAGATCCGTGCGCGTGTAAAGGACGGTAAATGCGTGAGTGGTTGAAAGTGCCAGGTGAGCGGTCAAAAAGGAGGGCGAGTGGTTAAGGCTCGCCGTCAGTCGCTGAAATTATGTGATTCAGATCACTACGTTAGCTACGCTGACTCCTCCGAAAGATAATTTTCCAGCGTTCCAAGGAGCTTATCCTTTAACCATTCCGGCTCCAGGATTTGAATGTTGGGCAGCCAGTAGAAAATCAGCGGCAGGATCTGATTTTCATGTGCCGCCTGGCAGCGTAGCGTGATGCCTCCGCTATGTTGGCCGACGACCTCTTGCTCCGGCAGTAAATTGCGGCGCGTAAAGTAGTGAGAAATATTACGATTGATAAATATTTTCACTTCGAAAGTATCTTCAGACACCCACGGGTCGAGGCGTTTTTCCAGCAGTTCAACGGCGTTTTCTTCGGGTATAAAGGTCGTACTTTGAATATCCAGCCAGGTAATCTGGCTCAGCGAAAAAGATTTTAACCGGCTATTCTCTGTGGCTTGTAAATACCATATGTTTTTTTTGTTAATGAGTTTGTAAGGATTAATCAGCCGGGTTTTGTTTTTATACTGTATCTGGCATACATTATGATTCTTAATCGATTTCTCAATTATCGGCAAATAGCGGTTAATATTCTCGCTGATTTCATTCTCGGCCTCACCGTTCAGAATGAGAATATGATTCTCATCCACCCTGGTTTCAAGTTTGTGCCAAAACTCTGCATCTCTTTCAGGGAAAAAAGTATCCACATTCAGGAAGTTAGCAATCGTGTGATGCAGTCCTTGTGTGCCAGGCGATTGTGCAGAGTGGATCAGCCGATACAGCCCGTTTCCGGTATGTTCAACAATCGGAGAGAGGGCATTTAAATCACGATAGACGGTACGTTCGGTAATTTTAAATTTTTCCATCAGCGCACTGCGGTTTACCGCACCGTTTAAATGTAGCTCAACCAGAATATCGACCAGACGTTCAGCCGAGCGGCTACGCGTCGATTTAGCCATAAGGTCTTCCTGTATATTTAATGGGTCTGCGCTGAATGATGCGGGTAGCACTGACAGGGGATGTCAGTATTCAGACACAGAAAATTTCTCTTATGGATATATAACGGCGTGATTTAGCGGAAACCTTAGGATTTTTTACGGGGAACAGCGCTGGCCATGAAGGGCCAGCGCAAAGGCGGGTCAAACGGTGGCTTCCAGTTCCATCATGACCGGATGGAAACGGCGTTTGAAATAGATCAGGCCGTGGCCCTCTTCACTGAGAATGATATTTTTTATTTCAACAAGATAGACCAGATGCGTGCCGATGGTTTGCACCTGGCTAATCTCCCCCTCCAGGCTTGCCAGCGCGCCCCTGAGCACCGGCTGCCCCAGCGGGCCTGTTTGCCAGCAGGAGAGGGTAAAACGCTCGTCCATCGCCATGCCGGTCATCCCGGCGAAGTGACGGGCCATGATCTCCTGCTCGTGGTTCAGCACGTTGACACACAGTTTGCCGTTGCCCTGAAAGACCGGGTTCATGGCGCTGTTGGCGTTGATGCAGACCATGATCGAGGGGGGCGTGTCCGTCACCGAGCAGACGGCGGTGGCGGTGATGCCGCAGCGGCCTGCCTCGCCCTCGGTGGTGACCACATTGACCGCCGCCGACAGGCTGGCCATCGCGTCGCGAAAACGCAGGCGTTGTTCATCTGATTGCATTGAAACCTCCCGCTGCGTTATTTCAGCAGCTTGTCCAGCATGTTGATATCGGTGTTGTTGTGCAGGTGTGGCACGGTCCAGCCGTGCTGGTCGTACTCGGACATGCAGCGGTCGACCAACGCCATCATTTTGTCCATATTGCCGGAGCTTTGTGCCTGGCGCAGACACTGCAGGCGGATCTCATCCTGGCTGCCGGAGTAGTTGATCTCGTACAGCTCGTGACGGCCGCCAAACTCGCTGCCGATGGCATCCCACATCAGTTTCAAAATCTTGATGCGTTCAACGTGGTCCATACCGTTGGAGCCGCGCACGTATTTCGCCAGATACTGGTCGATCTGCGGGTTATTCAGGTCGCGGGCGCTGGACGGCAGGTAGATCAGCCCGGAGGTGACGTTACGTTCGATGATGTTCTTGATTTTCGCGTAGGCCATCGGTGCCATCACGCGGTAGGTCTGCAGCGCCGCGTGATCCGGCAGGTACGCGCCGTTCACCCACGGCGTCGCTTCGGAGCACATGGAGTCGCTCAGCGCCCAGAACATGTTGCGCCAGGCCACCACTTCACCGAGATCAGCCTGCACGCCGCGGAACTCCAGCGTGCCGGTGCACTCCAGCGATTTTTTCAGCAGGGCGGTGATGAAATCGAGTTTTACTGCCAGACGCACGCAGGCCTGCAGCGGGTACATGCGGGCAAAGCCGCCTTCCATCGTCCAGCGACGGCAGCGGTCGAAATCGCGGTAGATCAGCACGTTTTCCCACGGGATCAGCACATGATCCATCACCAGGATCGCGTCGTTCTCATCGAAGCGGCTGGAGAGCGGGTAGTCGTAAGGGGAGCCGGTAGCGCCTGCCACCATCTCGTAAGAGGCGCGGGAGATCAGCTTCACGCCTTCGGCATCCATCGGCGCGACGAACATCAGCGCGAAGTCCGGGTTTTCGCCCATCACCTGCGCAGAGCCAAAGCCGATCATGTTGTAGTGGGTCAGCGCCGAGTTGGTCGCTACCACTTTCGCACCGCTGACGATAATCCCGGCGTCGGTCTCTTTCTCCAGCTTGATGTAAACGTCTTTCACCTCGTCCGCCGGTTTGTGGCGGTCGATCGGTGGGTTAACGATAGCGTGGTTAAAGTACAGGCCGGTTTCCTGAATGCGGGTGTACCAGTTGCGGGCGTTCTGTTCGAACTGGCCGTAGAACGCCGGGTTAGCCCCCAGAGCACAGCCAAACGCCGCCTTGTAATCCGGGGTGCGGCCCATCCAGCCGTAGCTCAGGCGCGACCATTCGGCGATGGCATCACGCTGCTGGCGCAGGTCGTCGGTGCTTTTCGCCACGCGGAAGAACTTGTGGGTGTAGCCGCCGCTGCCGGTGTCGGTGCCCCAGCACAGCGTGTCCTGCATCTCCGGCTTGTGCAGCGCATCGTACATCTGCGCGATGGAGGCCGCCGCGTTGCGAAAGGCCGGGTGGGTGGTGACGTCTTTGACGCGCTCGCCGTAGATATAAATCTCACGACCGTCCTGCAGGCTTTTTAAATACTCTTCGCCGGTTAACGGACGTTTGGCATCGGCGCGGAAATCTTCAGGCTTCATAGGGACCTCGTATCGGAATAAAGTTGTTAAATATATGTTTTGTTTTTGTTGTTTAATTGAAGCCTGAGAGCGGGGCGACGTGAAGGGACGATTGGGACAACGACGGGTACTTTTCGGGCGTGAGGAAGATTTGTGATCTGTGCAGCTTTTAGGCGGGTGGCGCTGCGCTTACCCGCCCTACGAACGTAGCCCCGGTAAGCGCAGCGCCACCGGGGAAATCATGACACCGGTACTTTCTGCGCCCTGTATGCACTTGGCGAGCACCCCACTAAGCGGTTAAAAAACCGTGCGAAATAGGCCGGATCTTTGAACCCAAGCTGCCACGCAATCTCGCTGACCGCGCTGTCGGAGAAAAGCAGCAGACGCCTGGCTTCGCGCAACTGACGGTCGAAGATCAGCCGTTTCGGCGGGCGGTTGGCGAAGCGGCGGCAGATATCAGTCAGGCGAGATTCGGTGAGATGCAGTTCGCTGGCATATTCCGGCACCGTCCAGTGCTCATGGTAATGAACGTCAATCAGCTGATTGAAGCGCTGGAACAGCTTCAGCTCGCCGCGCATACCGCCTGCAGCGTGGTCGTCGAGCTTCGCATTGCGCAGTAGCAGGGTGAAAACCGCCTGGGCTAACAGCGTCAGCGTATGCTCACGGCCCGGCAGTTGCGCGGTGGATTCTCGCGCGATCAGCTGCCAGTAGTGTTTCAGCGCTGCCAGTTCGTCCGGTTTATCCGCCAGCGACAGGCAGATACCCGGCAGGCCAAACGCTTCACGCGTGCCGGGGTAGAGCACCTCCAGCAGCGGCCAGATCAGATCCTCGCGCACCGTCAGCACGTGCCCGTCGCTGTCCGATTCGGTGATAAACGCGTGCGGCACCGACGGCGGCGTGAGGACGAACAGCGGAGCCTGCACCGAGTAGCGGTGATCGTCGAGCTGAAGCTCAATCTGACCGGTATCGAGAAAGTGCATCTGAAAATACTGGTCGTGGCGATGCGCCTGCATGTCGCGGCCAAAGAAGGCCGCCATGCGGGCGAACGACTGGTAATGCACATCGTCGGTGCCCAGACTTTCGTCGTACTCTTTGCTGATGTCGATGTTAGCGATCGGACTCTGGCACATCATCGCCCCTAATGGATCTTCTGCGCCGCAATATTGGGTTCACGCACCTGGCTCTCCCGCTGCGTCATCGGAATACGCGTCAGCACCAGCGCGCCGACCACCAGCAGCCCGGCGACGAACCACAGCCCCGAACTGAAGCTGCCGGTCGCGTCGCGCAGGATGCCGATTAACAGCGGGCTGACGGCTGAACCGACGTTGCCGATGGCGTTAATCACCGCCAGCGCCACCGCGCGGGACTGCAGGCTAATAACCTGATCCGGCGTGGTCCAGAATATCGCCATGGCGGTAAACGATCCGGTTGAGGCCATGATGATGCCAAGCAGCTGGATCAGGCTGTGATCGGTTGCCGAGGCGAGCATCCATCCCGCCGCCGCGAACAGGTACGGCAGGATGGTGTGCTTTTTTCGCTCTTTCAGCCTGTCGGAGCGGCGGCTCCACCAGATCATCCCGAGGATGGTGCAAAACTGCGGGATCGCCGCCAGCAGGCCGATCACAATGTTGCTGCTGCCGGTGTTGAAGCTCTGCAGGATCTGCGGCGTCCAGATGTTGATCGCGCTCAGCGTGTTGGTCAGGCAGAAGTAGGCCAGCGTATAGAGCAGCACTGCGGGCGTTAGCACTTCGCGAAGCGTCGATCGTGGCGTGACGGATTGGGCAACGGCGATCTCCTGCTCGCGGGCGATCATCGTTTTCAGCGCCTGTTTTTCGTCCTCATCCAGCCAGGTGGCCTGATCCGGCGTGTCGTTGAGGTAAAACCAGGTCACCACGCCGAGCACGACCGACGGCAGCCCTTCCAGCAGGAACAGCCACTGCCAGCCTTTGAGGTTCCACAGCCCGTCCATCGCCAGAATGTACCCGGAGAGGATCGAGCCGAGCATCATGGTCACCGGCATGGCGATCATAAACAGCGCGTTGGCACGGGCGCGGTGATAGGCCGGGAACCACCAGGTGAGATAGACCAGAATGCCAGGCAGGAAACCGGCCTCGGCAATGCCCACCAGCATGCGCAGCACGTAAAGCGTTTCGGGGCTGGTGGCGAACATGGTGCAGGTGGAGGCGATACCCCACACCACCATGATCCCGGCGATCCAGCGACGCGCGCCGACCTTCGCCAGCATGATGTTGCTGGGGATACCGCACAGTACGTAGGTGACGTAAAACAGCGTCGCCGCCAGGCCAAACATGGTGGAGGTGAGGCCCAGATCTTTACCCATCGTCAGCCCGGCAAAGCCAATGTTAATGCGGTCGAGAAACGAAAAGACAAACAGGATAAAGAGAAACACGATCAAACGACGGAACAGCTTATTAATCACGCGATGTTCTACAGCTTGAGTTGAGGTCGTCATGTTGCGCTCCACATCGTCCGTTCAGTAGACGGATTTATTGTTATTGACTGACGTAACCGGTTTATCGATAAAACGTGCTGCCAGCGCCTCGGCGCTGCGGGCGAGCAGGGTGGTGTCGACGCCGACGGCGACAAACAGCGCGCCGAGTTCGAGATAGCGTTTTGCCAGTTGTTCATTCGCCATCAGGATGCCGGGTGCTTTACCCGCCGCACGGATCTGCGCGATCGCATTTTCAATCGCCGCCTGAACTTCGGGGTGCTGGGGATTACCGGCAAAACCCATGTCGGCGCTGAGATCCGCCGGGCCGATAAACACGCCATCGACGCCTTCGACATCCAGGATCTGCGGCAGATTTTTCAGCGCCTCGCGGGTTTCAATCTGTACCAGCACGCACATGGCGTCGTTGGCCTGTTGCAGGTAATCCGGGATGCGGTTCCAGCGTGACGCTCTTGCCAGTGCGCTGCCCACGCCGCGAATGCCCACGGGGGGATAGCGTGTGGCACTTACCGCCAGACGCGCTTCGTCAGCGTTTTGCACCATTGGCACCAGCAGGGTTTGCGCCCCAATGTCCAGAAGCTGTTTGATCTGCACCGGATCGTTCCACGACGGGCGCACCACCGGCTGGCTGGCATATGGCGCGATGGCCTGCAGCTGCGTTAAGACGGTCTGCACGTTATTTGGCGCATGTTCGCCGTCGATCAGCAGCCAGTCGAAGCCCGCGCCTGCCAGCAGTTCGGCGCTATAGCTGCTGGTCAGCCCCAGCCACAGGCCGATTTGCGGCCGGCCCGATTTCAGCGCTGCTTTGAAAGCGTTTTGCATGGTTCTCTCCTAAACAAAACGGCAACTGATGGAGCCCATGTTGCCGTAGTCCACGTGGAAGGTATCGCCTCTGCTGGCCGCCACCGGGCGGGTGAACGATCCGCCGAGGATGATCTGGCCCGGTTCAAGCTGCACGTCGTATGGCGCAAGTTTGTTTGCCAGCCACGCCACGCCGTTCGCCGGGTGGTTAAGCACGCCTGCGGCGACGCCAGTCTCTTCAATCACGCCGTTGCGGTAGAGCAGGGCGGAGATCCAGCGCAGATCCAGCTCGTCGGGCTTAATCGGGCGGCCGCCGAGGATCACGCCAGCGTTGGCGGCGTTGTCGGAGATGGTGTCGAACACTTTGCGCGGGCGTTGGGTTTCCGGGTCAACGTTGTGGCAGCGGGCGTCAATCAGCTCCAGCGCGGGGATGACGTAATCCGTAGCGTTATAGACGTCGAAGATGGTGCAGTTCGGGCCGCGCAGCGGTTTCGCCAGCACGAACGCCAGCTCCACTTCGATGCGCGGGACGATAAAGCGATCGACGGGGATATCGCAGCCGTCATGAAAGAACATGTCATCCAGCAGCGCGCCGTAGTCCGGTTCGCTGATTTGCGAGCTGGCCTGCATCGCTTTTGAGGTCAGGCCGATCTTGTGGCCTTTCAGTACGCGGCCTTCGGCGATTTTCAGGCTCACCCATTCGCGCTGTACGGCGTAGGCGTCGTCAATGGTGATCGTCGGGTAGTCGAGCGAGATCTGGCGGATCTGCTCGCGGGATTGCTCCGCCTGATGCAGGCGGTGGGCGATCAGGGTATGGGTGTGTTTGTCGAGCATGGCGATATCCTGTTTTTATTTGTTTTCTCCCTCTCCCCGTGGGAGAGGGCCGGGGTGAGGGCATCAGGCCGCAGTGGTATCCCCTCACCCTAACCCTCTCCCACAGGGAGAGGGGACTGACCGAGCGCGTTACTTAAACAAGGCGTGCACGTTGTTTTGTTTGTAATTGAGCGTCGGGTGCAGCTCGGCGAGCTCAAACGACAGCGCCAGATAACGGCTCGCCATTAGCTCTACAAAGTGGGTTTTGATCAGCGCAAACAGCATCTCCGCCACTTCTTCACGGCTTTCCAGGCTGCGTCCCGCGCCGATCTTCAGCGTCATGTGCACAAAGGCGTAATCATGCTTCCCGTCGGCCATCTGCCAGGTATCCAGCCAGTGCGCACGGCTGCGGATGCCGCCGAGCGGGAAAATGCCCGTGGCGGCCAGCGCCTCGTTCACTTTGGCGAACAACCCCGGCAGGTCGGCCTGCTCGCGAATATTGTCGGTACATTCAGCAATAAAGTGCGGCATGGTGGCTCCTTACGCGGGCAGCGGGAAAACGGCGTTGACCTGGCCGGTGCCGGAGCTGGCGAACAGCTCGGTGAGAAACTCCACCTTGCCCTCGTACTTGTCCCAGCCGAGCATCCCCAGCAGCATCACCGTGTCGTGCATGTTGCCCTCGCCGTAGCAGTAGTCGGCGTACTCCGGCAGCATGCTGCAAAACTCCCTGAACTGGCCTTCGCGCCACAGCTTCACCACGCGCTCGTCCATCTGGCGGTCGAACTCGCGGGTGTAGCTGTTCATCCCTTCTTCCGCACGCTGGTCGTCGATAAAGCGGTGCGAGAGCGAGCCGCTGGCAAGCACCGCCACGGTGCCGTCATATTTTTCAATCGCGCTGATGATGGCCTCACCGAGCCTGCGGCTGTCGGCGAAGTCGTGAACCGTGCAGAACGCCGAGATGGAGATCACTTTGAAATGTTTATCGCTGTTCATGTAGCGCATCGGCACCAGCGTGCCGTACTCCAGCTTGAGGCTCGGGATGTTGTGCGCTTTGGCGCGCACGCCGCGCTTCACCGCTTCGTCGGCAATCAGCTGCCCGAGTGCCGGGTTGCCGTCGTAGTCGTAGGTCATGTCGCGGATAAAGTGCGGCAGTTCGTTGCTGGTGTAGACGCCTGAGAAGTGATCCGCACAGTTGATGTGATACGCGCTGTTCACCAGCCAGTGGGTGTCGAACACGATGATGGTGTCCACGCCCAGCTCGCGGCAGCGCTTGCTGATCTCTTTATGCCCGTCGATGGCCGACTGGCGACAGCCGTGGTTTTTGCCCGGCAGTTCAGAGAGATACATTGACGGAACGTGTGTGATTTTTGCTGCTAAGGCTAATTTTCCCATGATCAGATCCCCCATTTTGGAATCGGATGGTCGCCCATGGAGATACAGACGTTTTTCATCTCCGCGAAGACCTCGAAGCTGTACTCGCCGCCTTCGCGACCGGTGCCGGAGGCTTTTACGCCGCCAAACGGCTGACGGAGGTCGCGCACGTTCTGGGTGTTCACAAATACCATTCCGGCTTCAATGTTGCGTGCCAGACGCAGCACTTTGCTGACGTCCTGCGTCCAGATGTATGACGCCAGACCGTACTCGACGTCGTTCGCCAGACGCAGACCTTCCGCTTCGTCTTTGAACGGCAGCAGGCAGGCCACCGGCCCGAAGATCTCCTCCTGCGCCACGCGCATCCGGTTGTCGACGTCCGCCAGCACGGTCGGGCGCAGGAAGTTGCCGCCTTGCAGGTGCGCAGGCAGATCGGTTGGTTTGTCCGGGCCGCCCGCCAGCAGGGTCGCGCCTTCCTCAATGCCGAGGCGGATATAGCCGGAGACTTTCTCCCAGTGCTGCTTGCTGATCAGCGCGCCAATCTGGGTGTTCGGATCGGTCGGGTCGCCCACGCGCAGGCGGTTGGCGCGTTCGGCAAAGCGTTTGACGAATTCCGGGTAGATGCTCTGCTGGATGAAGATGCGTGAGCCTGCGGTGCAGCGCTCGCCGTTAATGGAGAAGATGGTGAACAGGGCGGCGTCCAGCGCGCGCTCAATGTCGGCATCTTCAAATATCAGCACCGGGGATTTGCCGCCCAGCTCCATGGAGTATTTCTTCAGCCCGGCGTTTTTCATGATGTTGCGCCCGGTGGCGGTGCCGCCGGTAAAAGAGACGGCGCGAACGTCGTGGTGGCGCACCAGCGCGTCGCCCGCCGTGGCACCGTAGCCCTGCACCACGTTCAGCACGCCCGCCGGGATGCCCGCTTCCAGCGCCAGTTCGCCCAGACGATCGGCAGTCAGCGGGGAGAGTTCAGACATCTTCAGCACCGCCGTGTTGCCCAGCGCCAGGCACGGCGCGACCTTCCAGGTGGCGGTCATAAACGGCACGTTCCACGGCGACACCAGCGCGCAAACCCCGACCGGCTGCACCAGGGTGTAGTTCAGCATTTTGTCGTCGACCGGATAGGTTTTGCCGTTCATCTGCTGGCACACTTCGGCGAAGAACTCGAAGTTGTGCGAGGCGCGTGGAATGAGCACGTTTTTGGTCTGGTGGATCGGCAGGCCGGTATCGGCGGTTTCCATGGCGGCGATCTCGGGCACGTTCTGGTCAATCAGATCGCCCAGCCGACGCATCAGGCGCGCGCGCTCTTTCATCGGCAGGTTGGCCCATTTCGGGAAGGCTTCTTTAGCGGCGGCAACGGCCTGATGGATCTCGGTTTCACCGCCTGAGGCGACTTCCGCTAATACCTCGCCGGAGGCCGGGTTGGTGGTGTGGAAGTAGTCGCTTCCGGCGACGTTTTTACCGTTGATCCAGTGGTTAATCTTTTTCATTTTGCAGTCTCCTCGCTGACAATCCGGTTCACCAGGCGGCCCACGCCTTCCACTTCCACCACCACTTCGTCACCCGGTACCACGTCGGACAGCCCTTTGGGGGTGCCGGTGGCAATCATGTCGCCCGGCTGCAGGGTCATAAAATCGCTCAGGTACGCAATCAGGAACGGGATGCTGAAGATCAGATCTGCCGTGGTGCCTTCCTGACGCAATTCGCCGTTGACGAAGGTGCGAAGGCGAAGGTTGTGCGGCTCGGGAATGGCTTCTTTTGGCACGATGTTCGGGCTGATGGGGGTCAGCCCGTCGCGACTTTTCACCCGCAGGTTCGGGCGGTAGTAGTTTTCCAGGTAGTCGCGGATGGCGTAGTCGTTACAGACTGTGTAGCCCGCAACAACGTCCATTGCCTCGGCTTCGCTCACCTTGCGGGCGGTTTTGCCGATGGCCACCACCAGCTCCGCTTCGTAGTGCATATATTCAACGTTGTTCGGGCGTACCGAGGTCTGGTTATCGCCGTTGAAGGTGTTGGGGGCTTTGATAAATACCAGCGGCTCGGTGGGCGGCGTAAACGCCAGTTCGCTGGCGTGGTCGGCGTAGTTCAGCCCGAGGGCGAAGAGCGTGGCGTGCGGGTGCGGGCCGTGAGCGATGGCAACGTCGCGCTCATCCACCACCGGGTTTTCCAGCGGCGGAAAACCTTTCGCCAGAATGCGCACACGATCGCCCGGCTGCAGCGGCACGCGTGAGTGCGGCGTGCCGAGCAGGATCGCATCGCCGGGGTTGAGGGTGGCGAATTCGCTCAGGGCGCTGAGCAGTTCGGCGGCATTGCGCTGAAGATCGGCGGTGTTCCAGTGGTCCGCTTCGCGACCGTTGATTTCGGTGATGATGGTCAGGTTATCAACGTTATCAACGTTATCAACGGTGGTCATTTCACCCAGCGGACAAAATCCGTCGCGGCATTTGGCTTTGATCGCCGGGCGGTAAAAGCTCTCTTCCGGCAGGCTCACTTCGTTCGCCAGCGCATATCCGGCGATGTACTCCGGTGCGTCTTCCACACGTACCTTACTGGCTATTTTGCCGACCACCAGCGCCACTGTCGCGCCACTTAAGACCGTTTCGCCCTGCGGGAACGGGATCGGCTCACCCGTGCGGATCACGGTGTTATGCGGCTTGATAAACCAGACGGCGGTTTTCGGCGGCGTGTTGTAGGGGGCTTTTTCAAACGCCTCACCCCAGGCTTCACGCTGGCTTTGATGGTTCAGCGCTACGGCAAAAACAGTACCTTTCATTGACATATTCCTCAGGCCGGATTTCCGATATCGATTTCATTAATATGTTAATGATCTGGTTTTATGCTTTTGCTGTTCGTTTCGCAATCAGAAGTGAAAAATTTGTGATATGAATAACAATAAATTTACATATAAACCATAAAGAATATATTTATCATATAGTTAATAAAATCAGGTTGTTTCTGTTAGACTTTTTGACGTAAAACAGGCTGTTTATAAAAACATCATTATTGAATTGTTTACTTGTTAATGATTTTCGGAGGTGGCTATGCATGATTCATTAACTATCGCGCTGTTGCAGGCGCGGGAAGCGGCGATGTCCTACTTCCGCCCGATTGTGAAGCGGCATAACCTGACCGAGCAGCAGTGGCGCATCGTGCGGGTGCTGGCCGAACATCCGTCGATGGATTTTCACGACCTGGCGTTTCGTACCTGCATCTTGCGGCCGAGCCTGACGGGCATTCTCACGCGTATGGAGCGCGACGGCCTGGTGCTGCGCTTAAAGCCGGTGAATGACCAGCGCAAGCTGTACGTGTCGCTGACCAAAGAGGGCAACGCGCTGTATGAGCACGCCCAGGCGCAGGTGGAAGAGGCGTACCAGCAGATTGAGGCGGAATACACGCCAGAGAAGATGAAACAGCTCACGGCTTTGCTGGAAGAGTTTATTGAACTGGGGAACCGGCATCTCGCCGAACGCAGTGAATAGTTGTCTTTTATTCTGCCCTCTTCTGATAAAGGAGAGGGAAGCATTGATAAAAGGTTTAGTTTTTATATTTTTATCACAATGAATAAGTCGTAGTGACAAAACTAATTCGCCTGTCTATAACTGAAAATGTACAGTTACTTATGTTATATTCAGGTGGTGAATATGTCGGTGCTGGCGGAGATTAAAAGTGATACGGAGGGTAATCCTCCCGTAGTGATATATCTTGCGCAAACCCCTTTTGGGGAACACGTTTATTATATTTCTGATGCGGATATTGATGCTGATGGGGCCCATGTTATAAATTTCACCCTGTATTCGCGGTAGGGGTATCTCAGGATGAAAAAGACAATAGCATCATTCTTTATCCTTTTTTTGACCGCATGTACAAGCCCTTTACCTGTCCCTGTTGTTGATTTGGATGATAATTGTCGTGATAGTAGTAAGAAAATGTGTAAGTTTTCTGAATACTCCCTGAACAGTTTGAGTGATGTGAACGAAAGATTTGCATTTTACGCAACTCTATGGGAACGCGAAGCTGATAAAAAAAGAATGCAAGCCAGCGCTGCGGGAGAGGTCACCTTTATTGGCTTATTGACCAGTGCAATTGGACTTGCGACAAAATCTACAGAAACGATTATAGTCGGAGGGAGTGCTGGCGCAGTTGGTACAATTTATAACAAACGATATGCATTAGATATTCAAAGCCATAACTATGATCTGGCTTCTCAAATTGCACAGTGTATGTTTATTGCGTCGAGCTCATACCTTAATATCGATGATAAAGCATTTAGACTATTAGCACTTGAATCACTTTTTGCGCTCAAAAGAAAATTACGTAATATACAAACCAATCTTGTACTGGCTACACCTGACTTTGCAGCACTACAAACTGCTATCAGTGGAGGGCGTGTTGTCATGAAAAATGATGATGAACAAACCGCCGGGGTGAATTTTATGATTAACGGTCATAAAGCCTACGTTGCGGTGAGTACGTACTTTGAGGAATACAGCAAAAGAATGAAATCGTGTGCCTCGCAGATTGGGGGTTAATCGTTTCGTAACACCTCAACATGGTGTCCTGATGGAAATATCACTATTAATAGTACGTTTTTCGTAAAGTTTTCCTTTCCCAGGCCGAAAATCCTGTTATCTGTCTGATGGAAAGAGAAAACATGTTAAACCGTATCAAGATTGTCACCAGTTTATTGCTGGTCTTAGCTATTTTTGGCCTTTTACAACTCACTTCCGGTGGTCTTTTCTTCAATGCTCTCAAGCATGACAAAGAGAACTTCACCGTCCTGCAAACCATTCGTCAGCAACAATCCACCCTGAACGGTAGCTGGGTGGCGCTGCTGCAAACCCGTAATACCCTGAACCGCGCAGGCATCCGCTACATGATGGATCAGAACAATATCGGCAGCGGCGCGACCGTTTCTGATTTGATGCAGATTGCGTCTGCCTCTCTGAAACAGGCGGAAAAAAACTGGGCTGACTACGAGGCTCTGCCACGTGACCCGCGTCAGAGCGAGGCCGCCGCGATGGAGATCAAGCGTAACTACGATATCTATCACGGTGCGCTGGCTGAACTGATCCAGCTGTTGGGTGCAGGCAAAATTAACGACTTCTTCGACCAGCCGACCCAGAGCTACCAGGATGGCTTTGAGAAGCAGTACGTGAACTACCTGCAGCAGAACGACAAGCTGTACGAAACGGCGGTGAAAGACAGCAATAGCTCCTACAGCCAGGCTATCTGGGTGCTGATTAGTGTGCTGGTGGCTGTACTGGTGGTGATCGTTGCCGTCTGGCTGGGCATTAAGCAGGCGCTGATTTCTCCGATGAACCGTCTGATCGACAGTATCCGCCATATCGCCAGCGGCGATCTGGTGAAGCGTATCGATGTGGAAGGCTCTAACGAAATGGGTATGCTGGCCGACTCGCTGCGCCACATGCAGGGCGAGCTGGTGCGTACCGTTGGCGACGTGCGTAACGGTGCAAACGCTATCTACAGCGGTGCGAGCGAGATCTCAATGGGCAATAACGATCTCTCGTCACGTACTGAACAGCAGGCCGCTTCCCTGGAAGAGACCGCGGCCAGCATGGAACAACTGACTGCCACCGTGAAACAGAACGCCGAGAACGCCCGTCAGGCGAGTAACCTGGCGCTGAGCGCATCTGAAACCGCGCAGAAAGGCGGTAAAGTGGTAGATAACGTGGTGCAAACCATGCGTGATATCGCGGGCAGTTCCCAGAAAATCGCAGACATTATTAGCGTGATCGACGGCATTGCTTTCCAGACCAACATTCTTGCTCTTAACGCCGCGGTTGAAGCCGCTCGTGCAGGTGAGCAGGGACGTGGTTTTGCGGTGGTTGCCGGTGAGGTGCGTAACCTGGCGCAGCGTAGCGCTCAGGCGGCCCGTGAAATTAAGAGCCTGATTGAAGATTCTGTCGGGCGGGTTGAGCTTGGCTCTACGCTGGTTGAAAGCGCTGGTGAGACGATGGGCGAAATCGTTAATGCGGTTACCCGCGTGACCGACATCATGGGCGAAATTGCCTCTGCCTCTGACGAGCAGAGCCGCGGTATTGACCAGGTCGGCCTGGCGGTGGCTGAGATGGATCGCGTGACTCAGCAGAACGCCTCGCTGGTGGAAGAGTCTGCTGCTGCGGCGGCAGCGCTGGAAGAGCAGGCGAGCCGTCTGACGCAGGCGGTCGCGGTGTTCCGCATTCAACAGGAGCAGATGAAAGCGCGTGAGCTTGCCTCCGCGAAAACCGTTGCTGCTCCGGTAATGGCGCGTAAAACTGCGACGGCCGATGCGGGTGATAACTGGGAAACGTTCTAACACCGTGCGTTGCGCCGGGTGACGGTTTTGCCTGACCCGGCGCGTGCAGTTTTTGTAGGCCCGGTAAGCGGCGATATTACAGAGGCAGGCGCATGGCGCAGCGGGATTCATACGCTAAACCGTGCGCCGTTTCTTCCTCTCGTTTCTGGTGCAGTTCAGGCGTTAGCACCGCGATCATTTCAAACCCCAGCCGCGCATAAAAGGGCGCATTCCACGGCACGTCGCGAAATGTCGTCAACGTCAGCGAAGTTAGCCCCAACGTGCGGGCCGTGTCTGCGACACACGAGATGAGCTGCCGGCCTGCGCCCTTTCCCTGCCAGTCCAGATGAACCGAGAGTTCCACAATAAACAGCGATGAGGGATGCACCTCTGCAAGAATAAAACCAACCGGTTTTTCCTCCGCCAGTGCCAGCCAGCTCATTCCCTTTTCAGCGTAGCGCCGGTGTTCCCCGACGGAGATGACGGGGCTGTCAGCAAGCCACGCCAGGGCTGGCCATTCACTAAAGCGCTGACCAGCAGCGCGTTCAATGGCGGGCAGAGCGGCGATGTCTTTATCGGTTGTCAGACGAAAGTTCAGCATAGCGAACCGTTAGCCTGCGCGACTTACTATTTTGATTTCCACCATTCCGATGCCCAGCTTGCGCGGGGAGTGGCCGAGGATGTTGCCTTCATTCGTGGATTGCGGATCGGGCGGCACAATCACCACGGTATTGCTGCGCGACGGGTTATCGAAATGCAGCGTGGTAGTGGTGATGTCGTTGCCGAGCGTCAGCATCTGTTCGGTATCGCCAACCCGTACCGGCACAGGGCGGTTAGCATTCGGGCCAAACGCTTTGGCGGTGATCACCAGATCGAATTTTTCCGGCAGCGGATGGGTGTATTCAATTTTCACCTCATCACCCAGTTGCGCGTTGGACCAGCGTCCCCAGGATTCAGGGCGGGAGATACCGCTGAACTGTTTAACCTCTTCCGGGGCTCCGGCTACGTTAAAGATAAAGCTGTCCGCCTTGTAACGAATGTCGTTGTCGACGATTTTCAGCATATCGACGTTACGCTGATAGCGCGCCGTATCGATAACCGTATCGTTAAACGCCGTTTTACCCTTCCAGTGTGGTTTATCAACGTGCTGAACAGTTTGCTGCCCGCCCAGTTGCCCCTGAGAGACACACCAGTCGGTAGAAAGCGACAGCGGTTGAGACCAGAGCTGGCCCATTTTGTAGCAGCGGTCGATCCAGACGAAATTATCGCGTGGGGCGAAATCGGCCAGCTGGAATCGCAGCGGCGCGGAATATTCGCTTTCCGGCAGCGGTTCGACGCGGTTATCCGAAACGCGCAGCAGCAGCGGCAGGCGGAAATGACTGCCGGAGAAGGCAATCATATTTTTATCCTGGTCGATGGTGAATTCCTTCATCTCTTTCGGGAAGTTCCACAGGCGAATGATATCTGGCTTCCACGCGAGGATTTTCTCCTTCATGTTGAGGAAAACTTCCGACAGCGACTGCCCGGACAGCGTACTGCGGCCAAGTCCGATAAAGTTATCCCCGCCCAGAATATCCAGCACGGTTGCGCCGTTATCCATCGAATTGCGTTTTGTGGCAATCACTTCCTGCTGGGGCCGATCGCCGCGCAGCACGAAGAACAGGTTGCTGCGATCCTGTTTGTTCAGTTCATCCCACGCGGTATTTTTCATCGCCAGATGGTCAGACGAGACGACGATCACCGTGTTTTTAAAGTACGGCGAGGCTTTGATTTTCTCGATTAACGCGGCGATATGCTCCTGGCTGCAGGTGACAGCGCTGAAGGATTTGTTGTTTTTGCCATTAATATCATAGCTTTTGCGTTTACAGGTGCGTGACACAAAGCCATCAGGGTGGTGGGTGTCTACGGTCAGGGCAAAGAGGGAAAAACGCTTGCCGGAGCGGGACAGTTCTTCAAATTTTTTCCAGGTTTCATCAAGAACGGTATCGTCGTAGAAACCCCAGTCGTTGCGATAGGACGGGTCTGCCACCGTGGTTTTTAACTCTTCCGAGCCGTAAAGATGCTCAAAACCGTGCGATTTCAGGAACACGTCTTTCCCGGCGAAACGCAGGTTAGCGCCCTGCATAAAGTAGTTTTCGTAGCCGGAATTTTTCAGGATATCGCCAAGGCAGATATTCTGCGGGAAGAAGCTCGACATAGACGCCGATGCGTTGCCTTCAAACGGGGCGAACAGCGGGATACCGCACTGGGATGCAACCATCCCAGCGATGGTGTAATCGGTGCCGGGGAGTTGCATGGTGTGGCTGAAGTCGATGCCTTCGTTTTTTAACGCGCCAAGTTCCGGGGTCAGATTCGGGAAGGCATCGTTATCAAAATAGGTCCGTTCCAGGCTTTCGCCGTAGATGTAGACCAGATTGAGCTTCGGGTTGTCGATCTTCTTCGAAGGCTCTTTATAGTACGCAACGAAATCCGGGTCGCCATCGCGCGACTGAGATTTCACCAGTTCGGTGATCTGGTGGAACGCCGGGCTGGCATCCACCGAGGCCAGCGCAAGGAAAAGCGCCAACAGACTGTAGCCCATATGGTGTGGATGGTGGCGGCGACGGCGCAGTATCCAGGCCAGTGCGCCAAAGATGGTCACCAGTGCAACGACCACACCCAAACCAGGAAGTATGTACTTACTAACTCCCGCGCCGGTCAGACTGTTGGTGAGGGTATAGAGTACGGCATCGTTAATACCGTCACCGGTAAAGTAATCGCTGGCGTATAAGGTAATGTTCAAAATAACAAAAATGCCGAGCACCGCCAGGGTAGCAATAAACCACCAGGTGTTACGGCCAGCTTTCCAGGCGTAGATGCCGACGGAAGCCAGAAAAAGGATAAGGGACATTAACTCTGACAACTGCATATCCTCATGATGCCAGTTACTTCGCTGGCTAAGTGATTATTTTTTGGGTAATACAATGTAATTGCGATGACGTTTAGCTGCAATTTTAGTGTCACGAAAATGTGCTGTTGTTAGGATTTGGTTTATAAAAAAGTTTTTTTGACGCTGGTCGCATCCTGACATGCGGATGCTGAGACGGTGGCAGGGTGGGAAAAGGCTGCTTTCACGCCGCGTTGAAAGAGTAACGTAATAAACGCGGCGTGTTGTGGCAGAAAATGAGGTGGCTCAGGAGAGGAAATTAACGCCTTGTTTCAGAACCAGATCGCAGGCTTTGGTTTTCACCTGCTTCGCCAGGGAAGAGTTTCCGAGGGTGCTCAGGTTGAGCTGCTGGCCGTTTTGCGCGTTCAGTAAGCCCTGAATGCCGTCCATATAGTTGGTATCGGCTTTCTGCTCCTGCGTATCCAGACCGAGTTTGCCCAGTACCTGATTTTTGATGTTTTGGGTATCGGTGACGGAAGCCAGTTTCTGCTTCGCGCAATACTCCAGAATACCCGCCGCGTTGTTCATCGTACCTGCGCTCAGGCTTTGAGAGCTATTACCCAGCAGACTGGTGAGAGAAGAGGCTGACAGCCCGCCCTGAGAACTGCCGCTCTCTTTGGTTAGCTCGTTGGCCGCGCTGGACAGGGATTCCTGCCAGGACGCCGCCTGCACTGCGCCGGTCACCAGCAGTGCGCCTAAAAACGTGCTGAGAAGAAACTGTTTTTTCATCATGGTTTACTCAAAAGGGTCCGTTTGGGTCGGAAGTGGCACCAGTATATACCGCCGGACCCTCTCCCTTTCCTGGAAATATCCTAATACTCTTTACCGGTGACGCGGCTGCGATAGCTTTCCCAGTCAAAGATGACGTACAGGCTGTTACCGAGCTTCATGCGGTCCATGACACGCTCACCCAGCAGGCGGGTCATCTCGTCGATGTTATGGTTCGTCAGCATGCCGGTCGGGCGTTTCGATGACGAGCGGCGGTCGACAATCTGATTGATGATCACTTTTTCATAGCGGGATTCGGTCTGGACGCCAATTTCGTCAATAACCAGCAGATCCACATTGCTCAGGTCGTTCAGGAGCTGCTCTTCGCTGGTTTCGCGGTTGCTGAAGGTGTCTTTCATGGCGGACATAATATCGGCCACGGTGATGATCAAGACGGATTTCCCGCGCAGCAGCAGTTCGTTGCAGATGGCTGCCGCGAGGTGGTTTTTCCCGGTGCCAGGTTTGCCGCTAAAGATAAAGCTGGCAATGTTGCCGTCAAACTCATCCACATACTGACGGGCCGCGGCAAGGGCGTTCATTTGTCCGGTGGTTTCAATTTTATAGTTATCGAAAGAGCAGTTCTGGTGCAGCGGGCGGATGCCTGAGCGGTTAAAGGTGCGCTGCATTTTCATCGCGCGGTTTTCGCGGGCGAGGGCCGCTGCGCGAATTTCTCCCTGCTCTTTTTGCCATGCCAGCAGCTCCTCACCCGTGGTGAAAGCGGGCTTCACGTTGGCAGGCATCATCTTTTGTAGACGTTTCATCAGGTCGCCGACGTTTTTCATTTTGCACCTCGGAATCCATTTGGGATCTGTTTATCCGGTTCTGAAAAAGCGTTGATATCGCGTTTTGGCTGGCCATTGTTGCTGGCCCGGTTGATTTGAATGCTGCGTGCGAGCTTTTGCTGCCACTGAACATGGTGGAACACTTTTCCCTCCGCTTGCCAGTAAGCGACGAAAGCGGCCAGTTCTTCCGGTGTGACGGGCTGTGAGAGCGCGATGCCCCACAGCGCAGCCTGTCGCTGGAAATCCGCATCCGGTTGCCAGCCAGCGTACATAGGGAATTTCCCTATCGGCACCGCCACGGGGACGTTATCCGGTTCCTCAAAGAACTGGTTGTCCAGGGTGACATCGCTCGCCGGACGAGACAGTCGCGCTTCGATATCCAAAAGCTGCGCCAGACGTTCCGGCGTTATCGCATAAAACGCCGGGGCGTTGTCGGCAAATACCGCAAGCGTACCGCCGTCGGCGTGAGTTAACACACCGCGAGGGTCGCGCATAAAGGCATCAATGCCAGCAATGCTGGTGGTCAGGATTCTGGAGGACATAACACTTTCTCTGCTGATGACGACGGGCGTGATATGGGCTTATGGTAGCACAGAGAGAAAGAGGGAAGGAGGGGGCAACCCTCTCCCGGTCGGAAGAGGGTTGCGGCCTGCATTACGCGATGATATTCAGCGTCACATCAATGTTACCGCGAGTGGCATTGGAGTACGGGCAAACAATGTGTGCGGCATCCACCAGTTTTTTGGCTTCTGCTGCGTCCATACCTTCTACGTGGATGTTCAGTTTCGCCTCAATACCAAAGCCGGTTGGCAGTGGGCCGATACCCACTTCACCTTCAATAAAGGCGTCTTTCGGCAGGGCGAATTTATCGCGTGCGGCAACGAACTTCATCGCGCCCAGGAAGCAGGCAGAATAACCAGCAGCGAACAGCTGTTCCGGGTTGGTGACGTCACCGCCCATGCCGCCCATCTCTTTTGGCACACCCAGTTTGACATCCAGGACGCCGTCGGAAGAGGTAGCGCGGCCATCGCGGCCTCCGGTGGCTTTGGCTTTGGCAGTGTAGACAACTTTTTCTAAAGACATGGCAGGTTCCTCATCTTACATTTATGTGTGCTATTAAATAGCGTGCGATATATATGGTTAAATAAATACGCGTAAAGTATAGCCTTACGCGCGCTGGAGCTGTTGTCGTAAAAGTTCGAGCTGCTGCTTGAGCGCCAGCATCGTGTCAGTATCACACTGCGCCGCGCATCCTACGGCCTGCGGGATACCAGCGGCCTGCTGCTGCAGGCTGCGACCCGCATCACTCAGGGTGACAGCAACCTGACGCTCATCCTGACGGGAGCGCTGGCGGAGAATCAACCCTGCGCTTTCCAGACGTTTCAGCAGTGGCGTCAGCGTGGCTGAATCAAGGAACAACCGTTCGCCAATGTCCGACACCGTTATGTCATCCTGTTCCCACAACACCAGCATCACAAGGTATTGCGGGTAAGTCAGGTTCAGCGGTGCCAGCAGTTGCCGGTACAGCTTGTTCAGCGCCAGGTTTGCCGAATAGAGAGCAAAGCAGAGCTGGTTATCCAGCAGCAGCGCGGCGGTGGTATCGTTCGTTTTTGCGTTCATGAAGAAAATATAGATAGTGCGCGATATAATTGCAAGCGATTTTAAGGGCAGGTGTAACGAAGCGCCACCTGAACCGCCATTTTTCGGTAGTGTTGACGCTGGGCCTGCTCGTCTGCGCCATCTTCAAACAGCAGGGTAAAGGTGTAGCTGTTGGCGACGTAATGGAAGCTAAAGCTGCTGATAAGACGGTGAAGATCGCGCGCGTCTACCGTCTGGTTGAAGAGTTGCTTTTCCTTTCCGCGACGCAAAATTTCCTCCAGCAATTCCAGAGCGCTGCGGTTAACCTGGCGCAAATAGCTGGACTGCTGCATAAAGCGGCCGCGCTGCATGTTCTCCATGCAGATGATGCGGATGTAGTCCGGGTGGTCGGCGTGATAATCAAACGTGGCTTCAACCAGATGTACCAGCGCTTCGACCGGCGGCATCCCGGCAAGACTGAGCGCTTTCTCACTGGCGCGGATTTGGGTATAGACATACTCCAGCGCCAGAAGGTAAAGGTTTTCTTTGTTTTTGAAGTGATACACCACCATCCGTTTGGTGGTGCCTGCTTTCTCGGCGATTTGCTCCATGCGCGCACCGTTCAGCCCGTATTCAGCAAACAGCGCGATGGCGCTCTGAAAAATTTTGTCCTTCAGGCTGGATTCTTCATTATGGTCGACGCGTTCGCTGCCAGGGTTAGCCACTGCTTTTCCTTATCATCACCAGACGGAATAAAGGATTATCACCATGGCAGCGTGAGAACACAAATGTCAAACGCGCGGGCGCTTGCGATACAGCCATAAACCGGGGATCGACAGGCCGATGGAGAGCGCGCCGACAATGGACGATGCCTTGAGGAAATTGCTCAGCAGCAGGATCATTTGCGGTTCGCTGTAGCCGAAGTGGCTGATTTTTACCGCCGAAATCATCGCCGTATAAGCTGAAATGCCCGGAAACATGGGGATCACCGCCGCGACGGTAAAGACCTTGGGATGCGCCAGATACCAGCGCGACCACTGAATGCCGATGCTGCCGACCAGCATGGAGGCCATAAACGTCGACCATTCGATATTAAAGCCCGCCGCCATCATGGCCATGCGTGAGCCGTGACCAATAGCACCCAGCAGTGCACACCACGGCAGCGCACGCTGCGGCACATTGAATACCATCGCAAAACCCACGGCTGGAATAGCAGCCAGCGCCATGTCCTGCGCCAGTGCGAGCAGAAAATAAATTACGCCCATCCGGGTAACCCCCACAAGGTCATCGCCATTACCACGCCGATACAGGTTGCCAACGTCAGCAGGCTGGCTATCGCCCAGCGTGCCAGGCCGGTATTAATGTGCCCTTTAAACATATCAGCAACGGCATTGATTAACGGAAAACCAGGCACCAGTAGCAATACGCTGGCGGCCATCGCGATGGTTGGCGTACTGGCGAACTGGGGCAGACGCAGCAGCAGGCCGGAGACCGTTGTCGCTACAAAGGCGGTGATACAGAAGTTAATTTGTGGATGCAGTTGCCTGTGGGTCAGCAACTGGCGGACATACATGGCAATGCTGCTGGCGAAAAAGGTGATAACCGCGCCGTCCCATCCGCCTTGATTGAGTTTGCAAAAACAGGCGCATGACAGCCCCACCATCAGCACAACCAGCCAGCGTGGGTAACGTAACGGTTTGATTTGGTTGAAGCGTTTATCTATCTCTTTAAGGTCGAGAAGTTTGTGTTCCGCCATAATGACAATATGCTGCACCTCCGTCACGACATGCATATTAATGCCGCGGTCGTGGTTCTTGCGGGTGGATGTCAGGCATTGCCCGTCTTTAATGGTGGTCAGCACAATGGCGTTTGACGAGATGGAGCTTTCCACACTGTCCATCCCGAGCGCCAGCCCGAGCCGTGTCGAAAGTTCCTCGACCAGGGCGCTTTCCGCCCCGTGCTGGAGTAGAAAAAGCCCGCACTGGATACATAGCCGCGTAGTAGCACGTTGCGTTGACTGATCTGCCTGCATGTAATGCCCTGAAGAAAAGAGAGACTGCCTGCCCGTTGGCCCGTAATGCTTACTTTTAGCACAAAGTGCCATGGCCTTTGCTCTGGTCAGATCAAGATTTGTGCAAACAGTTGCAGAGACTTATGGCGCAAAGGGAGGCTTACTTTATTTATATTATGAATGGTTGCTGTGAATATATATAAAAGTCGTATTAAGTTTTTCTAATTTTATATTGTTATTATTTTCATGGTGTACCAATTAAAATTAATTGTTATTTGTGAGATATTAGTCCTGATTTGGGCGATTCTTAATTGACTAAGTATATCTCACATTATGCTTGTATTAACCCGTTTTGCACTCAGGGATGGAAACAGGTTTAACCTTGAAGCGTTTGAACGTTATTCGGTAATTGAAAAGGACATGGAGGGTCTATGACGCCATCGAATGGTAAACATGGAATTGTAATTAGCAGAGTACCCGTTATGCAAAGCGGGTTGGGTGGCGTAATGGCGCGTCATTTTCCCGAGTATGATTTGACGTACTGCCGTTCTTTACAGGAATTAACGCTACTACAGCTGCGCCGCGCAGAGGTCATTATCGCCGATATTTCAGGTGATTATCGGAACCCACGTGGCACGCTTGAGCAGTATTACGGATTGCTGAATCAGTACCGCGATATCCACTGGATATTTTTAGTGTCCCGCCCGCTTTACCCACTCGCCGTAGAGTTGCTCATGCGTCCTGAAACGACGCTGCTGTCAGATCTCGAGCCTATTGAAGGCGTGATAAGCGCTATTCGTGCTGGCAGTGAACGCGCTGAACGGATAAGCCAGACCTTATTAATGCCCGAAACAACCGACCCTGATGATGAGAATGAGCAGTTTGTTGCCCTGACTCACTCCGAGCGCAAGGTGTTACGTCTGCTGGGTAAAGGCTGGGGCATTAACCAAATTGCGACCCTGCTCAAGAAGAGCAACAAAACGATTAGCGCCCAGAAAAACAGTGCGATGCGTCGGTTATCCCTGCGCAGTAATGCCGATATGTACGCGTGGATTAGCAGTACACAAGGAATGCGAGAGCTGAGTTTAATGTCGGCCTATGGAGAGTTCGAGGAATGGAAAAGACCACTGCAACAAGACATATCGCCGTCATCGAAAATTGCACAATGAGTGCTGTCGGGCTGGAGCATCTCTTCGCCATGTCTCCGCTCGATCATTACACATTGCATCTTTTTAACAAATTTGACAGCTTTAAAGCTGCGCTTTCTCATACGCCTTTTTTCTCGGTGATTTATTCGTTGTCCGATGAGCGTGAGGAGCGTCGTAACTGTCTGGCCTGTTTACGGGATCTGGCTTTTACCCATGCTGATATTCAGCGAATTGTGTTGGCTTCTGATGAGATGGAAGCACGGCTAATCAGTCACCTTTCGCCTTCACGCCTTCACGGTATTATTAGTAAGTCGGTTCCGCTTGATCATCTGCTGGAAGGCGTGGTCGCGTTGCTAAGTGAGACACAACGGATCAACGATAACATGCTGAGCCACTGGTATGTCAGCCAGAACCGGATGCTGAGCCCAACTGAGCGGGCGATTTTGCGATATATGTCTTTCGGCTATTCCATACCGGAAATTGCAGCACAGCTGGAACGTAATATTAAAACCATTCGGGCTCACAAGTTCAATGCAATGGTAAAGCTGGGAGTCAATTCAGATGTGGGATTACTGGATGCTGCGGATATTATCAGGCATCTTCCAGCCAGAGACGCGCGTAGCGCGGTATTAAGTACCCCCGTATTTTTATAGCTTTCCTTTCGAGCGCCAGATGCGTTCTGGCGCTCAGATCAAATACAGACATCCACCCATTTCGCTGAAGTCAGTTCCGCCATTCTGTCAGGTGAGATTCGCACAGCACTGTGAATAGCACCCGCTGCGGGCAGCACTTCAGGATACTGTTTCAATGAGACATCACAGTAAACTGAAAGCGGGTTTTCCAGCCCGAAAGGGCAAACGCCACCGACGGGATGACCGGTTACGGTTACCACTTCATCGCTGCTGAGCATGCGCGCTTTCGCGCCAAATGCCTCTTTCAGCTTTTTGTTATCCAGCCGCGCATCTCCTTTTGCAACCACCAGAATCACCTCATTTTTAACCTTCAGGGATAAGGTTTTGGCGATCTGACCCGGCTCAACATTGTGTGCGGCAGCGGCCAGGGCAACGGTCGCGGTGCTTTGACTTAGCTCAATTACTTCTATATCCGGCGCGTTGTCGGCAAAAAACTGCTGTACAGACTGCAAACTCATTGTTTCCTCCTGACAAATATCCTGCGTAATCTGTCATAAGAATTTATGCTCTGTAAATATCTCTTAAGTAACAAATACCCCACAGGCCCGATTTCTGGATCGCCTTCACATTCACAGAAACCGGTTACAGTAACCGGTTGCAGAGCGTGATGCAGAGATTAATACTGAGTACGTAACGTCCCCTGTATCCAATAATAAGAGCAAATTATGAAATCATTCCGTCTGAGCAGTACCGCTGGTACACGAGCCAGCAAGGTTGTGAAGCTGATTTATGGAACAACGTATGGCGTGAATGCGCCCGTAACAAACGTCTGACAGGAGATCTGCTATGTCTGCCAACCATGCTGCGTTTAATTTGATATTCCGTTTCGTTGAGAACTATGTCAGCCCCGTTGCCGGGCGGATCTCTTCCCAGCGTCATGTTATGGCGATCCGTGACGGCTTTATTTCCGCAATGCCGTTTATGATCGTCGGCTCATTTTTGTTAGTGTTCGCTTACCCACCTTTTTCGCCTGATACCACCTGGGGCTTCGCGCGTGCCTGGCTGGATATGGCGAAGCAGTTTGAAGGTCAGATCCTGACGCCGTTTGATATGACGATGGGCATCATGTCCATCTATATCTGTGCGGCAATCGCCTATAACCTGGGTAAACACTACGTTAAGTCGCATCAGCTGGACCCGTTCATGTGCGCGATGCTGTCGCTGATGGCGTTTCTGTTGGTCGCGGCACCGAAAACCAAAGGCACATTACCGGTCGATAGCCTTGGCGGAACCGGTATTTTTACTGCCATTCTGGTGGCAGTGTATTGCGTTGAAATGATGCGTTTCCTGAAGGCGCACAATATCGGCATTCGCCTGCCGGACCAGGTGCCGCCGATGATCAAAAACTCCTTTGATCTGCTAATCCCGGTGCTGGTCGTGGTGTTGACGCTTTATCCGCTGAGCCTGCTGATTCAGTCTCAGTTCGGTATGCTGATCCCTCAGGCCATTATGTCTATTTTCAAACCGTTGGTTTCCGCGGCGGATTCCCTTCCTGCGATCCTGCTGGCGGTTCTGATTGGTCACCTGCTGTGGTTCGCCGGTATCCACGGGGCCGCGATTGTCTCCGGGATGCTGCAGATGTTCTGGTTGACCAACCTGGGGGCAAACCAGACCGCGCTGGCGGCCAGCCTGCCGCTGCCACATATCTTTATGGAAGCCTTCTGGACGTTCTTTATTGTTATCGGCGGTTCAGGAGCCACGATGGGACTGGTTATCTGCTACTTGCGAAGCCGCTCTGCCCACCTGCGTTCAATTGGCCGTTTAAGCGTGGTGCCGAGCTTCTTTAACATCAACGAACCTGTAATTTTCGGTACGCCGATTGTGATGAACCCGGTGTTCTTTATTCCCTTCCTGCTGGCACCAATGGTTAACGCCGTGCTGGCATGGGCGGCGATGAAGTTCGATCTGATTGGTCGCGTGATTTCTGTTGTGCCGTGGACGGCCCCGGCACCGGTAGGGGCCGCATGGGCACTGGGTTGGGATTTCCGTGCAGCCATCCTGGTGATTGTTCTGGCATGCGTATCGGCAATTATCTACTTCCCGTTCTTTAAAGTGTACGAGAAACAGTTGCTGGAGCAGGAAGCGGAAGAAGCACAACGTAATGCCGAAGAGGAAAATCAGCAGATAGCCTGAGTCATGTGCGCCAGGTGGCGGCTTCGCGTCGAGGGATTTGTCGGCCCGGTAAGCGAAGCGCCACCGGGCAATTCATGATTCTACTTCAGCGTGCAATCCCCACACTGCTGAACGTCCGGCAGGCGATAGCGCTGGCAGCAAGTACGACGGACCAGAAGACCGTCACGCGGGACTACCGTCCGGAACAGCGGGTTATCGCGACCATCAGAAAGTTGCTTTGCGAAAAAACAGGACTGGCGCAGTGCATCGACTTTCTCATCACCCAGCAGCGGTTTCATCTCTGTTAAATACCAGTGGATTAAATACCCGGTATTACTCCAGATGAGTTTACCGTTTATCTCACCCGTTTGTTCCAGCGCCTCAATTACCGGAATCAGTGCCCGTGTCACCAGCATTTCCATACGTTCCTGAGCAGATAATTGACGCGCGTTCTGGTCTTCATGAACATCTATCCAGAAGCAGGCCGCGCGGCCCGTCTCGTGGAATTCCACATGGAAATGATCCGGGGAGAGATCCAGCACGCGGTCCTGGGTCAACAACGCCAGCATGACAGGAGGAACCATCAACCCGATGTACCACTGCGCCCACAGGGACAACAGCGGCTTATTCTCTCGTGCCAGCCCTGGTTGATTGCGGTAGATATGATCGGAATAGGCGGCCAGCAGTGACTGCCGTTCCACAGGACGCTGCCACTGTGCCAGCGTCAATGCGTGATGCGGGTGGGTTTCATCGAGCTTGATAAAATCCAGCAGATGGGAGCGGGTTTCGGCAATTTTTTCCCGGATGGCGTCCGCAAGCGTCACACTCCCCGCGGAGAGACTGGCTCGCCAGAGAATCGGTTCAACGGCTTGTGCGGTACGTGTGGCCATAGGATAGGAATCTAAATGATAATGATTGCCAATCCTAACTATTGGTCATACCGATCGCAAGCCTTTTGTCCCGGAAAGGCGAAGCACAGTCAGGCCACGGGCAACTCTTCACTCAGGAGGATGTTATTTCGTCCCATATGTTTTGCTTCATAAAGTGCCTTATCTGCCTTTTCCAGCGCGCCCTCGATATCTTCATTCTCGAAGATGGCAATGCCAATACTGATGGTCACGTTCGTGGCAACGCTTTCGTTAAACATATGCGGGATTTTCAGATCGTACACTTTTTGCCTGATGTGCTCTGCCGTCTGGCGGGCGTGTTCGAGCGGAATGTTGGACAGCAGAACCATAAACTCTTCACCGCCAAAACGAGCCACAATATCGCGTGAACGCACGGCATCACGGATGGCTGCCGAGACACGGATCAGCGCCTGGTCGCCCATCATATGGCCGTAGTGGTCGTTGTATGCCTTAAAGTGGTCAATATCCAGCAGCAATACAAAATGTTCTCCGTTATCGGCTGTTGGAAGGTTCTCCAGTCGATTCTGCAGGCCGCGACGATTATAGAGACCGGTGAGTGGGTCCATCATGCTCAAATCGGTAAGCGTTTCCCGTTCTTCCAGCAGGCGGGAGAGCAGCTCCTGGGCGAAACGATCGTTGCGTCGCTGCAAAACGTGATGAATACCAATAGCGACCATTGGCAGAGCGAATGAATACGCCATCCTGAGCCAGCTATCAGGAGTGCTCAGCCACAGGCAGACCGTAAAAGTGGGCAGTGAATGTAATGTAAAGCCTTTGATGTTACTGACAAAGGCCAGCGATCCTATAAACAGCACAGTTAATAGTGCCATTATTAAATAGGTCGACTGATCGTGCCTGATTAACTCAAATTTAGAGACGATTTGCCAGGCCCATAAAAGACCGAAGATCGCTGAAACAACGGGAATATTTATTTTGCGGTTTCTTTTTTTCCAGTGCCAGATGAGCAGGCCGATGCTGATCGCGAAAATGGCAAACAGGGGAAGAGATAACACGCGCACTGAATAGAGCGGGTTCGTTACCGAGAACAGCGCAGAGGTCGCATTCAGCAATAAAAACAAACGTAACGATAATTGATATTTCTTATTGACTAAAGACCGCCAGGATTGTGATGTCATATTAGTGCGTTTTTAATATTATTAATTAAAACAAATAAATAGGTGTTGGTGTGAAATAGCGAATGCAAGAAATTGAATAATAATTATCAGAAAAATTTTATAGGTTGCTAACCGGTGTGCAATTTATCACCTTACACATTTCCTGTCATTATGGGAAAGGTAAATGTCAGGCAGAAAATCTGCGCCTTTCATGCTGACAAATGATAATCCTTATCATATGATATTGGTTATCATTATCGCTGCGAGAGGGTGAACCATGTTGAGCAGAGCGCTGGGAAGTGGTTGGGGAGTGTTACTGCCTGGGGCAATCATTGGCGGTTTAATGTTTGCCGATCTCTCCATCGACGTCTGGAAAGCGATGATAGTGTCAGGTTTACTGGTGACGTCGGGAATGATCTGGCATAAGCAATTGCGGCACTTTGTGTTGTTACCATCATGCGTCGCGCTGGTCAGTGGAATCCTGGTAATACTGATGAGTTTGAAATAACTGGGAAAAATCAGAGGTACATCAGAAGGGATGTAAGATAATTGGTGCGAGGGGGGGGACTTGAACCCCCACGTCCGTAAGGACACTAACACCTGAAGCTAGCGCGTCTACCAATTCCGCCACCTTCGCACAGTCATCTTACTGATTTGATATCGCCTCGTTGGTGCGAGGGGGGGGACTTGAACCCCCACGTCCGTAAGAACACTAACACCTGAAGCTAGCGCGTCTACCAATTCCGCCACCTTCGCCCAGTGCGAGCAATATCAACGTGATTTATGGTGCGAGGGGGGGGACTTGAACCCCCACGTCCGTAAGGACACTAACACCTGAAGCTAGCGCGTCTACCAATTCCGCCACCTTCGCATACCATCGACACTGTAAAAGTATCGTAACCACGGAGGCGCATTCTAGATGTTTTCAGCTTTACGTCAACAGAAAAATGCGCTCGGGGTTTTAATTGCTGCAAAAATGGCCGTTATGTTTACGCTTTCTTCGCCTGTCGGGTCATCACGGTACGGTAGACCTTAAAGCGTCCCGTCTGGGCGATGACTTCGTGGAAGCCGAAGGTTTCATCCAGCACTTTCGGGTACGGCAGGAAGGCGTTAGCCACGATACGCAATTCACCACCGCTGTTAAGATGGCGAACGGCACCACGAATCAGCGTTTGTGCGGCCTCAAGGCTGGTCTCCATACCGTCGTGGAACGGCGGGTTAGAGATAATCATGTCGAAACGACCGGTGATGTCAGAGAAGACGTTGCTGGCAATCACGTCGCCTTCAATCCCGTTTGCGGCAAGCGTTGCGCGGCTGGCTTCTACCGCCGGGGCGCTGACATCACACAGGGTTAAACGCACTTTTGGCGAATGGCTGGCAAGCACGGTAGCAAGCACACCTGCACCACAGCCAACGTCCAGCACTTTCCCTTTGGTGTGTGGCGTCAGAGTGGAGAGCAGCAGCTTACTGCCCGTGTCCAGCGCGTCACGGCTGAACACGCCCGGCAGCGTTTTGATGGTCAGGCCGTCAAGCTGATACTCATCCCAGAATGCCTGAGCATCAAAGGTGGTCTGTTTTTCCAGACGTCCATGGTACAGACCACAGCGGCGGGCGCTGTCGACTTTGTTCAGTGGCGCGTATGCTTCCAGCATCTGTTCAGCACTACGCACGCCGCTGCGGTTCTCACCGACCACGAAAATATCGCAACCGACGGGCAGCAGAGAAAGCAGGTTCATCAGCTGGAATTGCGCTTCCGGTTTGTTCTTCGGCCAGTAGTAGATCAGCGTGTCGCAGTCGGCGACATCGCTCGGTTCTGCCACCAGGCTAAAACGCGCGCGTTCGCCCATCTGGCGGCTCAGCACCTGCCAGTGGTGGAAATATTGGGTGTGGGCACGGCTTTCAGCACAGTCGAAACGCGCAGGCAGGTCATCCTGCATATCTCCGGCAAACAGAATACGGCTTTGTTCGAAATCATCACTGTGGCGCAGCAAGACTTCACTTGCCGGGGTAAATGCAGACATGAATTGTTCCTCAATAAACTCAGGCGGGGATTATAGTAGGTAGATGGCGCAGTTTCGACACATTTGCTATATTTGCGCGCCTGAGAGACAGGAGTTTTCGCTATGACATCCCGACGAGACTGGCAGTTGCAGCAACTGGGCATCACCCAGTGGGCCTTGCGTCGCCCGACGGCGTTGCAGGGCGAAATCGCTATCTCCATCCCTGCGCATGTTCGCCTGGTGATGGTGGCGGAAGCGCTGCCTGCCCTGAATGAAACGCTGATCGTGGATGTTCTTCGAAGCCTGAAGCTGACGCCCGAACAGGTATTACAACTGACACCAGAAAGGGTTGCGATGCTCCCGCCTGACAGCCGTTGCAACAGCTGGCGAATGGGGGCGGTCGATGACATCGCCTTTGAGGGGAGCCACCTTTGCTCGCCTGTGCTGGAAGAACTAAAAGCCAACCCAAAAGCGCGCAGCGCGCTATGGCAACAAATTTGCGAATATGAACACGATTTCTTCCCTCACGACGCCTGATCTGACAACGGCGTTTGCGATTGAGACGCGCGCCCATGCCTTTCCATGGAGCGAAAAAACGTTTGCCAGCAATCAGGGCGAACGCTATCTGAATTACCGGCTGGATGTTGACGGCACAATGGCCGCGTTTGCCATCACGCAGGTCGTACTGGATGAGGCGACGCTGTTTAATATTGCGGTTGATCCCGCATTTCAGCGCCGTGGGCTGGGAAGGCAACTGCTGGAGCATCTGATTCGCGAACTGGAAACCCGTGACGTTTTCACCCTGTGGCTGGAAGTACGCGCATCGAACGCCGCTGCCATCGCGCTCTATGAAAGCCTGGGCTTTAACGAGGCGACAATTCGCCGTAACTACTACCCCACCGCAGAGGGACGTGAAGACGCCATCATTATGGCTCTGCCGATTGGATAACGAATATAAGGTTGTAACGATGAAATGGGACTGGATTTTCTTTGATGCTGACGAAACGCTGTTTACGTTTGACTCGTTCGGTGGCCTACAGCGGATGTTTCTGGATTATAGTGTTACCTTCACCGCAGAAGATTTTCAGGACTATCAGGCGGTGAATAAACCGCTGTGGGTGGATTACCAGAACGGTGCCATCACCGCGTTACAGCTGCAGCACCAGCGCTTTGATGTCTGGGCGGAGCGGTTGAACGTCAGCCCTGGCTTGCTGAACGATGCGTTTCTCAACGCAATGGCGGATATTTGTGCGCCATTGCCTGGGGCCGTTTCCCTGCTGGATTCACTGAAAGGCAAGGTAAAGCTCGGGATTATCACCAACGGCTTTACCGCGCTTCAACAGATCCGTCTTGAGCGTACCGGCCTGCGCGATCATTTTGACGCGCTGGTGATTTCCGAAGAGGTGGGCGTGCCTAAACCGGACCCGCGCATTTTCGATTATGCGCTGGAACTGGCGGGTAATCCTGACCGCGAGCGTGTCCTGATGGTCGGCGACACCGCTGAATCGGATATACTCGGCGGCATGAACTCCGGCCTGTCGACCGTCTGGCTGAATGCGCACGGCCGTGAACAACCTGAAGGTATCCAGCCGACCTGGACCGTCACGTCATTGAACGAACTGGAGCAGCTCCTGTGTAAACAATGATTGCCTGCCCCCTATTGATGGGTAAAATAGCCGCATTTTTCGTATTCCATGATGCGCGGCCTGCTGCCGCGCTTATATAAGAAGATTTGATTATGACGTTGTCTCCTTATCTGCAAGAGGTGGCCAAGCGCCGCACTTTTGCCATTATCTCGCACCCCGATGCCGGTAAAACGACCATCACTGAGAAGGTGCTGCTGTTCGGACAGGCGATTCAGACTGCCGGTACGGTAAAAGGCCGGGGCTCCAGCCAGCATGCGAAATCCGACTGGATGGAGATGGAAAAACAGCGTGGTATTTCGATTACCACCTCCGTGATGCAGTTCCCGTATCACAACTGCCTGGTGAATCTGCTGGACACCCCTGGCCACGAAGACTTCTCTGAAGATACCTACCGTACGCTGACGGCGGTGGACTGCTGCCTGATGGTCATCGACGCCGCGAAAGGTGTAGAAGACCGTACCCGTAAGCTGATGGAAGTCACCCGTCTGCGCGATACGCCGATCCTGACCTTCATGAACAAACTCGACCGTGACATCCGCGATCCGATGGAGCTGATGGATGAAGTGGAAAACGAGCTGAAGATCGCCTGTGCGCCAATCACCTGGCCGATCGGCTGCGGTAAGCTGTTCAAGGGTGTTTATCATCTTTATAAAGACGAAACCTATCTTTATCAGACCGGTAAAGGCCACACCATTCAGGAAGTGCGCATTGTGAAAGGTCTGGACAACCCGGATCTGGACGCTGCGGTAGGTGAAGAGCTGGCTGCACAGTTGCGTGACGAGCTGGAGCTGGTCAAAGGTGCGTCTCACGAATTCGACAAAGAGCTGTTCCTGAGCGGTGAAATCACTCCGGTCTTCTTTGGTACTGCACTGGGTAACTTCGGTGTTGACCACATGCTCGACGGTCTGGTGGAGTGGGCTCCGCAGCCGATGCCGCGCAAAACAGATACCCGTGAAGTGGAAGCGAAGGAAGAGAAATTCACCGGCTTCGTCTTTAAAATTCAGGCCAACATGGACCCGAAACACCGCGACCGCGTGGCCTTTATGCGTGTGGTGTCCGGCAAATATGAGAAGGGCATGAAGCTGCGCCAGGTGCGCATTGGTAAAGACGTGGTGATTTCCGACGCACTGACCTTTATGGCAGGCGATCGCTCCCACGTTGAAGAAGCGTATCCGGGCGACATCATCGGTCTGCATAACCACGGCACCATCCAGATTGGCGATACCTTCACCCAGGGCGAAATGATGAAGTTCACCGGTATTCCGAACTTCGCGCCGGAACTGTTCCGTCGTATTCGTCTGCGCGATCCGCTGAAGCAGAAACAGCTGCTGAAAGGCCTGGTACAGCTTTCCGAAGAGGGCGCAGTCCAGGTGTTCCGTCCGATTGCCAACAACGACCTGATCGTGGGTGCCGTCGGTGTGCTGCAGTTCGACGTGGTCGTTGCGCGTCTGAAGAGCGAGTACAACGTGGAAGCGATTTACGAATCGGTGAACGTGGCGACGGCGCGCTGGGTTGAGTGTTCCGACGTGAAGAAGTTCGAAGAGTTTAAGCGTAAGAACGAAATTCAGCTGGCGCTGGATGGCGGCGATAACCTGACCTATATCGCGCCAACGATGGTGAACCTGAACCTGACGCAGGAACGTTATCCTGACGTGCAGTTCCGCAAAACACGCGAGCACTAATCCCCTCTCAGAGCACGGCAGCCGCCGTGCTCTTCTTTTATTCCTGTCTTATTAATCCCTTGCGGAATGTTCTTAATTCATCGAATTTTTTCGCTTATCGCTCGTTTTTTACCCGATTCTGAAAGCGACACTGTGATTGTGATCTATATTTAACTCAGTGTTTAACACCGGGCGTGGATGAATTAACTGTTCAATGCATGTCATTTGGTTCTCCATTTCGTCCTGGTGTTTATTCGCAATATATAAAACTAGCAATTAGGGAAGTATGTCGCCCGAATGACGGGCAAAACACAGGAATACATCGATGAATATGACAAGACTGAAGATTTCTAAAACTCTGCTGGCTGTGACGCTGGGTAGCGTTCTGGTAAGTGGTTCTGCTTTTGCGGAAACCAGTACCATGGATAAAGCACAGTCCACTGCCAATAGCGCAGGGGAAAAAATCGATAGCTCTATGAATAAAGTCGGTAATTTCATGGATGACAGCTCTATCACAGCAAAAGTGAAAGCCGCACTGGTGGATGATGAAAACATCAAGAGCACCGATATCTCTGTCAAAACCGACAAAAAAGTGGTCACCCTGAGTGGTTTTGTTGAAAGCCAGGCTCAGGCTGAACAGGCCGTAAAAGTGGCGAAAGGCGTTGAAGGTGTAACGTCCGTGAGCGACAAACTGCACGTTCGTGACAGTAAAAATGCGTCAGTGAAAGGTTATGCCGGGGATGCGGCAACTACCAGTGAAATCAAAGCTAAACTATTAGCGGATGACATCGTACCTTCACGTAAAGTGAAAGTTGAAACGACCGATGGTGTGGTTCAGCTTTCCGGTACGGTAGATTCACAGGCACAAATTGAACGTGCCGAAACGATCGCGAAAGCGATTGATGGTGTGAAAAGCGTCAAAAATGATCTGAAAGCGAAGTAAATCATCATTCGCCCGTTTGGCTGAGGCCAGCGGGTGAAATAAGAACGACACTGGAATAACGCCGGTGAGTGACCTGAGCGCTCACGTTTAGCGGCCGACATTAACTATGGTAAAGGAGAGGCTTATGTTTCGTTGGGGCATTATATTTCTGGTTATCGCGTTAATTGCCGCCGCACTGGGCTTTGGCGGACTGGCGGGTACAGCGGCATGGGCAGCGAAAATTGTCTTCGTCGTGGGTATCATCCTGTTCCTGGTCAGCCTGTTTACGGGTCGACGCCGTCCTTAGCAAAACGCTATCTGAGAATACCAACCAAAGCCAGTCCATGTGACTGGCTTTTTCTCGTTTGAGTCCCAGGGCCGATGTGCGTTACTGTGTCTTAACAGAACAACTAAAAACAGGAAAGCAGAGGTGGGACAGCGAATTCCCGTTACGCTCGGCAATATTGCGCCGCTGGCGTTAAAGCCGTTTCGCGCAGGTCAGCTTGCACTGGTATGTGAAGGTGGCGGACAGCGCGGCATTTTCACCGCCGGTGTGCTGGACGAATTTATGCGCGCGCAATTCAACCCGTTCGACCTCTACTTTGGCACCTCTGCCGGGGCACAGAACCTCTCCGCCTATGTCTGCAACCAGCCGGGCTACGCGCGCAAAGTCATTATGCGCTATACCACCTCAAAGGAATTTTTTAATCCGGTGCGCTTTGTGCGCGGTGGAAACCTGATCGACCTCGACTGGTTGCTGGATTCTACTTCCAGCCAGATGCCGCTGGCGATGGATACCGCTGCGCGTCTGTTCGATACCGGGAAAGAATTCTGGATGTGTGCCAGCCGGGGTGATGATTACTCACCGGGCTATTTCTCTCCGCAGAAAGAGAACTGGCTGGATATCATTCGCGCCTCCAGCGCCATTCCTGGTTTTTATCGTTCTGGCGCATTGCTGGATGGCATCAGCTATCTCGACGGCGGTATCAGCGATGCGGTGCCGGTTCAGGAAGCGGCACGGCGGGGGGCGAAAACCATTGTTGTCATCCGCACGGTGCCTTCGCAAATGTACTACACCCCGCAGTGGTTTAAGCGCATGGAACGCTGGCTGGGCGACAGCAGCCTGCAGCCGCTGGTGAACATCGCAAAGCTGCATGAATCGACTTACGGTGCGATGCAGCGTTTTATCGAAAAACCGCCGGGAAAACTGCGCATCTTTGAAATTTATCCGCCTAAGCCGCTGGTGAGCATGGCGCTGGGCAGTCGCTTACCGGCGTTGCGTATGGATTACAAAACAGGGCGGCTGTGCGGGCGTTACTTCCTGGCAACGGTGGGTAAAATGCTGGCGGAGCAACCTCCGATTCATCGACATAAACGCATTATTACGCCACCCGCCATTGTCGCTAATGATCCACTGGCCGTGCCGCTGGTGGATGTTCCGCAGGCGAACGATGTTCCACTGGATAACGAGGATCTGGCGTGATGCACCGCTTTATCGACACGCACTGCCACTTTGATTTTCCGCCGTTTACTGGTGATGAAGCGCAAAGTATCAAACGCGCGGCGGCGGCAGGCGTTAAGGCAATCGTTGTGCCCGCGACTGAAGCCGCACATTTCGACAGGGTTTTAGAGCTTGCTCGCCACCACGAGGCGCTGTATGCCGCGCTGGGCCTGCATCCCATCGTCATTGAGCATCATACGGATGATCATGTTGACAGGCTGGATGCCCTCTTACAAACGGCAGAAAAGAAGCTGGTCGCGATTGGTGAGATCGGCCTCGATCTTTATCGCGAGGCTCCGCATTTTGAACGCCAGCAAACGATCCTCGACGCGCAGCTCCGTCTGGCAAAGCGCCACGATCTGCCGGTGATCCTTCACTCCCGGCGTACCCACGATAAACTGGCGATGCACCTGAAACGCATCGATCTGCCGCGCAAGGGCGTTGTGCACGGTTTTTCCGGCAGCCTGCAGCAGGCGCAGCGTTTTATCGATCTGGGCTATAAAATTGGCGTCGGGGGGACGATCACCTATCCCCGCGCCAGCAAAACCCGCGACGTGATGGCACAACTACCGCTTACCTCCCTGCTGCTGGAAACGGATGCCCCCGACATGCCGCTGAACGGTTTTCAGGGGCAGCCTAATCGCCCGGAACAGGCGGCGCGCGTGTTTGCTACGCTGTGCGAACTTCGCGATGAGCCAGAAGAGGTGATTGCGAATGCGCTGCTTGAGAATACCCGCTCGGTCTTTGGCATTACGCTATAGATAAAGTGCCGGGCGGATGACTGTAACCTTCTGTTTTTCAAGCGCCAGCGCCAGCGGTTCTATATCCTCCGGTGTTGCACTGCGCCATGTTGCCGCTTCACCGTATACCCCGTGGGCGTGAAATGCGTTGATTCGCACCGGAATGTTCCCAAGCCCGTGGATAAATGTCGTCAGCGGCTTCAGATGTTCCAGATAATCACACTGGTCAGGGATCACCAGCAACCGCAGTTCCGTCAGGCGTTGATGCTGCGCCAGCCAGCGAATACTTTGCTTAATCTGCGGATTCTCGCGGCCGGTCAGGAAGCGATGGTGTTCATTTCCCCAGGCTTTCAGATCCAGCATGGCACCATCCAGTACGGGCAGTAGTTTCTGCCAGCCGGTTTCGCTCAACAAACCATTGCTATCCACCAGGCAGGTGAGGTGGCGTAGTGCGGGATCGGCTTTGATCGCCGTGAAAAGAGCGATCAAAAACGGCAGTTGCGTTGTCGCCTCGCCGCCGCTCACGGTGACTCCCTCAATAAACGGCGCGGCTCTGCGGATCTGGGTAAGGACCTCTTCCACGCTGAAGCGGTGCGCCATCGGCGTTGCCTGCTGCGGGCACAGGTGCAGGCAGGTATCACACTGGTGGCAGTCACTCTCCTGCCACCAGACGCGTCCGGCCTGAATGCTTAACGCATCGTGCGGGCAGTGAGGCACACAGTCGCCGCAGTCGTTGCAGCGTCCGATCGTCCACGGGTTGTGGCAGGTTTTGCAGCGCAGGTTACAGCCCTGCAGGAACAGCGCCAGGCGGCTGCCCGGCCCGTCCACGCAGGAGAAGGGGATAATCTGACTAACTAAAGCGCATCTGTTGTTCATGGCTTATCACGCGCGGCTGACGTTCCAGAATGCGGGTATTGCGTGCAGCTTCTTCGCCAAGCCAGGTGGTGTTAGTACGCGATCCGGCTTCGCGGTATTTTTCCAGGTCCGATAACCGCACCATATACCCGGTGACGCGCACCAGATCGTTACCCGCCACGTTAGCGGTGAATTCCCGCATCCCCGCATTGAACGCGCCCAGGCAAAGCTGAACGACCGCCTGCGGGTTGCGTTTCACCGTTGTTTCCAGCGTCAGGATGTCGCTGATACCGGCGTGGTAAAACTGATGATGTGGGGCGACGGCCAGCAGATGGCTGACTGGGTCCGGTTCATCACCGTAAGGCAGACGTGCGCCAGGCGTAGTGCCTGTGTCAGAGCTGATCCCCGACTGCGCATGAAGCATTGCCCGCTGTTTCCAGCCATATTTCACCGGCGTGTTTTCAACAAACGCCGCAAGCTGTTCGCTGATGCGATAGCCCAGCGCGTTGGCCTGCTCATCTTTACCGTAACGGCTCGCAAGACCTTCTTTTTCGCAGAGCGTGTTCACCGCTTCCGCCAGACCGTACATGCCAAACATCGGCACAAAACGATCGGCATCAATCAGCCCCTCTTTCACCAGGAAGCTATTCTCAAAGAAGGCGGATTTTTCATACAGGAACGTGCAGCGGGCATCAATGATGGCTATCTGCTGCTGGCAGTAGTGCGGCAAGGTGCGGGTGAAGAAGTCTTCGATTGATTCGCTGTGTTCTGCAATCGCTTTCAGGTTGAGGCGCACCAGCGTGCTGCCACCGCCTGCAAGCGGCAGGGAGTTGTAACAGCTCACCACACCATAGCGACCTTTTGTGAAAATTTTATCATTCACCGGACCATTAGAAACATGCGGTTTGCTGCATTCACAAATGTTTTTCGCCACGTTGAGCAGCAGATCTTGCGGGGTGATATCAGGATCATAAATAAAGGTCAGATTAGGCGTAACCTGCTTCAGTTCTGCATCGGCACGCAGAATGGCGCGGGTGGCAGGGGTATCAGCCGGGCCGATATTGGCATGCATAAAGGCATCCGGCAGCGTTCTGTCGAGATAGCGCCAGAAACGTTTTATTCGGCTATCGATCTCTTCTTGTGTTAGAATTCTAACATATGGTTGCAGCAACGCATCGAGCTGGCCCAGATAAACGGGCATTGATGTGACGGACGGAACATGGTGGTAAAGAATCGTGAGCAGCGAGAGGGCATCGTCGAGATCTTTTGCCCCTTCCAGCTCCAGCCATTCTGAACCGTTAGCCAGGAATTTTTCATAATCCGGCAGAACGTAGCGCGGTTTGTAAGGCGCATGGCCTTCGAACATGTCGCAGATAAAGCCCTCGTCCAGCGCGGCGCGGGCCGCCTGGGGAAGCGGTGGATAGGGCAAATTGTTTTCCGCTTCCAGCGCCAGAAAGTGACGTTTTTGCTCCGGGCTCAATACCGGGCTTGTCACAATATGCTGGCAACGTTGTTGCAGGTCATCGGGGCTGGAGTGGGACATATTCGCTTCCTTTAGTGTTCTGCGGATGATGCACAGATTGTAGGAAGTCGTTCTGTTGAGGCTTTTGATCCGACACGGTGTATCGCTGCTTTAGCCAGCAGTTAGCGAATAAAAATTTGAGTCAGATCTCATTACAGTAATGCAAATTTGTACGAAGTTTTCATTAACTGTGATGAATGTCGAAGTGTAGATGCGGGTGAATGTTAGAATACTCACAGACCCGCAAGGTAAAATTGATACGGCACTGCCGTTGGAGAATGTTATGACCGATTTAACTGCAAGCAGCCTGCGCGCGTTGAAACTGATGGACCTGACCACCCTGAACGATGACGACACTAATGAGAAAGTCATCGCCCTGTGCCATCAGGCGAAAACGCCCGTCGGTAACACCGCAGCCATCTGTATCTACCCGCGCTTTATCCCGATTGCCCGTAAGACGCTGAAAGAGCAGGGCACGCCGGACGTGCGCATTGCAACCGTGACTAACTTCCCGCATGGCAACGACGACATCGAGATTGCGCTGGCGGAAACCCGCGCGGCGATTGCCTACGGCGCTGACGAAGTTGACGTGGTGTTCCCGTACCGCGCGCTGATCGCGGGCAACGAGCAGGTCGGTTTTGACCTGGTGAAAGCCTGTAAAGACGCGTGCGCGGCGGCAAACGTGCTGCTGAAAGTGATCATCGAAACCGGCGAGCTGAAAGAAGAGGCGTTGATTCGTAAAGCGTCTGAAATCTCCATCAACGCCGGTGCGGATTTCATCAAAACGTCTACCGGTAAAGTGCCGGTCAACGCCACGCCAGAAAGCGCACGCATCATGATGGAAGTGATCCGTGATATGGGCGTGTCTAAAACTGTTGGCTTCAAGCCTGCGGGCGGTGTGCGTACGGCTGAAGACGCGCAGCAGTTCCTGGCGATTGCGGATGAACTGTTCGGCGCAGACTGGGCGGATTCCCGTCACTACCGTTTCGGCGCATCCAGCCTGCTGGCAAGCCTGCTGAAAGCGCTGGGTCACGGCGACGGTAAGAGCGCAAGCAGCTACTGATTGCCAGACAACGCCGGATGACGCTTCGCTTATCCGGCCTACAGGATCGTAGGGCGGGTAAGCGTAGCGCCACCCGCCACAATTCCCCCGATTCCGCATGGAGGTTTCCGTGTTTCTCGCACAAGAAATTATTCGTAAAAAACGTGATGGTCATGCATTAAGCGACGAAGAGATCCGCTTCTTTATCAACGGCATTCGTGACAACACCGTCTCTGAAGGGCAGATTGCGGCTCTGGCGATGACCATTTTCTTCCACGATATGTCGATGCCTGAGCGGGTATCGCTGACCATGGCGATGCGAGATTCAGGAACCGTCCTCGACTGGAAGAGCCTCAACCTCAACGGCCCGATTGTGGATAAGCACTCCACCGGCGGCGTGGGTGACGTGACCTCCCTGATGCTTGGCCCAATGGTGGCGGCCTGCGGTGGTTACATCCCGATGATCTCCGGGCGCGGCCTGGGCCATACTGGCGGCACGCTCGACAAACTGGAAGCCATTCCGGGCTTCGATATCTTCCCGGATGACAACCGCTTCCGCGACATTATTAAAGACGTTGGTGTGGCGATTATCGGCCAGACCAGCTCTCTTGCTCCGGCAGACAAGCGTTTCTACGCGACGCGCGATATTACCGCAACCGTAGACTCCATCCCGCTGATCACCGCTTCTATCCTTGCCAAAAAACTGGCAGAAGGACTGGACGCGCTGGTGATGGACGTGAAGGTGGGCAGCGGCGCGTTTATGCCAACCTATGAACTTTCTGCTGCGTTGGCTGAAGCGATCGTGGGCGTCTCCAATGGCGCAGGCGTGCGCACCACCGCGCTGCTGACGGATATGAACCAGGTTCTGGCCTCCAGCGCCGGTAACGCCGTTGAAGTGCGTGAAGCCGTGCAGTTCCTGACGGGTGAATACCGTAATCCGCGTCTGCTTGATGTGACAATGGCGCTGTGCGTGGAAATGCTGATCTCCGGCAAGCTCGCCAAAGACGACGCAGACGCCCGTGCGAAACTGCAGGCGGTGCTGGACAATGGCAAAGCAGCAGAGATCTTTGGCCGTATGGTTGCGGCGCAGAAAGGCCCGACCGATTTCGTAGAAAACTACGCCAAATATCTGCCAACCGCGACGCTCAGCAAAGCGGTTTATGCGGATACGGAAGGCTTTGTGTCGGGAATGGATACCCGTGCGCTCGGTATGGCGGTGGTATCGATGGGCGGCGGACGTCGTCAGGCATCGGACACCATTGATTACAGCGTCGGCTTCACTGATATGGCCCGTCTGGGCGACAGCGTTGACGGCCAACGTCCGCTGGCGGTGATCCACGCCAAAGACGAAGCCAGCTGGCAGGACGCGGCGAAAGCAGTGAAAGCGGCAATCACGCTTGACGATAAAGCACCGGAAAGCACACCTACGGTCTATCGTCGTATCACCGAATAACGGTATACTGATCTGATCGCTATTTTTTGAAGCACTACGTACGGAGAACAATTATGAAACGTGCATTTATTATGGTGCTGGACTCATTCGGCATCGGCGCAACCGAAGATGCAGAACGTTTTGGTGACGTGGGTTCCGATACCATGGGCCACATCGCGGAAGCCTGTGCGAAAGGCGAAGCGGACAACGGTCGTAAAGGCCCTCTGACCCTGCCAAACCTGACCCGTCTGGGTCTGGTGAAAGCACACGAAGGTTCTACCGGTAAAATCGCAGCCGGTATGGATGGCAACGCGGAAGTCGTGGGTGCCTACGCCTGGGCGCATGAGCTCTCTTCCGGTAAAGATACGCCGTCTGGACACTGGGAAATCGCCGGTGTGCCGGTTCTCTTCGACTGGGGCTACTTCTCCGATCACGAGAACAGCTTCCCGCAGGAACTGCTCGATAAGCTGGTTAAGCGTGCCAACCTGCCGGGCTATCTTGGCAACTGCCACTCTTCCGGTACAGTGATTCTGGATCAGCTTGGCGAAGAACACATGAAAACCGGCAAGCCGATTTTCTACACCTCTGCTGACTCCGTGTTCCAGATTGCCTGCCACGAAGAGACCTACGGCCTGGATAAACTCTACGAGCTGTGCGAAATCGCCCGTGAAGAGCTGACCGAAGGCGGCTACAACATCGGTCGCGTGATCGCACGTCCGTTTATCGGCGACAAAGCGGGTAACTTCCAGCGTACCGGTAACCGTCACGACCTGGCCGTTGAGCCACCGGCACCAACCGTGCTGCAGAAACTGGTCGACGAGAAAGGCGGTCACGTGGTTTCCGTGGGTAAAATCGCGGATATCTACGCGAACTGCGGTATCACCAAAAAAGTGAAAGCCACCGGTCTGGATGCGCTGTTCGACGCCACCATCAAAGAGATGAAAGAAGCGGGTGACAAGACTATTGTCTTCACCAACTTCGTGGACTTCGACTCCTCCTGGGGTCACCGTCGTGACGTTGCAGGCTATGCTGCCGGTCTTGAACTGTTCGACCGCCGTCTGCCGGAGCTGATGGAGCTGGTGGGTGAAGATGACATTCTGATCCTGACCGCGGACCACGGCTGTGATCCGACCTGGACCGGTACTGACCACACCCGTGAGCATATTCCGGTGCTGGTGTATGGCCCGAAAGTGAAACCAGGTTCGCTCGGTCACCGTGAAACTTTCGCGGATATCGGCCAGACGATTGCGAAATATTTTGGTACGTCTGACATGGAATATGGCAAGGCTATGTTCTAAACGGATTGGGTGCGGCCTGATGCCCTCACCCCAGCCCTCTCCCACAGGGAGAGGGAGAACAGTATGTAGGCCGGGTTAGGCGCAGCCGCCACCCGGCAAAAACAACAATGTAAAAGGAACTGAAGATGGCAACTCCTCACATTAATGCAGAAATGGGTGATTTCGCTGACGTCGTCTTGATGCCGGGCGACCCGCTGCGTGCGAAGCACATTGCAGAAACCTTCCTGGAAGACGTGCGTGAAGTGAACAACGTTCGCGGCATGCTGGGCTTCACGGGTACCTACAAGGGCCGCAAAATCTCCGTAATGGGTCACGGCATGGGCATCCCATCCTGCTCTATTTATACCAAAGAGCTGATCACCGATTTCGGTGTGAAGAAAATCATCCGCGTTGGCTCCTGCGGCGCGGTGCGCATGGACGTTAAACTGCGTGACGTGGTTATCGGCATGGGTGCCTGCACCGATTCCAAAGTCAACCGCATGCGTTTTAAAGATCATGACTTCGCGGCGATTGCAGACTTCGGCATGGTGCGTAACGCGGTTGACGCCGCAAAAGCGCTGGGCGTTGACGCGCGCGTGGGGAACATCTTCTCCGCCGATCTGTTCTATTCCCCGGACGGCGAAATGTTCGACGTGATGGAGAAATACGGCATTCTGGGCGTTGAAATGGAAGCGGCCGGTATCTACGGCGTGGCGGCGGAGTTTGGTGCGAAAGCGCTGACCATCTGCACTGTGTCTGATCATATCCGTACGCATGAGCAAACCTCTGCTGCTGAGCGTCAGACCACCTTCAACGACATGATCAAAATCGCGCTGGAATCCGTTCTGCTGGGCGATAAAGAGTAATGTTGTCAATGCCGGGCGGCGTTCGCTGCCCGGCATTTTTTCACCTTACAGGTACACCACGCTAATGGTCGCCTGACCATCAAATTCCGTATCTTCCGTCAAAGACAGCTTTTTCAGGCTTTCAACGGCCAGCGAGACGTTCAGCGGGAAAGAGACGCTGTATACTGACATCGGGTCGGTTTTTCCTGCTGGTGCTACGCTCATCAGTCCCAGGTCTTTATTGGCGATAGTGCCGCCATTGGCTTTCTGCCAGCGGCTCATGCCAGAACCTGCCGTCACCGCAGTACGGATCGGCTCAACTGTTGCACCATTCGCGGTTACTTCACCTGTGCTGGTATAGATTGAATAAGCACCAATGTTCTTACCATCATGCGTTTTGCCCAGGCCAAATGTAGACATGCTACCGCGCAGCTCGCCACCGTTTGACGTAGCGTGCGCCACTTTCAGGTTTGAACTGCTGCCAGTGCTGGCGTTGGAATCCGTGCGGTTATCCGCAATACTCCAGCCCACTTTTGTTGGTGTCGGGCAATTGATCGTCAGCGTGAGCCCTTTTTCACCCAACTGTGTTGTCTGGGTTTGAGAAAGCTCCCCCACTTTAATGGTACCGAAATCAATAACACCGTTATTGCTCAGTTCAGGAACGCAAGAGGCACTGCTTAGTGTCGCTTTGACTTTCAACACCGCACTGTCACCAGCATGGGCTGCTGTTGCCGCCATTGCCAGAGCGGCGACAATCAAACTTTTTTTCATAGTTATTCCTTAACATAGATATAATTAAGCGCAATCGTGACCTGCTTTCACAGTTCAGATGCCTGTTTTTCTTCTAACTATTCACCCGAGTGATAAACCCGAGACGGTGAATTATTTATTCCTTCGTTAATAACACCCATGACAAATGGCTTTCCAGTTCCGTGATGTCACTGGTATGTCGCAGTTGGCTATTATTAATAACAGGAATGAGTTTGATCGTGAAACTCATGTTTTTTCCACGAACATAGTTCATATTCTCTCGCGCAATTACACCTTCGTTATTTTTCAAAAGTATTTTTGCTGCGGGATTATCAGCATAAGCTAAATTAGCCTGATCGGTCGTTTTTGAAAGGTTGTGAGAGTGACCATCAATGACCATATTGTAGGCGCTTATTACCAGCCGGCTTTCATCACCAAACAATACGGCTCCACCGGGGCCGGATGCCGCCTGGACAAAAAGGGCCATGACTACGGGCTTAGGGCAATACACATTGACCATAACGTCTTTTGCGGGCATTCGCTGCCAGTTTTTTTGCGAAGCGACAATATCGTCCTGCCTGAATTTTCCAAAAGAGACATTCGGCTGGGAAAATGCCACATGACACTCCTCGCAAATCGCTTGCGCTGAAAAGAGCAATGTCAAACACGTCAATGTATGAAGCAGTTTTTTGTGCAATTTACTCACTGGCATAATCCTTTTGCGTTTTCGTAATAGGCGTCTTTGTTTTTCTCGTCACTCAGGGAATAATGGATTTGGCATATTTTTGTCATATTGTCATCGACAACAAACAGCTCTGGCGTGCCCGTCGCATCGGGAATAAATACGCTGCCGTTATCCATAACGCTGACAATATAATTGCTCTCTTTATCAACAATGCTCAGACCTCGGGTGAGCCAGGAACCATCACCTTTTTTCACCTCCAGCATGACCCGACGGGTATTCAGTACATGGAAATCAATTTGTGCAAACGATCCGTATGCCGCGTTAATCGTCTGGATACCATTAGACAAATCCATTCCTTGTGGTAAAGAACTGGTATTGATAACAATCTGTGATTTCTGCCACTCCCTTAATCCAGGTACGACGGCCTGACCCCAGGCATCTGTCCAGACAGTACCATCCGGCGTGTTGATCTCAATTCCGCTTTCAGGCTCGCTCAACCGCGCAATACCGAAGGTGTCCTTAATCGGGTAAGGCGTAAAAGTGATCCCATGAGGATGTAACGCAACGCCACCGTTTAAAGAGGCGCTGTAGTTGTGTTGATCGTCATCGCTTTGACCAGCCGCCAGGCCTAACTGCGTATAATGCAGGTTAGAGCTGATATTCCCATTGAAGGAGTAGCTTCGACTTTCGCTTTCGCGATCGGCAGAGAGATTGTAGTTGATGCTTTGCCCAATATTCCCGCTGTCCTGGATGCCATAATTTCGTTTATCACCCTGGCTGCGCATATACGTGCTGATACGTTCTGTGCCGAAGGGAATAATTAAGCTGGCATAAAACGTATCACCATCATTCTGGCTGTTATATTCAGAATCATCACTGCTCAGCGCATGCTGCCAGTTTAACGACAGAGAGGCATGCCCCAGCGTTTTGCTCCAGGATGCCATCAGGTAGCGCGAGCCACCGCCGTTCTCATCCCCGGAATCGGCGCTGTATTGCACCGATACTGACCCTATAATGTCATTATTCCAGTTGAGGCTGGCGTTCCAGGAATTCTGGTAAGATTGTGAATCCGGGTCCATGGCTTCCGTCATTTCGCGATAGCCACCGGTATAATGAGATGCACTCAGGCTTAATGACAGCTGCGCGGGAAGCATAATGTTGCTTTGCAGTTCGGCCTTATTTCCCTGTTGCTGGCCGTGATAACGGGCATTGCTCATCATAATGCCGGGAGAAACTTGCCAGTTTTCGTTAATAAGCCACTCCAGCATAGCCCCTGCCGCCTGGTATTTTTCAGCCACAACGCCTGCGGTGGTGGCTGAAACGCGCGTGCCGATGCGTGAGCCATTTGACAGATTCACCACCCAGGGAGAACGCGCTTCCTCTCCGCTATCACGGACCTGCCCCACGGAAAAACTTAAACCTTCAACACGCGATAAGCCGTTAATATTCAGCGCGGAAGAGGGAACGGTGAAGCGTGTGGTTGAACCATCGGTTTCAACGACATTGACATCCAAATCGATATTACTGCGTACAACGGGAACATCAGTTAACGTGAATGGACCCGCATTAACCAATGACGAATAGATAACCTGGCCCGACTGTCGAACCTCGACACGTGCCTGGTTGGTTCGCGCAATACCTGAAACACTGGTCGCAGGGATATCGGGTTGTAACCCGGTTTCAGGCAGAAACTGCAGACCCGTAATTTGGCTCCCGCCGAAGAGGGAAGAACTGACATTTATCTGGCCAACCTGCGCCCGAAGTTTACGTTCTTCAAAAACGTGTTCCGCATAGGTATAAAGATTTTCAGCGCTTCGGGTTCCGTTATCATCGGTTAAAATGTAATTACTGCGCAGCGTCCAGTTTGCAAGATTGAGGCCCGCACCAATGTTTCCCTGGGAGAATGTGCTGTTGCCTCCGCTACCATATTCGTTGTAATTACTGAATGCGTTGTAGTTAATCAGTCCGGCAAAGCCACCGTGCGAGTAATACTGTGCCGCATAAAAGCCGTTATCCATGGCTTCTGCAGGGACAAACAATTCCAGTGATTCTGTGTTCGGCAGCAAAGTAATCGTTGCTGAAGGATAATCTTTCAGCAAATCGTGACACTTCTCGCTGGAACTGATACTCAGGGGCAGAAGCCCTACCGCATGGGTGAAATCATCATCAGCACAAAGCTGGCCGTTTTCGCCAATACGAATAGCCAGCGTGCCTTTATCAACACCGTTAATTTTCACCTGTACCGCGTGAGATCCCGGCAGGTAGCGTTGTTCTTCTGAAAAATAATGCGCCAGGTTTTTACTGATGCCCCGCGTCGCCAGAATATCGGTGTTGAAATCAACGTCAGCGGCGAGCAACGCCTGCGCATGCAGCAAGGCTACCGCAACAAGCGCTACCCGGTATGTTCGAGGGCGAAAAGAGGACGTAATCACCAGTGTTTCCCGAAATTAATGCGTAAGGGAGGCGGTAAAATTGTCGACTTCAATGCCATAGCGGCTGGCTGGGCTGAATTCGACCGCATTATCCGTATTGCTCAAAGGCGATTGGGTCTGCACAGCCATTGTTTCGCCAGGCAGAATAAAGGTTTTATTCAGTAATCCGGCTTGATGAGAGGGAAGTAACGTTACTGCGGTCGAAAAACGTACCACATAAGCGGATGTATTACGGACCTGAATATGATTATCCGTAACGGACCAGGTCAATAATTTCCATGCATCGGTGACGACAGGAAGATTTTTCGGATGAATTAATACCGGTAAGTCCTGGCGGAGGTTGATCCCAACTTTCACATTTTTGTCACTGGATTTGGGAGGTATCCCTTCAAATACGACACGTTTGTAATGCTCAACGGTGAGCGGTTCCTTGCTTTCAAGGATAAAACGAACCTGTTGTTCCTGGCCGGGCTCAAGGCGCACAACGGGTTGAGTGACATTAAGTTTCACGCCTTCGTCACCTTCCACATCCTTGATCGAGGTATAGAGAAGGGTTGGGATATTATCGGTGTTTTTAACGTTCATGATGCCGCCGTGATTGGCTTCATCAATCATTAATAATGTGGTTTCTGGCACCATGCCTGCGGCAAACAGTGTCGACGGCAGGGCAACGACAAGGGAAGGCAAGAAAAGCGCAACTTTCAGGTTCATAGATATGATTTTTCTTCAGAAGAGAATGAAAACAAAACTCTCTATTTACATAGAGAGTTTTGAATGGCTATTCGCGCTTAGAGATAAACCAGCGTGATAGTGGACTGACCGTCAAGTTCGGTTTTGTCTGTCAGCGTTAAGGTTTTGCTTGGCGCAACGGCCAGAGCAATTTTCAGTGGGAAGACAGCGCTGGTGAACGCCAGCGGAGAACGCTCGCCCGTTTTAGAAACGGTCAGAACGTCCGAACCATCGCTTTTGAGCATGCCGTTAGCCCACATGTTCTGCCAGCTTGACTTGCTGATGGTGCCACCTTTGTACAGTGATGAGGCGATTGGCTGTGCCGCCGCGCCATTTGCAGTGATAGCACTCAGGTAAGTGGATACCGCGTACGCACCGATATTTTCACCTGCGCTGGTTTTACCTACGCCGTTCAGTGACTTACGGCCGGTGGCTTTCTGACCATCTGTCGTGCCATTTTCAATCCAGAATTCCGTCGAGGTCAGGCTTCCACCTGCGTTGGAATCCGCGCGATCGTCGGTGATATTCCAGCCCACGCGAGTTGGTGACTGGCAGTTGATGGTCAGTGTGACATCCTTGTGGCCCGCCTGATAAGGCACGGCAGAGGAGAGTGAGTTCAGACCAATTTCACCAAAATCAGCCATACCGCCGTTGCTCAGCTCAGGCACACATCCTGCGCTGGTCAGCGTGCCGTGGACTTTCAGCATTGCGGTAGGTTCTGCACATACTGCCGTTGCCGCCAGAGATAACGCGGTGGCAAGAAGAAGTTTTTTCATTGTTATTCCTTAACCATAGAAATATTAAGTAACAGAAGATATTTATAACCTTCATATCGCTTGTTATTGGGTAACGACTTGAATTACAAGCGGCGTAGATTCTAGTAATGAAACCCGTAATTAATTAGTTAGTTTTTCTTACGAAGTGTTTGAGAATTTGTTATGTCATGAATAAACATTCGCGTATGTATAAGTCGTGATGGAATAAAAATGGCGGGATATTCCCGCCGTGAAAAGAGACACTATTGTGTTTCGTTCATTAAAGATAAATGAGCGTTATTGTGGTTTCACCACTGAGTTGCGCTTCGTCAGTTGTCGTCAGGCGGTTAGTATTAACAATAGCCAGAGAGACTTTAAATGGATATACAACGTTTGTCACTGCCAGTGGTGACATTTTCCCTGGCGTTGTCGCGGTTTCAATTTCGGCATTTCCATTAGCAATGACACCCGTGCTAAGGTTACGCCACATATATTCACCTTTCGCATTTGTGTAAGCGGGGGCATAAATAACCTGAGCGGGCATTCCGTTTGCTGTTACTTCATTTATACGTGTACTGATCGCATACGCGCCAATATTTTCACCCGCATCGGTTTTACCTACACCATACGTCGTTCCTGCTCCCCAGGCATCGTTGCCGTTATCCATTGCATCACGAATATAAAACTCGCTGGAGGAGAGATGGGCTGCGGCATTAGAGTCTTCTTTATTATCGGCAATACTCCATGCGACTTTTGTTGGCGACGGGCAACGAATTGTCAGAGACATATCTTTCTGACCCATCTGGTTAGTCTGAGTGGGAGAAAGTTGGTCTAATGCAATAGTTCCGAAATTAATAGAACCGCCGTTACTTAATTCAGGAGTACAGGATGCATTATTCATCTTCCCCTGAACTTTCATTACCACAGAAGAGTCAGCACAGGCCGCAGAAGTCGCCACTGCGATAGCCGCAGCAAGGATCACTTTTTTCATTGTTATTCCTTTACAGAAAAATAAGGATTGGATTTTTATATAGGTAATTAACTTGTCAACTAACAAGCGAGGAGATTCTATTGAGGGTAGGACTCATTTAGATAATTAGGAATTCTAATCTTGATGTTAAGTGTTGTTAATGGTTGTAAATACATATGCGAATGTATTTACAACCATTGAGGGCAAGACAAAAAATGCAACCCACGGTCGTAAATTATCGAACGGCTTTGGCAATCCACGCCGACAATTCCCGTAATTCATTTTCCTGTTCCGGGAAATCACCGATTAATGCATCACACTCCTGCTGTAGCATATCCGCCCGATATAAACAGCCCTGCAGGCGTGCCGCCAGCGCCTCTAACGGGGCCGGATTCAGGCTGTCCGTAAACACCTGCGTACGGGAAATATGACCTTTTTCTACGTCAAAATGCAGTTCCACGCCGCCCCAGGTAAAACGCTCGTCCAGCAGGTGCGAAAAGGCCGGAGCCTGGCCGAAATTCCATTCCCAACTGCTCTGGCGGGCAAAGGTTTCAGCGAAGTTTGGCAGGTCCGGGGTCTTATCCGGGGAAATCACTTCCGCTTCCACGCGCTCGCCGTAATGCTCAAAGAATGCCTCGCGGATCGCGTCGCAAATTTGCGCGTGAGTTATGCCCGGCAGCAATTCCACCAGATTCGCCACGCGACCGCGCACGGAGGTGATGCCTTTGGCCTGCAGCTTTTTCTTATCAGGATTCAGGTAGTTCGCAAGACGGCTCAAATCGGCGTTCAGGAGCAGCGTGCCGTGATGGAACCCGCGATCCAGGGTTTCACGGTAGGCGGAGCCGGACACTTTACGGTCTCCCTCGTCGGTTTTCACCACCAGATCGTTGCGCCCGGAGGCTTCAGCCGTCACGCCGAGAGAGTTAAGCGCATGGAGCACAATGGAGGTAGAGATGGTTTTGTCGTATTCCGGTTTACCCGCCATAAAGGTAAAGCAGGTATTGCCGAGATCGTGGAACACCGCGCCGCCGCCGCTGCTTCGGCGTGCAAGACGGACATTGTCCTCTTCCATGCGCCGCGTGTTGCACTCTTTCCACGGGTTTTGCGCGCGTCCAATAACGACAGTATCGGCGTTGCGCCAGAGAAACAGGACGCGCTGGGTAGCGGGCATCTGGCGGAAGATGCACTCTTCCACCGCGAGATTAAACCAGGGATCGTAAGAGTCAGAGATAAGCAGGCGTAACGTCGTCATGGCAGAGTTCCTTTTCCGAATCATCTGCCTACTTTATCATTAATCTTTCTTCTCGCTCTCTTCCTCTTCGGGAATCGACTTACTGGCGGTCAGCAGGAAAGGTGACTGCTGCCAGCGGGTACGCTTGCCCTGTAGCAGGGTGCGCGCCAGTACAACGCCGATAGCCAGTGAGAGTAGCAGCATCAGGCGCAGAATATTGGTGGTGTTATCTACCTGTTTGGCTTCGGTTGGCAGTGTATGGGTATCGAGCGTCAGGCGCAGATAACCCAGTGGGCCATTTTTGCCCTGAATGGGTTCGACGATCTGCTGGTTGAAATATCCTCCGGCTTTTTTCCCATCCAGCGCCAGCCTGTCGCGCACGTCGACATGCTCGCCTGCACGGGCTACCAGGTCGCCCTGTTCGTCGTAGACACCGGCGTCCAGAATACGGCTATTCTCCGTTAGCTGGCGTAAAACCTGGGCTATCCGCTTATCATCCGGTGTTTCGGTACGCATGGACGGCGCAACGTTGAGCGTGACCTGGCGCGCCAGCGTGCGGGCCAGTTCTTCAAATTGTGGGTTGCGTTGCCGTTGATGATTCTGGCTAAACCACGATGCCCCCTGCATCAGCACCACGAGGAGTGCGAGACAGATCAGGACAATCACGGCGCGATGAAGCCGGAATTTCAGTTTTGCGCGAGCCATATTCCACCTGTTGAAAATTTACGGCTTAATGTTGCCAGAAGTGATGGTTACAGGGTAGCCTCATGCGTTATTTTCCCTCTGCAACCTTCCGGCGCGAACGAATTCACAGGAGCTTCAATGCCGAACATTACCTGGTGCGACCTGCCTGACGATGTCTCTTTATGGCCAGGACTGCCGCTCTCTTTAAGTGGTGATGAGGTGATGCCTCTGGATTACCACGCTGGCCGTAGTGGCTGGCTGCTGTACGGACGTGGCCTGGATAAGCAACGCCTCACCCAGTATCAAACCAAACTGGGGGCGGCGATGGTTATCGTCGCGGCCTGGTGCGTGGAAGATTATCAGGTCATTCGCCTGGCCGGTTCTCTGACGCAGCGTGCGACGCGCCTGGCGCATGACGCCGGGCTGGACGTTGCGCCGCTCGGCAAAATACCTCATCTGAAAACGCCAGGGCTGCTGGTGATGGATATGGACTCTACTGCCATCCAGATCGAGTGTATTGATGAACTCGCTAAACTGGCGGGCAGCGGTGAGCTGGTGGCAGAAGTGACTGAACGCGCGATGCGCGGCGAGCTGGACTTTACCGCCAGCCTGAGACAGCGCGTGGCGACCCTGAAAGGTGCCGATGCGAACATTCTGCGCCAGGTCCGGGACGAATTACCGTTGATGCCAGGGTTAACGCAGCTGGTGCTTAAGCTGGAAACGCTGGGCTGGAAAGTGGCGATTGCGTCGGGCGGGTTTACTTTCTTCGCGGACTATCTGCGCGATAAGCTGCGTCTGACGACGGTAGTCGCCAATGAGCTGGAAATCAGGGACGGCAAACTGACCGGGCAGGTGCTCGGCGACATCGTGGATGCGCAGTACAAAGCCAACACGCTGACACGTCTGGCGGAAAAATATGACATTCCTGCTGAGCAGACGGTGGCGATCGGCGACGGTGCTAACGATCTGCCGATGATCAAAGCGGCGGGCCTCGGTATTGCTTACCACGCCAAGCCAAAAGTAAATGAAAAGACGGAAGTGACTATCCGTCATGCTGATCTGATGGGGGTGTTCTGCATTCTCTCTGGCAGCGTGAACCAGAAATAACGGTATGCGATTGCAGGCCGCACTGAAATAACGAGGTAAACCGTGGCGAAAGCTCCAAAACGCGCATTTGTCTGTAATGAATGTGGTGCGGATTATCCGCGCTGGCAGGGCCAGTGTAGCGCCTGCCATGCCTGGAACACCATCACTGAAGTGCGTGGTGTGGCGGCTTCGCCGAGCGTGGCGCGCAATGAACGTCTCAGCGGCTATGCAGGCAATGCCGGTGTGGCGAAAGTGCAAAAGCTCTCGGATATCAGTCTGGAAGAACTGCCGCGCTTCTCTACCGGATTCAAAGAGTTTGACCGCGTGCTCGGCGGTGGTGTCGTGCCAGGCAGCGCGATTTTGATCGGCGGTAACCCTGGAGCGGGTAAATCTACCTTACTCCTGCAAACGCTGTGTAAGCTCGCCGAACAGATGAAAACCCTGTACGTCACGGGGGAAGAGTCTCTGCAGCAGGTGGCGATGCGTGCTCACCGTCTTGGCCTGCCGACCGGTAACCTGAATATGCTTTCGGAAACCAGCATCGAGCAGATCTGCATGATTGCGGAAGAAGAGCAGCCGAAGCTGATGGTCATCGACTCCATCCAGGTGATGCATATGGCGGATATCCAGTCGTCGCCGGGCAGCGTGGCGCAGGTACGTGAAACGGCGGCCTACCTGACGCGCTTCGCCAAAACGCGCGGCGTGGCGATTGTGATGGTTGGCCACGTCACCAAAGACGGTTCGCTGGCGGGGCCGAAAGTGCTCGAACACTGTATCGACTGTTCCGTGATGCTCGACGGCGATGCAGATTCCCGCTTCCGCACCCTTCGCAGCCACAAAAACCGTTTTGGCGCGGTGAACGAACTGGGCGTATTTGCCATGACCGAGCAGGGGCTACGCGAAGTCAGCAACCCGTCGGCCATCTTCCTGAGCCGGGGTGATGAAGTCACTTCCGGCAGCTCGGTGATGGTGCTGTGGGAAGGAACGCGTCCGCTGCTTGTCGAAATTCAGGCGCTGGTCGATCACTCGATGATGGGCAACCCGCGGCGCGTGGCGGTAGGTCTGGAACAGAACCGTCTGGCGATCCTGCTGGCGGTGCTGCACCGTCATGGCGGCCTGCAAATGGCGGATCAGGATGTCTTCGTCAACGTGGTCGGTGGCGTTAAAGTTTCGGAAACCAGTGCGGACCTGGCGCTGCTGCTGGCGATGGTCTCCAGCCTGCGTGACCGACCGTTGCCGCAGGATCTGGTGGTCTTTGGCGAGGTTGGGCTGGCCGGGGAGATCCGTCCGGTGCCAAGCGGCCAGGAGCGTATCTCCGAAGCGGCAAAGCACGGCTTCCGTCGCGCGATTGTGCCTGCTGCCAACGTGCCGAAAAAAATTCCGGAAGGGATGCAGGTTTTTGGCGTGAAGAAACTCGCAGATGCGTTAAATGTCTTTGACGACTTATAATTACGTATTCGATTTTGCAGGAGGCACCGTAATTTATGTCATCATTTGACTACATCAAAACCGCAATCCGCCAGAAAGGCTGCACGCTGCAGCAGGTAGCGGACGCCAGCGGTATGACCAAAGGCTACCTTAGCCAACTGCTGAACGCCAAAATCAAAAGCCCCAGCGCGCAGAAGCTGGAAGCATTACACCGCTTTCTGGGGCTTGAATTCCCGCGTATGCAAAAGAACATCGGCGTGGTGTTCGGCAAGTTTTATCCGTTGCATACCGGGCACATCTATCTGATCCAGCGCGCCTGTAGCCAGGTCGACGAGTTGCACATCATCATGGGTTACGATGAAACCCGTGACCGCCAGCTGTTTGAAGACAGCGCCATGTCGCAGCAACCTACGGTGCCGGACCGTCTGCGCTGGCTGCTTCAGACGTTTAAATATCAGAAAAACATTCGTATTCATGCCTTTAACGAAGAGGGGATGGAACCGTATCCGCACGGCTGGGATGTATGGAGCAACGGCGTCAAAGCCTTTATGGAAGAGAAGGGCATTACCCCGAACTGGATCTACACCTCCGAAGAGTCCGATGCGCCGCAGTTCCGCGAGCATCTGGGCATCGAGACGGTGCTGATCGATCCGAAACGCACCTTCATGAACATCAGCGGGGCGCAGATCCGCGAAAACCCGTTCCGCTACTGGGATTACATCCCCACTGAAGTAAAGCCGTTCTTTGTGCGCACGGTGGCGATTCTGGGCGGTGAGTCGAGCGGCAAATCAACCCTCGTCAACAAGCTGGCAAATATCTTCAATACCACCAGCGCGTGGGAGTACGGACGCGATTATGTCTTCTCGCATCTCGGCGGCGATGAGATGGCGTTGCAGTATTCCGATTACGATAAAATCGCCCTCGGCCATGCCCAGTACATTGATTTTGCGGTGAAATATGCCAACAAGGTGGCGTTTATTGACACCGATTTCGTCACCACTCAGGCGTTCTGTAAAAAGTACGAAGGACGCGAACATCCGTTTGTGCAGGCGCTGATTGACGAATACCGCTTCGACCTGGTGATCCTGCTGGAAAACAACACGCCGTGGGTAGCCGATGGGATGCGCAGCCTCGGCAGTTCGGTGGACAGGAAAGAGTTCCAGACCATGCTGGTGGAGATGCTTAACGAGAATAACGTTGAGTTCGTGCATGTGGAGGAGTCGGATTACGACTCCCGTTTCCTGCGCTGCGTCGAGCTGGTGAAGGAGATGATGGGGGAGCAGGGGTAATTCTTACCCCTCACCCTAACCCTCTCCCCAGAGGGGAGAGGGGATTGCACGGAGCTGTCTTTTCACCCTCGCCCCTTTGGGGAGAGGGCCGGGGTGAGGGGATAAAACCTCAATACTCAACCACTACTTTCCCGCGCATATGCCCTTCCAGCACCTTACGGTGCGCTTCAGTAATGTTTTCCACGCTCAGCCCGTACAGCGTTTCGCTAAGCGAGCTTTCCACCACGCCATTTTCCACCAGCTTTGCCACTTCATTTAAAATCTCCCCCTGACGCGTCATGTCAGCAGTCTGGTACATGCTGCGGGTGAACATAAACTCCCAGTGCAGCGCGGCAGATTTGGATTTCAGCTTGCTTTGATCCAGCGGATGCTCATTCTCAACGATAGTGCAGATATGCCCCTGTGGTGCGATTAGCTCGCTGACGGCATCCCAGTGGCCGTCTGTGTCGTTGAGGATGAAGATATAATCCACAACGGCGATCCCCTGTTTTGCCAGTTCACCCTTCAGATCGCGGTAGTTCACCACCAGATCCGCACCGCGATCGCGACACCACTGAGCAGAATCTTCCCGCGATGCGGTGGCGATCACTTTCACCTGACTGTTGTGCTTCGCAAACGGGATCGCCAGCGATCCCACCCCACCCGCACCGCCGATGATCAGCAGCGTGTTGTCCGATCCGGCATTCTGAATGTTCAGCCGTTCAAACAACCCTTCCCAGGCGGTAAGCGCCGTTAATGGCAATGCAGCAGCGGCGGCCCAGCCGAGGTTTGCGGGTTTATGTCCGACGATGCGGGCATCAATCAACTGGTGTGTGGCATTGCTGCCAGGACGGGTGATATCGCCCGCGTACCACACTTCATCCCCCGCGTTGAATCCGGTCACGCTGGCTCCAGTGGCTTTGACAATACCGCTGGCATCCCAGCCGAGAATGCGCGGATCTTTCAGCCCGTTTCTGGCGAGCCCGGCGTGTACTTTGGTATCTACCGGATTAACAGAGACGGCTTTCACCTCCACCAGCAGATCGTGCTCGCCAGGCTGTGGCATCGGCTGAGTGATTTCAACAAAAGTGACGGGATCAGCAGGGTTAACGGCAATGGCTTTAACTGACATAGGGTGCTCCTCAATGGAATGCGTTTTGTTGAGGCTAGTCTATTAAGTGGTCAGCTGCATGATAAGATGGACAATCAGGAACAAAGTGTTCGTACAGGATGAACAATCATGTTTAAACAGCTTCAGGATATGGCGCTGTTTGCGCTGGTGGCGGAGATGGGCAGCTTTACCGCGGCTGCGCAGAAGGCCGATTTGCCGAAATCCAGCGTCAGCCAGCGTATCAGCCAGCTTGAGCAGCAGGTGGGGCTACGGTTGCTCAATCGCACCACGCGCAGGCTCAATCTGACCTTTGCAGGTGAACATTATCTGGTGCACTGCCGGGAGATGCTGGCGGCTAGCGAACGGGCGGAGTACGCCATTCAACGCCTGCGTGACAATCCCAGTGGACGGCTTCGTATCACCTGTCCGGCAGGGATTGGCGCGACGCTACTGGCGCACCTGAATGCGGAATTTCAGCATCGTTATCCGGATGTTTCGCTTGATGTCTCAATTTCTGACGACGTGCTGGATCTGGTCGAATCCGGTTTTGACGTGGCCCTGCGCACCGGCAAGCCGCAGGACTCCTCGCTGATTGGCCGCATGATCGGCCACTGCCCGCGCTACATGCTGGCCTCGCCGGACTACCTCGCGCGCAGAGCGCCGCTGACGCATCCTCGTCAGCTGGTAGAGCACCGCTGCATTACCCACAAAGCCTGGTCAGAGTGGCTGCTGCAAAGTGACAGCGGGGATTACCGCTATCTGCCGGATAACGCCCATCTGACGGATAACCTGGTGTACGCCCGTGAGTGTGCGATTGCCGGAGCCGGTATTACGTTGTTACCTGCATTCCTGCTGGAAGATAAGATTGAAAAGGGGACGCTGGTGCAAGTGCTGCCGGAGTGGAATGTTGAGGGAAACGATCTCTGGCTGGCTTACCCGAGCCGCAAGTTGAACTCGCCTGCGCTGATGAGCTATATCGAGTTTGCCATGCAGTTTGATGAGGTGAAGCGGTATTACGTGGGCAAATAAGAAAGCCGGGTGGCGCTTACGCTTACCCGGCCTACAAACAGCGCAGTACCGTAGGCCGGGTAAGGCGAAGCCGCCACCCGGCACTCAGGCACTTATTTTGCTATGCGCTTGTACTTAATACGCTTCGGCTCCAGCGCGTCTGCGCCCAGCGTGCGTTTCTTGTACTCTTCGTATTCGGTGAAGTTACCTTCGAAGAACTCCACTTTACCTTCGTCCTGGTAGTCCAGAATGTGGGTCGCGATACGGTCAAGGAACCAGCGGTCGTGCGAGATAACCATTGCGCAGCCTGGGAATTCCAGCAGGGCGTTTTCCAGTGCGCGCAGGGTTTCGATGTCGAGGTCGTTGGTAGGTTCATCGAGCAGCAGAACGTTACCGCCAACCTGCAGCAGTTTCGCCAGGTGCAGACGACCACGCTCACCGCCGGACAGCTCGCCCACGCGTTTGCCCTGGTCGGTGCCTTTGAAGTTAAAGCGGCCAACGTAAGCACGGCTTGGCATCTCGGTGTTGCCGATACGCATGATATCCAGACCGCCGGAGACTTCTTCCCACACGGTTTTGCTGTTATCCATCGCGTCGCGGAACTGGTCAACGGAGGCCAGCTTCACGGTTTCACCCAGGGTGATAGAGCCGCTGTCAGGCTGTTCCTGGCCGGACATCATGCGGAACAGAGTGGATTTACCCGCGCCGTTCGGGCCGATGATGCCGACGATGGCACCTTTCGGTACGGAGAAGGTCAGGTCGTCGATCAGCAGGCGGTCGCCGTAAGACTTACGCAGGTTGCTGACTTCAACCACTTTATCCCCCAGACGTGCTCCAGGCGGAATAAACAGTTCGTTGGTTTCGTTACGTTTCTGGTATTCGGTATTGTTCAGCTCTTCGAAGCGTGCCAGACGGGCTTTACCCTTAGACTGACGGCCTTTTGCACCCTGACGAACCCACTCCAGCTCTTTCTCAATCGACTTACGACGCGCCGCTTCCTGAGAGGCTTCCTGCGCCAGACGCTGATCTTTCTGCTCCAGCCAGGAAGAGTAGTTACCTTCCCACGGAATCCCTTCACCGCGGTCTAGCTCCAGTATCCAGCCAGCGACGTTGTCGAGGAAGTAACGGTCGTGGGTGATTGCCACCACGGTGCCTTCGAAGTCGTGCAGGAAGCGTTCCAGCCAGGCCACGGATTCTGCATCCAGGTGGTTAGTCGGTTCGTCGAGCAGCAGCATGTCTGGTTTTTCCAGCAGCAGACGGCACAGCGCCACGCGACGGCGTTCACCACCGGAGAGGTTTGCGATTTTCGCATCCCAGTCTGGCAGACGCAGGGCGTCAGCCGCGCGCTCCAGCTGCACGTTCAGGTTGTGACCGTCGTGTGCCTGGATAATCTCTTCATATTTGCCTTGCTGAGCGGCCAGTTTGTCGAAGTCCGCGTCCGGCTCGGCGTATTTGGCATACACTTCATCCAGACCTTTCAGCGCGTTAACCACTTCAGAAACCGCTTCTTCGACGGACTCACGCACGGTGTGTTCCGGGTTCAGCTGCGGTTCCTGCGGCAGGTAACCAATTTTGATGCCAGGCTGCGGACGGGCTTCACCTTCGATGTCTGTATCGATGCCGGCCATGATGCGCAGCAGGGTGGACTTACCGGCACCGTTGAGACCCAGAACACCGATTTTTGCGCCAGGGAAGAAGCTCAGCGAGATATTTTTAAGAATATGACGTTTCGGCGGAACCACTTTGCCGACACGATGCATGGTATAAACGAATTGAGCCACGTTGGACTTCGCCTCTTTTATCGTGATGAAAATAGTTAACAGCCCCGAAGTGTAGCCTTTTTCCTGCCCTAATCCCAGCCAGGAACGTCGGGAGTGTTAAAACGCGCAAGAAAGGTAAAAAAGTGTCCATGACGTGGCGCGTTGCCGGATGCCTGGTTAGCATAAGTTGATTAGACTTTGACGTGGCAAGACGCTGCAATTGACGAAAAAACAATGAGGAAGAGCTTGTGGAAAAAGCCAAACGGGTGGTCTGGCGTCTGCTGGCTGCCAGCGTATGCGTGATGGCGGTAAGCCAGGCGGCGCGTGCTGATTCACTGGACGAACAACGTAACCGCTACGCGCAAATCAAGCAGGCGTGGGACAACAAGCAGATGGATACCGTGCAGGCGCTGATGCCGACGCTGAAGGACTATCCACTGTATCCGTATCTGGAGTATCGCCAGATAACCGACGATCTGATGAACCAGCCGACGGTCACTGTTAATCATTTTATTCAGGCGAACCCGACCCTGCCGCCAGCGCGAACCCTGCAGTCTCGTTTTGTGAATGAGCTGGCGCGCCGCGAAGACTGGCGCGGCCTGTTGGCCTTCAGTCCGGAAAAACCGGGCACCACCGAGGCGCAGTGTAATTACTACTATGCAAAATGGGCTACCGGTCAGCAGGATGAAGCCTGGGCGGGAGCGAAAGATCTGTGGCTGACGGGCAAAAGCCAACCCAATGCCTGTGATCCGCTCTTTGGCGCATGGCGCGCGTCCGGCAAGCAAGATCCGCTGGCCTACCTTGAACGTATTCGTCTGGCGATGAAGGCCGGGAATACGCGGCTGGTCACCGTGCTGGCGGGGCAAATGCCGCCGGATTATCAGACCATCTCAACGGCCGTTATCCAGCTGGCTAACGATCCGAATACCGTGCTGACCTTTGCCCGCTCCACGGGCGCTACCGATTTCACCCGCCAGATGGCGGCAGTCGCCTTCTCCAGCGTGGCGCGTGACGATGTGGAAAACGCACGGCTGATGATCCCGCAGCTGGTGCAGGCGCAGCAGCTCAATGACGATCAAACTCAGGAACTGCGCGATATTGTGGCGTGGCGGCTGATGGGCACGGATGTGACCGACGAACAGGCCCGCTGGCGTGACGATGCAATTATGCGTTCAAACTCGACTTCGCTGGTGGAACGTCGCGTGCGTATGGCACTCGGTACGGGCGATCGTCGTGGGCTGAATACCTGGCTTGCGCGCCTGCCAATGGATGCCAAAGAGAAAGATGAATGGCGCTACTGGCAGGCCGATCTGCTGATGGAGCGGGGACGCGAGGATGAAGCGAAAGAGATCCTCCATTCGCTGATGCAGCAGCGTGGGTTCTACCCGATGGCAGCAGCGCAACGGCTGGGTGAGGAGTACACTCTGAAGATCGACAAAGCGCCAGCCAACGCTAGCCCGGCGCTGACGCAGGGGCCCGAAATGGCGCGCGTGCGCGAGCTGATGTACTGGAACCTGGATAATACTGCGCGCAGCGAGTGGGCCAATCTGGTCACCAGCCGCACCACTGACGAGAAAGCCCAGCTTGCCCGCTACGCGTTTGATAACCACTGGTGGGATCTGAGCGTGCAGGCGACGATCGCCGGTAAGCTGTGGGATCACCTTGAGGAGCGTTTCCCGCTGGCTTACAACGATCTCTTCGGACGCTATACCCGCGGCAAAGATATCCCGCAAAGCTACGCCATGGCGATTGCCCGCCAGGAGAGTGCCTGGAACCCGAAAGTGCGTTCACCGGTGGGGGCCAGCGGTCTGATGCAAATTATGCCGGGTACGGCGACGCACACGGTGAAGATGTTTAATATTCCTGGTTACAGCAGCCCTTCGCAGCTTCTGGACCCGGACACCAACATCAACATTGGCACCAGCTACCTGCAGTATGTTTATCAGCAGTTCGGCAATAACCGCATCTTCGCGTCGGCAGCGTATAACGCAGGGCCTGGTCGCGTGCGCACCTGGCTTGGCAACAGCGCCGGACGCATCGACGCGGTGGCGTTTGTCGAGAGCATTCCGTTTTCGGAAACGCGCGGCTATGTGAAGAACGTGCTGGCGTATGATGCCTACTATCGCTACTTCATGGGGCAGAAAGATACCCTGATGAGTGATGCGGAGTGGCAGAGACGTTACTGATC